>NZ_KV835611.1:126944-178407 GCF_001838065.1 Neisseria sp. HMSC078C12 | reverse complement strand
ACCTGCGGCGGCTGCGTGAAAAGCGTAACCAGCATCCTCGAAGGCGTAAACGGCGTGGACAAGGCCGAAGTGAGCCTGGAAAACAAGAATGCCGTCGTGGAATTCGACCCCGCCCAAACCAACCCCGCCGCGCTGATAGAAGCGGTGGAAGACGGCGGCTTTGATGCGGCTTTGTAAATCGAATCGCAACAAATCGACTGCAACACCCCAAAGGCTACCTGAAAACCCTGCTCCGCTTTTTTCAGGTAGCCCAACCACATTCAGAAGGAAGAAACCATGCAACAAAAAGTCCGTTTTCAAATCGAAGGCATGACCTGTCAGGCCTGCGCTTCGCGTATTGAAAAAGTGTTGAACAAAAAAGATTTTGTCGAATCGGCAGGGGTGAACTTTGCCAGCGAGGAAGCGCAGGTTACGTTTGACGACAGCAAAACCTCCGCAGCCGACATCGCCAAAATTATCGAGAAAACCGGCTACGGCGCGAAGGAAAAAACGGAAGACGCGCTGCCGCAGCCCGAAGAAGCAGCGCATGTAAGCTGGAGGCTGTGGCTTTTGTTGGCCATCAATATTCCGTTCCTTATCGGCATGGCAGGGATGATGATCGGGCGGCACGATTGGATGATTCCGCCTGTATGGCAGTTTGTGCTGGCAAGCGTGGTGCAGCTTTGGCTGGCCATCCCGTTTTACAAAAGCGCGTGGGCAAGCATTAAGGGCGGGTTGGCGAACATGGACGTGCTGGTTACCATCGGCACGGTATCGATTTACCTGTATTCCGTTTATATGCTGTTTTTCAGCCCGCACGCGGCGCACGGCATGGCACACGTGTATTTTGAAGTAGGCGTGATGGTGATCGGTTTTGTGTCGCTGGGCAAATTTTTGGAACACCGCACCAAAAAATCCAGCCTGAACAGCTTGGGCTTGCTGCTCAAGCTCACGCCGACCCAAGTCAACGTGCAACGCAATGGCGAATGGAAACAGCTTCCCATCGACCAAGTACAAATCGGCGACCTTATCCGCGCTAACCACGGCGAACGCATTGCCGCCGACGGCATTATTGAAAGCGGCAGCGGTTGGGCGGATGAGAGTCATCTTACCGGCGAATCCAACCCCGAAGAGAAAAAGGCAGGCGGCAAAGTGTTGGCGGGTGCGTTGATGACCGAAGGCAGCGTGGTTTACCGCGCCACACAGCTCGGCAGCCAAACATTGCTCGGCGACATGATGAACGCGCTCTCTGAAGCACAAGGCAGTAAAGCACCGATTGCGCGTGTGGCAGACAAGGCAGCGGCGGTGTTCGTGCCAACTGTCGTGGGCATCGCGCTTTTGACTTTTATAGCCACTTGGCTGGTGAAAGGCGATTGGACTGTTGCGTTGATGCACGCCGTTGCTGTTTTGGTAATTGCTTGTCCGTGCGCGCTCGGTCTGGCGACCCCCGCCGCGATTATGGTTGGCATGGGCAAAGCAGTGAAACACGGTATTTGGTTTAAAGACGCAGCGGCAATGGAGGAAGCCGCCCACGTCGATGCCGTCGTGTTGGATAAAACCGGCACGCTGACCGAAGGCAGGCCGCAGGTTGCCGCCGTTTATTGTGTTCCCGACAGCGACTTTGACGAAGACGCTTTGTACCGCATCGCCGCCGCCGTCGAACAAAACGCCGCTCATCCGCTCGCCCGAGCCATCGTTTCCGCCGCCCAAGCGCGCGGTTTGGAGATTCCCGCCGCACAAAACGCGCAAACCGTTGTCGGTGCAGGCATTACCGCCGAAGTCGAAGGAGTGGGTTTGGTGAAAGCGGGCAAAGCCGAATTTGCCGAATTGACCTTGCCGAAGTTTTCAGACGGCGTTTGGGACATTGCAAGCATTGTTGCAGTCTCAGTCGATAACAAACCTATCGGCGCATTCGCACTTGCCGACGCGTTGAAAGCTGATACCGCCGAAGCCATAGGCCGTCTGAAAAAACACGGCATCGACGTTTACATCATGAGCGGCGACAACCAAGGAACGGTTGAATATGTCGCCAAACAACTGGGTATCGCACACGCCTTCGGTAATATGAGTCCGCGCGATAAAGCTGCCGAAGTGCAGAAACTCAAAGCTGCCGGCAAAACTGTAGCTATGGTCGGCGACGGCATCAACGACGCGCCCGCACTCGCTGCTGCCAACGTCAGCTTCGCCATGAAAGGTGGTGCGGACGTTGCCGAACACACCGCCTCCGCCACGCTGATGCAGCATTCGGTCAACCAACTCGCCGATGCCCT
This sequence comes from Neisseria sp. HMSC078C12, assembly GCF_001838065.1. Lineage (NCBI taxonomy): Bacteria > Pseudomonadati > Pseudomonadota > Betaproteobacteria > Neisseriales > Neisseriaceae > Neisseria > Neisseria sp. HMSC078C12. Next base: position 176,158 of record NZ_KV835611.1, on the reverse strand, counting down.
GCTGGTGTCGCAGGCAACTTTGAAAAACATCAAGCAAAACCTGTTTTTCGCCTTCTTCTACAATATTTTGGGCATTCCGCTCGCCGCACTCGGCTTTTTAAATCCGGTCATCGCAGGCGCGGCAATGGCGGCAAGCTCGGTTTCCGTGTTGAGCAATGCCTTGCGCCTGAAACGGGTGAACATTGAGTGATAATATAAAGGCCGTCTGAAGATTGTTTTTTTTTCAGACGGCCTTTAATCCATATTTTCTGATTTTGAGATCCAAGCGGGAGTATGTCGTATGGACATGATGTTGTTTACCAATATTGTATTGATTGTTTTATGTATTTTTACCATGTTGCTGGTGTGGTCGCGCAACTGGAAACGCAAGCAGGCGTATTTTGAGAAAATCAAAAGCAATCCGGAAAACCTCAAATGGGTTGGGCAAAATCTGACCGGTCAGGAATGGAAGGATTTGAAAGTCGTAAGCGACCGTTTTGGTCTGCCCATGTTGCAGGCCAAGCAATTAATTGATTTTTATAAAAACAGTCAGCTCTAATTGATGATTTAACGATAGAACTTGACTGAAGTTAAGGCCGTCTGAAATAGCACTCTTATAATAATATAAGTGATATTTCAGACGGCCTTGCTGTTGATTCAAATAAAGGGAGGAGAACAAAAATGACCGTTTACTTAATCGGCGACTCCGTTCGGCTTGCTTCGGAGCCTTACACGCGCGCCGCTTTGCCTGAGGTGGATATTGTTTCTCCATCGGAAAACTGCCGTTCGTCGCATGATGTGTTAGAGCATATCAGGCAATGGACAGAGGGCGCGACTGTGGGAGACATTATCCACATCAATTGCGGTTTGCACGACATCCGCCATAATCAAGGCTGTAATGAGCCGGTGGCCGATATAAAAACCTATCGCAGCAACCTGATTCAAATTTTTGATTATTTGAAACAGACAGGTGCAAAAATTATTTGGGCGTGCAGTACGCCGTTTTTGGAAAGCGTACACAATATCGTCAAACCCTCGCGCCGCTATCTGGCTGATTTGAAGGCCTATAACCGTGTGGCGGAGGATTTGGCAAGGCAATATGGCTTTGCCATCAATGATTTATACAGCCTGATGTTTGAGCAGGATTTGACTGATGTGATGCTGTGCGACGGGCTTCATTTCAATGAGTTTGGCAGTAAGATGATAGGCAAGGCAGTAGCCGAAGCGATATTGAAACAGTTGTGCTAACTTGACGTAATCCATTTTTATTATGTTTTTAATATTGAGACAGACTTTAAGTTGCAACCCAATATCTTTTGGGATATAGTGATTACTCTTATCAACATGAAACTAAGAAGGAATAAATGATGACTGGCAAATTAGATCAAATCAGCGGTGAAGTAAAAGAGAAAGCCGGCGAAGTTCTTGACGATTCCAAACTCAAAGCTGAAGGTGTAGTTCAACAAGGCGTCGGTAAGACAAAAGAAGTTGCTGCGGATGCTAAAGAAAAAGCAGAAAACTTTGCAGGTGAAGCCAAAGAAAAAGCGGCGCACTTCGCAGGCGAGGCTAAAGAAAAAGTAGAAAACTTTGCAGGTGAAGCTAAAGAAAAAGCAACTGCTTTAGCCGGTGAAGCCAAAGAGAAAGTAGCACACTTGGCTGAAGAAGCCAAAGAAAAAGCTGAAGGCTTGATTAATGATATTAAAAGCAAATTTTAATATTTAAAGAATAAAAGGCCGTCTGAAAGATTTTCAGACGGCCTTTGTTTATAGTTTTAAAGCTTAGGCAAACTGTTTGCCAAATTCGATAAACTCGTCTTTTTTGGCTTTGGCTTTGCCGGAGTCGATGGCTTCTTGAGCGGCTTTGACACCGTCTGCCAGCGAAGCGACCATGTTTCCTGCGTAGAGCGCGGCGGCGGCATTGAGGACGACGATGTCGCGTGCGGCACCGGCTTTGCCGTCCAGCACTTCGTTCATTTTTTGCAGGGATTCTTGCGCATTTTCGACTTTGATTTCGTCTAAATTGCGGCGGATTTCCATGCCAAAATCGGCTGGGCTGATGTCGTATTCGGTGATTTTGCCGTCTTTCAGTTCGGTAATGCGGGTTTTGCCGGTCAGCGTTATTTCATCCAAACCGCCTTCACCGCACACGACCAAAACATGTTTGGAACCAAGCTGTTGCAATACGCGGGAAAGAATGCCGCACAAGTCGATGTGGAACACGCCCAAGAGTTGGTTTGCCGCGCCGGCAGGATTGGTCAGCGGACCCAAAATATTGAAGATGCTGCGGAAGCCGAGCGAACGGCGGACAGGGGCAACATAGCGCATGGCGCTGTGATGGTTGGGCGCGAACATAAAGCCGATGCCGGTTTGCTGAATGCTTTGGGCAACCTGTTCGGGGTTGAGGTTGAGGTTGGCGCCCATTTGTTCCATGACATCGGCGGCGCCGCTGGATGAAGAAACGGAGCGGCCGCCGTGTTTGGCGACTTTCGCGCCTGCCGCAGCTGCGACAAACATAGAAGTCGTGGAAATATTGAAGGTTTTGGCACCATCGCCGCCTGTGCCGACAATATCGACCAAGTCATCGGCGTTTTCCAGCGGCACTTTAGTGGCAAATTCACGCATCACGCTGGCTGCGGCGGTAATCTCGGAAACGGTTTCAACTTTAATCCGCAGGCCGGTCAGGATGGCGGCGATTTGCTCGGGCGGAACTTGGCCGCTCATGATTTGGCGCATGAGGTCGGTCATTTCATCGTAGAAAAGTTCGTTGTTGCTGATGAGGCGTTCAATCGCTTGTTGAGGGGTAATCATGATTGTTCCTTTGTTCGTGTCCGATGTGATTCAGGCCGTCTGAAAATGCGGTTTGAACACTGTCAAACCCATTTCAGACGGCCTTTCATTAAGATTTTTGCGGGCGGTAGTCTTTGAATTCTTCCAGGAAGTTTTTCAGCATGTCGTGGCCGTGTTCGGTCAGCAGGGCTTCGGGGTGGAACTGTACGCCTTCGACGGCATATTCTTTGTGGCGTACGCCCATGATTTCGCCGTCTTCCGTCCATGCGGTAATTTCGAGGCAGTCGGGCAGGGTGGTGCGGTCGATGGCGAGGCTGTGGTAGCGCGTGCAGTTGACCGGATTGGGCAGGTCTTTAAACATGCCTGTGCCGTGATGGAAAACGGGGGAGACTTTGCCGTGCATCATTGTTTGCGCGCGCACGACATTGCCGCCGAACGCTTCGCCCATGGTTTGATGGCCGAGGCACACGCCCATGACGGGCAGCCTGCCGGCAAAGTGCTGCATGGCCGCAACAGAAATGCCCGCTTCTTTCGGTGAGCAAGGGCCCGGGCCGATGACCAGATATTGCGGTTTCAGGGCTTCGATTTCTTCGAGGGTGATTTCATCGTTGCAGCGTACCAAAACTTCCTGCCCCAATTCGGCAAAGTATTGGACGATGTTGTAGGTGAAGCTGTCGTAATTGTCGATAAATAAAAGCATTTGCAAACCTTTAATGACATTTCGGCAGACAGGGTAAGGCCTGCCAAAAGTGTAAAAACCGTTTATATTTGCATAATATCACAATCTTCCCCTAAAGGCCGTCTGAAACGGCGGATAAGACAAAACAGCTAAAAAATGCTATGCTTTACGCTTTGAACCTAATCTGTTTGAAGTGATGAAAAAGTATCTTATCCCGACTGCCGCCGTCGTTATCGCCGCTGCGCTCGGCACGCCTTACTATCTCGGTGTCAAAGCGGAAGAAAGCCTGACCGAGCAACAAAAGCTGTTGCAGGAGTCCGGTTTCCTGACCGTTGAATCCCACCAATACGATCGCGGCTGGTTCAGTTCAACCGAGACGACCGTCATCCGCCTCAAGCCGACTCTGCTTCAAAATACGCAAAAATACCTGCCGGACAATTTGAAAACCGTCCTGCAAGAGCCGATTACGGTCATCAACCACGTAACACACGGCCCGTTTGCCGGCGGCTTCGGTACGCGCGCCCACGTGGAAACCGAGTTCCAATACCATCCGGAAACCAAAAAGGTTTTGGACCGCTTCTTCGGCCAACAAACGCCGTTGACCATGACCAATACGGTTTACCTTTCCGGCGACGGCAAACTCAGCCTCAATATTCCTGCCTTCGATTATGAAGAGCTTTCCGGTATCAAGCTCAACTGGAAAGGCTTTAGCGGCAATACCGATTACAGCCAAGGCTTTAAAAGCTATCGCCACGATTACCTTGCGCCGTCTTTGCAAGTCAAATTGGCCGACAAAGGCGATGTGTCTTTGGAAAACCTGCGCTTCCAATCCGAAACGGAAGACGGCCTGACCAAACTTTCTTTGGGCAAGAGCAGCATTACGCTGGATAAATTCTTGCTGCAATGGAAAGAAAACATCGATTACAACGTTAAGTTGAACGAGTTGGTCAACCTTGTGACCAACCTGCAAATCGGTGCATTCATCAATCCGACCGGCACGATTGCTCCGTCTAAAATCGAAGTCAACAAACTGCGTTTCGATACCCAGACCGGCGAAGTCGATAAATTCATCAACAGCGAAGGTCGCTTCCAATTTGAAAGCCTGACCTATGGCGAAGACAAATACGGCCCTCTGGACATCAATGTCGCTGCCGAGCATTTGGATGCCGCATCGCTTTTGGCGTTGAAAAACAAAATTGCCGAAGTGTCCGTGAAGAAAATGAGCGAAGAAGAAATTCAGGCTTCCTTGATTCAGACGGCCAAAAACGAGGCTTCGGGCCTGTTTACCAACAATCCGGTTTTAAACGTCAAAACCTTCAAATTCACCATGCCTCATGGCGATGTCGATGTCAGCGGCAAGCTTGCGTTTAAAGGTTTGGCAGCCAAAGACCTCAATAACTTGGGCGATATGCTGAAGAAAACCGAAGCCGACTTCAATATGAGCGTACCGCAAAAATTGTTGGAGCAGCTCGCCGTCAACCAAGCAAGCAGCCTGTTTAGCGTCAATGCCGAAGATGAAGCCGCAGGCCGCGCCAGCATCGACGATATCAACGAAACCTTGCGCCTGATGGTGGACAGTACCATCAAAAGCATGGCAAGAGAAAAATATCTGACCTTGGAAGACGATAATGTCAAAACCCATCTGACTCTGCAAAACAGCGAGTTGAAATTAAACGGAAAAGTCCTTCAAAGCGACCCGGAACCCGAGTTCGACGAATCAGACTTTCCCAATAACTAATCCTCAATCACACAAACAGCGGTTTTAACTTCCCGGAAGTTAAAACCGCAAATCAACCCACAATCAAAAAGGAAACCCATGTTCCGTACCATGCTCGGCGGCAAAATCCACCGTGCCACCGTTACCGAAGCCGACCTCAACTACGTCGGCAGCATTACCGTTGACCAAGACCTGCTGGATGCGGCAGGTATTTGCGTGAACGAAAAAGTCGCCATCGTCAACAATAACAACGGCGAACGTCTTGAAACCTACACCATTCCCGGCGAACGCGGCAGCGGCGTCGTTTGCCTCAATGGCGCGGCCGCGCGTTTGGTTCAAAAAGGCGACATCGTGATCATCATGTCTTACGTCATGTTGTCCGAACCCGAAATTGCAGCGCATGAGCCGAAAGTCGTCCTCGTCGATGAGAACAACAAAATCCGCGACGTGATTTCTTATGAGCCGCCGCACACCGTGTTGTAATATTCAAACTAAGGCCGTCTGAAACGTTTCAGACGGCCTGTTTCCCAAATTTAACTTATCTGAAAGGCTTTGCCGTGAATATCCAAATCAACAACATCACCGTCAGCAACGATGCGCCCTTTACCCTTTTCGGCGGCATCAATGTCCTTGAAGACCTCGACTCTACGCTGAAAGCCTGTGAGCAATACGTTAAAGTAACCGATAAACTCGGCATCCCTTACGTGTTCAAAGCCTCTTTCGACAAGGCAAACCGCTCTTCCATCCACTCTTTCCGCGGTGTGGGTTTGGATGAAGGCATGAAGATTTTTCAAGCGGTGAAACGCGAGTTTAACGTTCCCGTGATTACCGACGTTCACGAGCCTTACCAATGCCAGCCGGTTGCCGAAGTCTGCGATGTCATCCAGCTGCCAGCATTCTTGGCACGCCAAACCGATTTGGTGGTGGCAATGGCGAAAACCGGCAATGTCATCAACATCAAAAAGCCGCAATTCCTCAGCCCGTCTCAAATGAAAAACATCGTCGAGAAATTCCAAGAAGCAGGCAACGAGCAAATCATTTTGTGCGAACGCGGCGCGAACTTCGGCTACGACAACTTGGTGGTCGATATGCTCGGCTTTGGTGTGATGAAAAAAACGTGTCACAACCTGCCCGTTATTTTTGACGTAACCCATTCCCTGCAAACGCGCGAATCCGGTGCCGCGGCATCAGGCGGTCGTCGCGCCCAAGTATTGGACTTGGCGCTTGCCGGCATGGCAACCCGATTGGCCGGTTTGTTCCTTGAATCCCATGCCAATCCCGACCAAGCCAAATGCGATGGCCCAAGTGCATTGCCGCTTGCCCAATTGGAAGACTTCCTGACCCGTGTTAAAGCAATCGATGAAACCGTGAAATCGTTTGCGCCTATGGATATTCGTTAAAGGCAAATAATTTAAAAGGCCGTCTGAAAATAGTTTCAGACGGCCTTTTTATCGGCGTTACTGTCCACGTAAAAACAACGCATCCAATTCTTTTAAAGTCAGTTTGACCCAAGTCGGACGGCCGTGGTTGCACTGGTTGCTGCGTGGCGTATTTTCCATGTCGCGCAGGAGAGCGTTCATTTCCGGCAGGGTAAGTTGGCGGCCGGCGCGGACGGAGCCGTGGCAGGACATGGTGGCGAGGATGTGGTTTTCGTGTTCTTCGATGGTTTGGCTGCTGCCGACTTGGGCGAGTTCGCCCAATACATCTTTGGCGAGCGAAACGACGTCGGCTTTGCCGAGCATGGCGGGAACTGCGCGGACGGCAAGGGTATTGCCGCCCATGTCGGACAGTTCCAGCCCGAAGCCTGCCAGCGTTTCGGCATGATCGGCGAGGGCGGCGCATTCTTCGTGGGATGCGGCAAAGGTTACGGGAATAAGCAGGCGTTGGCTTTGCAGGCTGCCGTTTTCCTGACGTTGGCGTTTCATTTTTTCGTAGTTGACGCGTTCGGCGGCAGCGTGCATATCGATGAGCAACAGGCTGTCTTCGGCTTGGGCAAGGATGTAGATGCCTAATAATTGGGCAATGGCAAAGCCGAGCGGCGGCAGTTCGGATTGTGATGGAAGGCCGTCTGAAAGCAGCGTATCTGTTTTGGGAGTAGGCATTTCAGACGGCATATTGCCGAAACGTGCCTGCTCGAATTGGCTCAACTCTAGGTCGATGTCGTCGGTTTTTTTGTAGAGCTCGGCGTAAGTATTCATTGCCGCGCGACTTTCGCGCAGGGACAGGCTGCGTTGTTGCGGCGCGCGCGCGGCTTGGTAAGGCATGGGCGCGGTTTTGCCTGATGAACCAAAGGCATTGCGTGTGTCGGATTTGTTGCCTGTCGGGTAGTTGGATGCGCCATCAAACAGATTTTCGTTGTTGTTTTCAGACGGCATTGATGCAGGCGTAACGCCGGTAATGTCATGCAACACTTCGCCTGCATTGCTGACGCTTTCGGTCAAGTCGGCACGCGTGTCGGCAAGGGCTTTGTTGAGCGTGTGGAACACGAGTTGGTGCACCTGCTGGCTGTCGCGGAAGCGGATTTCGGTTTTGGTTGGGTGGACGTTGACATCCACGGCTTCGGGCGGCAGGTCGAGAAAGAGGACGAAAGCAGGCGTCAGCGCGTTGTGCAAAACGTCGCGGTATGCCTGCTTGACGGCATGGAGCATAACTTTGTCGCGGACAAAACGATGATTGACGAAGCAGTATTGTTTGTCGGTTTTGCCTTTGGCGAAAGTCGGCTTGGCAATCGCGCCATAGAGCCTTAGCGCACCATTACTGCTGTCAATTTCCAACGAGGCCGTCTGAAAATCATCGCCGACAATGGCGGCAATACGTTCGTGCAGGCTTTGTGCAGGCAGTTTGAATACTGGTTTGCCGTCGCGTTTGAGTGAGAAGGCAATGTGCGGATGCGCCAGCGCGAGGCGTTCGAGCATGGTGGCGCAATGGGCGTATTCGGTGTTTTCGGATTTGAGAAACTTGCGTCTTGCCGGTGTGTTGAAGAAGAGTTCGGCGGCTTCGATGGTGGTGCCGACGGGGTGGGCGGCGGCGGTGGGGCTGCTGAGTTTGCCGTCTTCGGCTTTAACTTGGGTCGCGTGCGCGCTGCTGTCTTGACGGCTGGTCAGGGTCAGGCGGCTGACGGAGGCGATACTGGCCAAGCCTTCGCCGCGAAAGCCCATGCTGGCAACGTGTTCCAAATCGTTTAAGGTTTTGATTTTGCTGGTGGCGTGGCGGTGGAGCGCAAGCTTGATGTCGTCCGGATGGATACCGCTGCCGTTGTCGCTGACGCGGATCAGGCGGATGCCGCCGCCTGCCAGCTCGACATCAATCGCCGTCGCGCCTGCATCGATACTGTTTTCAACAATTTCTTTCAAGGCGTTGGCAGGGCGTTCGACCACTTCGCCGGCGGCGATTTGGTTGACGAGATGGTCGGGCAGGGCGGCAATTCGGGACATCGGTTTCTTTCAAAAAAGCAACGGCGGAAGGGGAAATTACAGGTATTTGCGCATCAATTCGCATTCGACGCGGACGGTTTTGTTCAGTTGCAACACGGCAGTACCGAGCGATTCATAACGGTTGAGCCGATAGAAAGGCACGGAATTGAGCGAGGCATACAGTTTGAGAAAGCTGAGGCCTGCATTTCGGGCCATTTCTTCGGCGCGGCTGAGCAGGGCCGTACCCAAGCCGAGATTGTGGAAGAGCGGATGGACGTATAAGGCGTCCAGTTGCGCTTCTTTAAAATCGACTTGGAAGAAGCCTTGAATCAGCCCCTTGTATTCGACCACCCACAAGGCTTTGTTTTTATCGGAGATGGTTTCCAAATAGCTGTTGATGTCGAGCAGACTTTCCCATGCGTGCATAATGGTTTCGTCGTAACTGCGGATGCAGGCGTATTGAACGGCATGCAGATGGGCGTTGTGTATGGCTTGGCAGTCTTTTTCGGTTGCCGGACGGAGGATGGTCAGAAGGCTCATGGCAGATGGTCGGAAAAATTAATTTCAGACGGCCTTTGGCAATCAAAGGCCGTCTGAAAAAAGTGGGTAAGGTTACAGGCTTTGATGCAAGGTTTGTGCGGTTTGGAACGCGTTGTCCGCATCGTTGGCCAAAACGGTGAAGTGGCCCATTTTTCGGCCTTTGCGCGCGGCTTTTTTACCGTAAAGATGCAGATGTGCGTTCAGGTTGCTTTGCAGCGGCAGCCATTCGGGTTCGCCGCCGTCTTCCTTCCAAACGTCGCCCAAAATATTCGCCATACAGCAAGAACTCAGCAATTTAGTGTCAGCCGGAGGCAGGTTGCACATCAGGCGGACCTGTTGCTGAAATTGGTCTGCCGCGCAGGCGTCGATGGTATGGTGGCCGGAGTTGTGCGGACGCGGCGCGATTTCGTTGACGACCAATTCATGTGTATCGCCGACAACAAACATTTCTACCGCCAATACGCCGACGTAGTTCAATTCATCGGCCAAACGCTGCGCCATTTGCCGCGCCTGTTGCTGAATGTCGGCACTCAGTCGGGCAGGGACGATGGAGTAGGCGAGGATGCCGTTTTCGTGAATGTTTTCGGCAGGGTCGAAGGTTTGCACGTTATCATTGTTCAGACGGCATACGATAACGGAAATTTCGCCGCGCAAATCCACCATTTTTTCCAAAACGCAATCCACGCCGCCGTGTTCGGCAAATGCGGCTTTGAGTTCGTCCACCGTTTTGACACGGATTTGGCCTTTGCCGTCATAGCCCAAAGTAGCCGTTTTCAGGATGCCGGGCAGAAATTGTACGCTTTCTTCAGTGATGTCTTCGGCTTTGCAAACTGCTTGATACGGCGCGGTTTGCAGGCCTGCTTTGCGTATCCATGCCTTTTCCTGAATGCGGTTTTGCGCGATGGCAACGCAGTCGCCGCTGGGGGAAACATTGGTGTGTTTGGCGAGAAAACGCATCGCGTCAGCATTGACGTTTTCAAACTCGGTCGTAACTGCCGCGCATTTTGTCAATTCTTCCAAAGCTGCTTCATCATCAAACGGCGCGCACAAATGGCGGTCGGCAAATTCCGCTGCCGGCGCGTTCGGGTCGGGATCGAGTACGGTTACTTTGTAGCCCATGGTTTTGGCAGCAACAGTAAACATTCTGCCTAATTGTCCGCCGCCGAGGATGCCGAGCATGGCAGGAGGGAGGATGGGGGATGTGTTCATGGATAATCGCTTTATGAATAAATTGGGTAGGGTGTTTGCGGGCCGTCTGAACATGGTTTATGGCTTCAGACGGCCTGATGTTTTAAAGTTTGCCGATAAATTGCGGCGGAACGTTTTCAATTAACCATACGCCGTTGTCTGCCAAATAAAATTGATGTCCTGCCGCAAGCATGGCGACAGTGTCGATGGTCAATACAACCGGCTTGCCGTGACGGGAGCCGACTTTAACGGCTGTTTCAGCATCGGCAGACAGATGAACAAAATGGCGCGAGGCAGAATGTAGGCCTTGTTCCAAAATAGACGGAACAGAGCGTTCAGCCGTACCGTGATACAAAATCTGAGGAGGCGTTGCCACTTTGTGTTCGACCTGAACTTGTGCCGTCGAATGACCTTGCGCCGCGCGGATGCGTTTGCCGTCCTCAGAAAGGGTAAACCGTTTTTTATCGTTGTTTTCGACCACTTCCAGCAATACTTCATAGGTCAGCGGATTGCCCGTAAAGCCACGTTCAGGATGGTTTACCTGCGTCAGTAGGGTATCAATATCCACCCAACCGTCTTTATCCAAAGTAATACCGATTTGCTCGGGATGATGGCGTAAGATAAAGCTGAGGAATTTGCTGATGGATTTTAGTTGTTTTTCGTTGAGTATCATAATCTTATTTTTTAGTCATTTCAGAGCGCAGGCCGTCTGAAAATTATTTATCCAATCCTTCTTGCACCATTTGCGCTGCGCGGATTACTGCCCGAGCTTTGTTTTGGGTTTCCTGCCATTCGGATGTTGGGTCGGAGTCGGCAACTACGCCTGCGCCGCTTTGGACGAAGAGAGTATTGTTTTTAATCACGGCAGTGCGGATGGCAATGGCCAAGTCCATGTCGTTGTTGAAACTCCATACGCCGACTGCGCCGCCGTAGATGCCGCGTTTGCTCGGTTCGACTTCTTCGATGATCTCCATGGCGCGGACTTTGGGGGCGCCGGAGAGTGTGCCGGCGGGGAACGTGGCGGCGAGGATGTCCATGTTGGTGATGCCCTCTTTCAGACGGCCTTCGACGTTGGAAACGATGTGCATCACATGGGAGTATTTTTCAATTACCATTTTGTCAGTGACTTTGACTTCGCCGGTTTTGCTGATGCGGCCGACGTCGTTTCGTCCTAAGTCAATCAACATGACGTGTTCGGCAATTTCTTTGGCGTCGCTCAGCAGGTCTTGTTCGTTGGCAAGGTCTTCTGCTGGTGTTTTGCCGCGCAGGCGCGTGCCGGCGATAGGGCGGACGATGACGTCGTCGCGTTCGCGGCGGACGAGGATTTCGGGCGAAGAGCCGACAATATGGAAATCGCCGAAATCGTAGTAGAACATATACGGCGATGGGTTCAGCGTACGCAGGGCGCGGTAGAGGGCAAGCGGATTGTCGGTAAATTCCATGCTCATGCGTTGGCTGGGGACAACCTGCATGCAGTCGCCTGCAAAGATGTAGTCTTTGATTTTGTTGACGCAGGCTTTGAAAGGTTCTTCGCCAAATTCGCTGACTGCTTGGGTTTGTTTGCTGCCGAGGGAAAGTGGGATGGCGCAACTTTGGCGCAACTGGGTACGGATGTCTTCAAGACGTTCGCGCGCGCGTTCGTAGCCGTCGGGCTGCGAGGGATCGGCGTAAACGATGAGGTGGATTTTGCCGCTCAAATTGTCGATAACCGCCAATTCTTGCGAGAGCATCAGGAGGATGTCGGGCGTACCGAGCGGATCGGCTTTGGCCGTATGTTTCAGGCGGTGGGAAAAATGTTCGAAATTGTAGATGGTTTCATAACCGAAATAGCCGACCAGGCCGCCGGTAAAGCGCGGCAGGCTTGGGATTTCGGGCGTTTTGAAGCGGTTGTGGAAGGCTTCGATAAAGGGTAGGGGATTGCCGTCGTGTTGTTCGACGATTTCGCCGTTTTGATATACATCGACATGTTTGCCGCTGGTTTTGAGATAGTGGCTGCAAGGCAGGCCGATGAAGGAATAGCGGCCGAAGCGTTCGCCACCGACAACGGATTCGAGCAGGTAGGTGAAAGGCTTGTTGGCTAGTTTGAGGTAGATTGAGAGCGGTGTATCCAAATCGGCAAGCAGCTCTTGAACGAGTGGAATGCGGTTGTAACCTTGTGCGGCTTGTGCTTGGTATTCTTGTTTGCTGATCATCTTGATAAGTCTTTCAGACGGCCTGTTTTAGGGTGTTAAATCGTGTGAAGAGTATAGCATTTTATTGGAATTGTTGACAGTCTGAGCGCTATGTCAGATATGGAAAACGCCGTCTGAAAAGACGGCGTAAGGTATCAGGCGAGGGTATTGGAAATTTTGTTTTTCCGGCTCCGTTTCCACTTGAAGACATAAGCGGCAATAACGGGAATCAGGGCGATAATGGATTTGAATGTCCAGCCCGAATACCATGTGCCTTCGGGAACGTCGCTTGCAAGCCAAGTGAAGTAAGGCCACCAGCAGGCAACCAGGCTGCCGAGAAACAGCGGCCAAATATGACGGCTTAAGTTGCGTTGCCACAAGAAGAAGCATGCAATTGCCCAAATAAAGGTCAATACGGTAATCAGGAGGATGGTGTAGGCATCTGAAATCAGGATGGCGGCGAAGTAGTAGCTGAGTGCGACCCATAATAGGGCAAGTACCAAAACAATAATTTCTTCCGGGCGTTTAAACATGATTTTTCTCTTTGTAAGACTGACAAGGCGACAATACTATACCCTAAACAAGGTGCGATGATAAGAGTCTTTCAGACGGCCTTGTAATCGGGTTTGCTATAATGTATGCAATCAATTTTTTGGAAAGGACAAACCATGACGGCAAACTTTCAAGAAACACTGAAGGCTTTGGGCAAACAGGCGAAAAAGGAAGCTGCGGAGCGGGAAGCGGAAGCGAAGGCTAAAAAGCAGGCGGAAGATGTGGATTTCAGTAAGGCGGTTGGTAAGGTTACGCCGTTGAAAAATGCCGGCAACTATTATGAACAGCCCCGCGATAAATCGCCTATCAAACCGCGACCTAAAGAAATGGCGACTTTAGAGCAGGAAGATTATTTTTATGTGGGCAGCGGCGGCTGGGAAGAACCGCCGGCTTCGTTCAGTAAAAATGGACAGGGTAAAAATGATTTGATGCGTTTGCGAAACGGCCATTATCCTGTGGTGGCGGATGTAGATTTGCACGGCTATACGCAGGAAGAGGCGCAGCAGGTATTGAACGAGTTTATCGAGTTTACGAAAAAACGCGGCGTTTGCGGCGAGATTGTCCACGGCAGTGGCTTGGGTTCGGCAGGCTATAAACCGGTTTTGAAAAATATGACGCGCCGCTGGTTGATGCAGCATCCTGATGTGTTGGCTTATGTCGAGCCTCGACAAGGCAATGATGGCGCAGTCAGGATTTTGTTGAAACGCCAACGCCGAGACGATGATTGGAAGCAGTAAAATAAAAAAAGCAGTGTCAGTAAGATGACACTGCTTTTTATTTTTGTCAGACTAAGAAGATTTCTTTTTAGAAACCGATTCGCAACCTTTGCCATTGGTCATTGTAGTTTTGGAATCTTTGGCAGAATCAATATCAGTACATTTGTAAGCATTGCCCAAACTATCCATCCAAACGGAAAGGGTATAGCCTGTTTTGATGGGTATGGCTTTCAAACGATAGGCTCGGCTTTTATTGGCATCAATCATTTCGGCAGAGTATTGGTATTTGTCTGCCAAATCTTTATGACCTTTATATGAGGAGATAAAGTCATCCAACTTGGTTTTAATTTCATCAGTTTTCCACTTTGGATTTTTAACCATCTGGTTTTTAAAAGCAGAATTGATGGCGACTAACTCGGCATGCGCTTGTGATTGGTAGCCGCGTTCAATGTAGCGGTTGTAAGAGGGAATGGCAATGATGCTTAGGATGGCTAAGATGGCGACGGCAATCATCATCTCAACCAGCGTAAAGCCTAGTTGTTGGGTAGAGGTGGTATTCATTATATTATTCGCTGGCAACGTAAGACTGAAGGACGACTTGGGTATTGGCATTCTTACCCCATGCTTTGGCAGTAACGCGGTAGGTAATTCGACCCTCAGTAGTTTTACCTAAATATTCGATAATGTAGCGGGGATTTTTTGCAATGCCGCTATTTTTACCTAGAGAGTATTCTTTACCGTTGGTATCGATGCAAAGATTTTGATTTTTATCACATTTTCTTTTCCAGGCATCTTCAGTAGCGGTTTCTTCGATGGCTTCGCTGTCAGATTTCACGTGAGGTGTGGCGCAAAAACCATCTTTACACTCTTTGGTAAAATTAGTCTTTTTCCCTTCAATATCAAAAATTTGATTTTCACCTTCACGCAATGCGGCTTCGGCCAAGGTGGTTGCCAGTTTGCGGTCGGCATCGTTGGTGCTGATACGCTGTTCGGTATTGTAGGACTGGGTGGCTGTAACCACGAGCAGGGCGATGACGACCATCATCATTAAAACGATAAACAAAGCATAGCCCTGCTGCCGGTCAGGTTTGATTAGAGTGATCGGTCGGCGCATACGTTTCCTCCGCGGATGGTGGCATTAATATTGTAGATATCGACTTTATTGTCTTGTTCTTTCGATGGGTCGATACTGCCGTTATTCAGTACGATTTGGATAGAAGCCGGAGACTTAGCCTCAGCTGAGCTATCCAATGCGGTTTTGTAATCAAAGGATTCTGTATTGACTCCGCTGGCAGAGGCATTTTCAGAATGAGGACATTCTGCATAGATATAGTGGATATCCATAGCAGTGATGCCTTTAATCAGCAGCTGCGGATTACCCCATGAGCCATCATTT
Organism: Neisseria sp. HMSC078C12; assembly: GCF_001838065.1. Classification (NCBI taxonomy): domain Bacteria; kingdom Pseudomonadati; phylum Pseudomonadota; class Betaproteobacteria; order Neisseriales; family Neisseriaceae; genus Neisseria; species Neisseria sp. HMSC078C12. The sequence goes on along the minus strand of NZ_KV835611.1, from coordinate 161,021 downwards.
GATAATTGGAAACGGAACAAACCGCTCTCTTCGCCAAGTTTACCGACAGCGTAGGCAATCATTTCATGTTTCATGATGGCGATACTGCCGTTTTGATCAGAGTCGGTCATTTTCAAAGCCGTTTTTGCCGCATCCAAATCTTTAATTTCTGTTTGAGGCTTCGCAATGCCTGAGCAGCTACTGACAATGGCAGTTTTCGCAGCAGGGTTTGCTTTGTCGATTCCATATTGAAACAGCAGGGCTTTGCCGGTTTGAGCAAAGCCTGCATAGCCTAATTTATTGATTTCTTTAATCGGTAACAGATTATTCACACCAGCCGTTTTCAATGTGTATTCATCTGAGCTTTTGTCTTCTGTTACTGCAGAGGCAGGAAAATTCGACATATTGAAGCAGCCGAAATTGCCTGCCATACGCGCATCGCGGACAATCATGTTGGCGGCGTTGCGCAAATCTTGTTGGATACCGATGCGGGCGTTGGCAGATTTGTTTAATCCGCGTGCAGTAAAGTAGGTGGAGCTGACCGCCATTAAGACGATCATACTGAGCAGGCTGGCAACCAGAAATTCAAGGATGCTGAAACCGCGAATGGCGGTTTTATTGGGAATATGGTTGAGTAAGCGTTTATTGTTCATTGTTAGTCTCTTACGCGTGATTGGTAGGTATAGACAACGTGATGCCCCAATGTGTTGAGATTTTTTGAAGTATTCTCTTCTTCGACATCTTGCAACCATAAAACTTTCACGATGGTTGTGTCGCCTTTGCCATCGCATTTTGCGTTAAACCCCTTTTCGTAAGTCGGCTCTACACCGGAAGAGTCTTTGCAGATGGTCGCGAAAATTTGGGCTTCGGGAAGGGCTTTGGCTAAATCGGCTTTAAACTGTGCAATTTGAGCTTGCGCAAGTTGCGCTTTTGTCATTTTGTCTTTAAATTCTGTAGTTTGCTTTGAGTCTTTCAGCTGTTCAGAGCTTGATGTGATGTAAGCATCGTAGGATTTTTTATAACGGGAGGTTTTGTCGCCTGCAGTATCGGTTTCTTCAGAGAGCGTCGGATTGATAAGCATGCCTTCGATTAGATTTTGCGTAATTTGGGCGACGGTGGTTTGATTTTCAGACTCACGCACGTTGGATACTGTACGCAATTGAACAGCCAGAAGGGCGAGCACACCGATGGCAAGGACAAACATGGCAATCAAAACTTCAATCAGGGTCATGCCTGATTGAAGTTTTGGGGTAAAGCTTGTTGAGCTCGTTTTCAGACGGCCTTTAAATGATCTGAGATGAGTAGGATTAGTAATGTTCATAAGATACCGTTGTTATTATTTGGAAGAGTATTCACATATTTTGCGCTCATCGTTTTTAGCACAGATTTCGACATGCCCATTGCCATTGATCAAAAGTACGGTAGCACGGGCTTTCTTGGTTTCAGCATCGGCGGCGGATTTATCCGTCAGGCTGATTTTGATGTGGCCGTCTGAAAATTGATAATTCTTGCCATCGGTTGAATGGCCAAATGTACCATTGGGCAGGAATCTCCACCAGACTTCTTTTGAAGCTGAGGTCGAGAGGGCGGAACGGTCATTGCCGATAGGGATATAGTTGAAGCTGTATTCCACTTTGTCGGTATCCCCATTAAGGATAATGGAGCGGACGGATAAATCGACTGTATCGTTTTTATAGTTGGAATCTCCGTTTTTATCGGCGTAGGCCAACATACCATTACCGGCATATTTGGAATCGCAACCATTATTGGGCGAGCCATCGGATTTGATTTTGACCGGGCAGATGTAAACGGGAAGATTGAGACGGACGGCCTCATTTCGCGCGAAACGCAGCAGATTGGCAATTTGCTCTGCTTGCGATGCCGCACGTCTGGAGGCAATCCATTGATTCATATTTGGGAATGCGATGACGGCCATTACTGCTGCAATAGTAATGACGATCAGCAACTCAATTAGGGTGAAGCCTTTTTGTGTCTGATACATGAGTGATTTTTGGGTAGTAATGTGTTGGGGTAACCGACGTTTTCTCTTTTTGCATTTGCTTGTGGCAATGCTTTTGCTTTTATTGGATTTATTCTAAACGATTTTGGAATGCGTGACTAATAAAATATGAAATTCGGTTAGTTTTTCAGATAACCTGTCTCAATCTTCCATCAACATGGATTCTGGAATATAGGCAGCATTATCAAATTTGGTAAATTGACCCATCCAAGTGAGGAATACTTTCCCGACGGGACCGTTACGGTGTTTGCCGATAATACATTCCGCCAAGCCTTTTGCGGGTGATTCTGAGTTGTAGTATTCATCACGATACATGAACATAATCAAGTCGGCATCTTGTTCGATTGCGCCGGATTCACGCAAATCGGACATCATCGGGCGTTTGTCGGTACGCTGTTCAACGGTACGGCTCAACTGCGACAGGGCAATGACGGGAACTTGCAATTCTTTGGCCAATGCTTTGAGGGAGCGGGAAATTTCGCCAAGCTCGGAAGCGCGGTTGTCAGAACGGCCGGAGCCTGACATCAATTGCAGGTAGTCGATGACGATCAACCCCAATTTGCCGTTGAACTGGCGCGCAAGGCGACGGGCGCGGGCGCGCAGTTCGAGCGCGGTCAAACCCGGAGTTTCATCGATATACATGGGTGCATCGGAAAGTTTAACGACCGCTTCGTTCAGACGGCCCCAGTGTTCGTCTTGCAATCTGCCGGTTTTCAAAACGCTTTGATCCAAACGTCCGACTGAACCCAGCATACGCATAACCAGCTGCGCACCGCCCATCTCCATCGAGAATACGGCGACAGGTAGCTTGCCCTCTACGGCAACGTGTTCGGCAATATTGATCGAAAAGGCGGTTTTACCCATAGACGGACGGCCTGCGACGATAATCAAATCACCCGGTTGGAGGCCTGATGTTTTTTTGTCGAGGTCGATAAAACCTGTCGATATGCCGGTTACTTCGTCAGGATTGTCGCGCGAATAAAGCATATCGATGCGCTCGACCACTTCTTTCAAAAGATCGGGCATCTCAAGGAAGCCTTGTTTGGATTTGGCGGTACTTTCGGCAATTTGGAATACTTTGTTTTCTGCCTCGTCCAAAAGCTGTCCTGCATCGCGCCCTTGCGGATTGTAGGCGCTGCGTGCAATTTCCGTGCCGACTTCGGCAAGCTGGCGCATGATGGAACGTTCGCGCACGATTTCGGCGTAGCGGCGGATATTGGCAGCGGATGGCGTGTTTTGCGCCAGCGTAATCAGATAGTTGAATCCGCCTGCCGCTTCCAATTCTTCATTGCGTTCCAAACTTTCTTGAACGGTAATGACGTCGGCAGGGCGGCTTTCGTTAATCAGGTTGGCAATGGCACGAAAAATCAGGCGGTGTTCGTGGCGGTAGAAATCTTCACCGGAAACGACATCGGCAATACGGTCCCAAGCCGAATTTTCCAGCATCAGGCCGCCCAAAACGGATTGCTCCGCTTCTGTGGAATGCGGCGGCAAGGATAATGCGCTGATTTCACGGTCTTCAGACGGTATGTCGGAATAATTGCTCATGACGGGCATCTCTGGCTGGAAAATTGTAATCCGCTATTATAACGCAGTGTAAGTTCAATTGGTTTGTTTAGGCTAAAGCAGGTAAAATAGTCATGTTGTCAATATGACGACGCACACTACCAAAATATAAATATCAACAATCAGGAGCACAAAAATGGAACATAAGCTGCCACAACTGCCTTATGAACTGGACGCATTGTCCCCACATCTGACCAAAGAAACTTTGGAGTTCCACTACGGCAAACACCATCAAACCTACATCACCAATTTGAATAATCAAATCAAAGGCACTGAGTTTGAAGAAATGCCTTTGGAAGAAATCGTAAAAAAATCTTCCGGCGGTATGTTCAACAACGCTGCCCAAACTTGGAACCACACTTTCTACTGGCTGGGCTTTACCCCTAAAGGCCAAGGCAAACCTGCCGGTGAGTTGGCTGCGGCCATCGACGCCAAATGGGGCAGCTTCGAGAAATTCCAAGAAGCATTCAATGCCTGCGCGGCCGGTACTTTCGGTTCCGGTTGGGCATGGTTGGTGAAAACGCCTGCCGGCGAATTGGAACTGGTTTCTACTTCCAATGCAGGTACTCCGCTGACTACTGAAAATACTCCGCTGTTGACTTGCGACGTATGGGAACACGCCTACTACATCGACTACCGCAACAGCCGTCCTAATTACCTGAAAGGTTTTTGGGAAATCGTTAACTGGGATGAAGTTGCCAAACGCTTCGCCGCATAAAACGATATGAATGAAAAGGCCGTCTGAAAGATTTTCAGACGGCCTTTTTGTTGATATTGGATGAGGAAAATGGTTTAGATGAATGTTTTTTCTGCCTGATGCGCAAAATTATCATGGAGCGGACAAAAAGGAAAATGGGAGATTAATGTTACAATATTGTTAACAATTTTTCGATTCCATATGATATGGAATCAGCGTTTGACATACATAAGATAAGAGGATTTTATGAAGTTTTTAGACCGTGAGGCGACCATTGCCAAACCCGGCTTTAATCGTTGGCTGGTACCGCCTGCCGCTTTGGCTGTGCATCTTGCCATCGGGCAGATATACGCTTATTCCGTGTTCAATGCGCCTTTAACCAAGCTTATCGGTATCACTGAGTCGGCTGCCGGAGATTGGAAGCTGACCACGGTGGGTTGGATTTTCAGTATTGCCTTGGCGATGTTGGGCGCGTCTGCGGCCATGTTTGGTACTTGGATGGAGCGAGTTGGTCCGCGTAAGGCGATGTTTGTTGCCGCCTGCTGTTTTAGTTTGGGCTTTTTTGTGTCGGCAATCGGCGTCCATACGCATAATCTGTTTTTGCTTTATTTGGGCAACGGCGTGATTGGCGGGATTGGTTTGGGCTTGGGCTATATCGGGCCTGTATCGACTTTGATGAAATGGTTTCCCGATAAACCGGGCATGGCGACAGGCTTGGCGATTATGGGTTTTGGCGGCGGCGCGATGTTGGCCTCGCCTTTGTCGGTATCGCTGATGAGTTTTTTCTCCAGTGAAACTTCGGTTGGCGTTGCACAGACTTTTGTGGTTTTAGGGTTGTTTTATTTGGTGTTGATGATGTTCGGCGCGTTTACGATCCGAGTACCTGCCGATGGCTGGAAACCTAAAGGTTATGTTGCGCCGAAAAACAAAAGCAAATTGGTCAGCAGCAATCATGTCAATGTCTCACAAGCCATGAAAACGCCGCAATTCTGGCTCTTGTTCTGGGTGTTGTGTTTGAATGTAACGGCCGGTATTGGTGTGTTAGGACAGGCTTCCGTCATGATTCAGGAGCTGTTTTCCGAGGCGTCTGTGGGAAAACAAGCGGCCATTGGTGCGGGCGCGGCGGCAGGTTTTGTGAGCCTGTTGAGCCTGTTTAATATGGGCGGCCGCTTTTTGTGGTCCAGTGTGTCCGATAAAATCGGCCGTAAAAATACTTATACCATTTTCTTCGTGCTCGGCTCGCTGTTGTATTTTGCCATTCCGTCTATTGGCGGAAGCGGTAACAAGGCTTTGTTTGTCATTGGTTTCTGCGTCATTATTTCCATGTATGGCGGTGGTTTTGCAGCCATTCCGGCTTATTTGAAGGATTTGTTCGGCACTTATCAAGTCGGTGCAATCCACGGCAGGATTTTGCTGGCATGGTCAACTGCTGCCGTTATTGGCCCGGTATTGGTTAACTATATCCGCCAAAGTCAAATTGAAAGCGGTGTTCCGGCTGCCGAGGCTTATAGCATTACCATGTACATCATGGCGGGTTTGTTGATTGTCGGTTTGCTGTGTAACTTGAGTGTCCGTTCGGTTCATGAAAAGCATCACGAGAAAGACATTAAAGTAGCGGCCCATAGCCGTAATCCCGATGATGAAACCGCTGTATCCGATGCCTATCTGATTAGTAAAAAAGTATCAGCGGGCGGTATCGGGGTGTGGTGGCGCTGGGCTTTGGTCTGCATTCCTTTGGGCTACGGCGTCATTATGGTGTTTGTGAAAGCCTTAAGTTTGTTTAATTGATTGTTGAAAATGAAAGGCCGTCTGAAAGTTTCAGACGGCCTTTTTATATATGTTGAACAATTAATCTTTTGATACGCTGATGGTATGTTTAATATGTTTTAAATTCGCAACGATGGTAAAAGTCATCATCACCAGTAAAGCCCATGAGCTCCATTTGCTGATGTGTACCGATGCCCACGCGCCGATTTGGTTGGGATAGCGCCAAACACCGAATAAAGTTCCTAAATTTTCCGCCAGCCAAATGAAAAATCCAATCAGGACAAAAGCGAGCAGGAGCGGCATTTTGCGAGTGGTGTCATAGGGCGTGTACAAGACTGTCGTCCGGGCGTATAGGCCGAGGGCAAAGGCTGCAAGATACCAGCGATAGTCGCCGATGTAGTGATGGGTAAAGAAATTGATATAAATCGCCAGCGCGCACAAAGTGCCCAACCAATATGGCGGATGGCTTTTGATTTTGAGGTCAAACAGCCGCCATGCTTGGATAATATAGCTGCCGACCGCGGCATACATAAAGCCCGCAAACAGCGGTACGCCGCCGATTTTGGTATATGCTTCTTCTGGATAGCTCCAGGATTGGATACCGCCTGATGTCTTGAACCACTCTAAAGCAAAGCCGACCAAGTGAAACAATGTAATCGATTTCACTTCGTCCCAAGTTTCCAGCTTGAAATACAGCATGGTTGCTTGCACGGAGACGGCAAAAATCAGCAGCAGGTCATAGCGCGAAATTCCCAGCCAACCTGTTTTCGGAATAAGAAACATGGCAATGAAAAACAAGCCTGCAAATAAGCAGGCTCGTGCTTCTTTCAAACCGAAAAACCAAAATTCAACGATAAAGCGTCGCCAACCATGCAAATCCTTGCGTTTGGGATGCTCTGTCAGCCAAGTATCCAGTTTGCCCAACATATTTTCAGACGGCCTCTTTATCTTGATAATGTTTTAGGCAGACTGAATCGGAATGACACGGTTTTGCTTATGTTTTGCGCCACCTTCGCAGTAGTTGGTTTTGACATAATCTTCAACGATTTGTAAAAACTCGGCAGCGATATTGTCGCCTTTGAGGGTCACTTTGCGTTCGCCGTCTACATAAACCGGCGCAACCGGTGTCTCTCCAGTGCCTGGCAGACTGATACCGATATCGGCAAGCTTGCTTTCGCCCGGGCCATTGACTACGCAACCCATTACGGCAACGTTCAATGATTCAACGCCTGGATACTCAGTGCGCCAAACAGTCATTTTTTGACGCAAATAGTTTTGTACGTCTTGCGCCAATTCTTGGAATACGGTACTGGTGGTACGGCCGCAGCCCGGGCAGGCGGTAACCATTGGTGTAAAGGAACGCAAGCCCATGGTTTGCAGGATTTCCTGACCGACAATGACTTCCTGAGTACGCGAACTGCCGGGCTCGGGGGTTAGGGAGATTCGAATGGTGTCGCCGATGCCTTCTTGCAGCAATACAGCCAAGGCAGCGGTAGATGCCACAATACCTTTGCTACCCATGCCAGCCTCGGTCAGACCGAGATGGAGCGGATAGCGGCAACGGCTGCCCAATTCGCGGTAAACCTGAATCAAGTCTTGTACGGCGCTGACCTTACACGACAAAATGATTTTGTCTTCGGGTAAACCCAAAGCTACGGCTTTTTCTGCCGACTCCAGCGCCGAAACAATCAAAGCTTCTTTCATGATTTCTTCAGGCGGCTTCGGTGTGGCAGAGGCCAAGTTGGCATCCATCATGCGCTTGGCAAGGCTTTGATCAAGCGAACCCCAGTTCACGCCGATGCGTACGGCTTTATTGTTTTCTGCCGCTGTACGAATCATAAAGGCAAATTTCTCATCGCCTTTTGCGCCTTTGCCGACATTGCCCGGGTTGATGCGGTATTTAGACAGGGCTTTGCCGCACTCGGGAAATTCAGCCAATAAGCGTTCGCCATTGAAATGGAAGTCGCCGATCAGGGGCGTGGTATAACCCATATCGTCTAAGCGGCTGCGGATTTCGGCGACTTTCGAAGCCGCTTCCGGAGTATTGACCGTGATGCGTACCATTTCCGATCCGGCATCGCTCAACTCTTTGACCTGTCGGGCGGTTACTTCTGCATCTGCGGTGTCGGTATTGGTCATAGATTGCACAACGACGGGCGCATCCGAACCGACGATGAGATGATCGATTTGTACTTGATGTGTCAGACGGCGTTTAGGTGTGGTCATTTTAGTTTTTTCCTGCAACAAAAGAGGCGGATTTTTCACCGGCAACACGGTGTTTTAAAGGCTCGATTGGTGTGCCGCCGTAATTGGCTTCCGAACCGGCTGCAATACCGATCCAAACATTATAAGGCGCACCGCCTCTCAGACGATGTTCGCTTCCGGCCGGAACAATGCGGCTGAATACTACTTTTCCATCTTTGTCTGCAATAATCAGATTGCTTCGGTATTGGACTTTAATCCACAGTTCGTCTTTTTCGACTTTGACGGCAGGTTTTTCTTCTACAACGGCAGAAGCTGCTGAAGCTGCTTGTTCATTGGCTGCTTCAGGCTTATTGGTAATTTCTTTTTTGCCATCTTCGGTCATTTCGCTAACGGCAACATTATCCGTTTTCAAAGCAGGCGTTTTCATCGTATCGGCAACATCTTTGCTGTTTTGAATATTTGCCTGTTCGTTTTCATAGCTGGATTTACTTTGCCAAAAGTAAACACCGCCTATTGCTAAAGCCAATGCGGCTGCACCCAATATCCATTTAGGGAAACCCTGTTTTTCAGCATCTTCGTAGCTTAAGCCGCTGTTGGTGCTGCGTGTTACTGCATATACATGGTCTTCAAGTTGCGGAGTAATCGAGTGCAAATGTTTGGTGATGGTTTGTTCATCGATTTTGAGGAATCGTGCATATGAACGAAGATAGCCTGAGACGAAGACAAGGCCCGGAAAATTTGAATATTCCCCTTTTTCCAAGGCATCAATTTGTTCGGCAGACAGTTTTAAACGTGAAGCAACATCTTCAATATCGATTTTGGCATCAGTTCTGTGCTTGCGTAATTCATCCCCCAGTGTTTTGGCGGCTTGTGTGTCGTAGTTGATTTTATCGTTATTTTCCATTTAGTGGCCTGTTGTAACAGTTTGTAGTTCGTCTGAATAAGGGAAGTTTGCCCTAAGTTGGGCTTCGTATTCGTATGCGGCGTGTTTATTGCCCAAGGCGGTAGCCAAACGCCAGCCTAAAAGCAAATCGTCAGCCTGCAGGACATCGACTTTGCTTTGGTATTGGCGGAAATAATAGTCGGCATCGTTCAGATTGCCTGCCATCATTTTGGTTCGGGCAAGCTCTTTGAAAGCAGGGAAGAATTGTGGATTGGCTGCCAAAGACCTTTCCAAATAGGCTTGAGCCAAAGAGTATTGGCCTAACCTTGCGCTGCAAATGCCTTTATTCATATTGGCAATAAAGGGACTCGGGTAGGTCGGGTCGGCCAGTGCTTTATCAAAATAAGCCATAGATTCGGCAGGTGCATTCATTTGATTGCATAAGAACCAACCGTAATTGTTGTTAACTTCCGCACTATCCGGTTTTAAAGACAATGCTTTAAGAAAGCTTTCCTGAGCTTTATCGCGGACCTTCAGATATTGATATATTTCAGCGCGTACCAGCCAAGCAATATCGTTTTTTGAATTGAATTTAAGTGCCTCTTCGATACTTTCGGTAGCTTGGCGGTAGTTTTGGCCGCGCATATATTCCACGGCAAGCTGGGTTTTGATATTGGAAACCTGAATGGCACGTTCTTTGGGGCTTGGTCCGGAAGAGGATGCGCAGGCAGAAAGAGTCAGTGCGGTAAGTAAAGCGAATCCGAACTTGATTTTCATAATTAACCTTATTGTTCGACCAAAATTTGTTGCCATTTTTGTTGGCGGCGTGTTTTATCTTGTACTTGTCCGGCCAATTGTCCGCAAGCGGCATCAATATCGTCGCCGCGGGTTTTGCGGACAGTAACGACAAAGCCGGCTTGTTGCAGAATATCGCGGAAGATACGGATATTCTCGTTGGTAGAACGTTCGTAGCCGGAATTTGGGAAAGGGTTGAACGGAATCAGATTGAATTTGCACGGTACGTCTTTAACCAATTCAATCAATTCGCGCGCGTGTTGGGCCTTGTCGTTGATGCCGTCGAGCATAACGTATTCAAAGGTAATAAAGTCGCGGGGGGCTTTGACCAGATAACGTTGACAGGCCGCCATTAATTCTTTCAACGGATATTTCTTATTCAGCGGAACGATTTGATCGCGCACTTCGTCGTTGGAGGCGTGTAAAGATACTGCTAAAGCAACAGGCATTGCATCGCGCAGTCTGTCCATTTGCGGAACCATGCCCGAAGTGGAAACGGTCACGCGGCGGCGGCTCAAGCCATAGCCGTGATCATCCAGCATAATGCTCAAAGCGGTAACAACATTATCAAAGTTTGCCATGGGTTCGCCCATACCCATCATCACCACGTTGGAGATAACGCGTTCATTTTTAGGGGTAACGCCCATGGCTTTATTGGCCCACCAAAGCTGGCCGATAATTTCTGCGGCAGTCAGGTTGCGGTTGAAACCTTGTCGTCCAGTAGAGCAGAAGGTGCATTCCAATGCGCAACCTACCTGGGAAGAGATGCACAAAGTGCCGCGTTCGGCTTCGGGAATGAAAACGGTTTCTACACCGTTGCCCGTGCCGACATCCAGCAACCATTTGCGTGTGCCATCCGTAGATTCTTGTGCCATCATTAATTTAGGCACTTCGATTGTGGCTTGTTCATTCAGCTTGGCGCGCAATGATTTGGCCAAATCAGTCATTTCTTCAAAGTTTTGTGCACCGGCTTGATGTATCCAACGCATGACTTGCTTGGCGCGGAAAGGTTTTTCACCCATTTCGGCAAAGTGTTGCGTCAGTCCGTTTAAATCGTAATTCAGTAGATTGGTTTTCATGTATTTTTATGTTTCTCAATAAAGCTTTTAAAGTAAAGAGGCTTATCGGTCAGCTTTGCTTTAAAAGCCTTTAAGGGTTTCAGACGGCCTGTCATTTGCAGTGCATACAAAGCACTTTTGCCGTCCGATATGGAATCGGACGGCCGTAAAGCGGCTACAGGCTTTTTGCTTTTATCGTGGGCAGATTTCGCTTTGGCTGAAGAAGTAGGCAATTTCAATCGCAGCGTTTTCCACGCTGTCAGAACCGTGCACTGCATTGACGCTGACAGATTCTGCAAAGTCGGCGCGGATTGTGCCTGGAGCGGCATCAGCTGGATTGGTTGCGCCCATCAATTCACGATTTTTAGCAACGGCGTTTTCACCTTCCAATACTTGAATCATGACGGGATTGCGTGTCATGAATTTAACTAAGTCTTCGTAAAAAGGGCGGCCTTTATGTACGGCATAAAACTCTTTTGCTTCGCGCTCAGACAGCTGCTTCATTTTTGCCGCAATAATGCGCAGGCCGTTTTCTTCAAAGCGGCTATAAATCTTGCCGATGACGTTTTTTTCTACCGCATCGGGTTTGATGATGGAAATCGTACGTTCGATGGCCATATTATGTCCTTGTTTTTATTGAAAGGTAAGTTGTCGTAACCCAAAGGCAAGGGGAGTGTATTTTACCAAATTTCGCCCTTTTTTGGGAAAGGCATTATTTGCTTAAAGTCAGGTGCGGTTGCTCCAAATAGACTTCAGACTGCATTTCGACCATGCGGCTGGCTGTACGGGTAAATTCTTCGGCAAAATCGCCTTCAACATAAATATCGTTTACGCCAACGGCACTGGTGGCGCACAATTTCACGCGGAAGTCATATAAAACGTCAATCAACCATGTCAGACGGCGTGCTTCTGCTTTTTCTTGAGGGGTCAGGCGTTCCAATCCTGATAGAAAAACCATCTCGTAATGTTCGGCCAAATACAGATAGTCGGCTTGTGATCGCGGGCCGAAACACAATGCACGGAAATCAAACCAGATGGCGCGTTCCGACTGGGCTTTATGAGGAATTTCCCGTCCATGAATAATGCTGATTCCCGGATTCAATTCAGAGATTCCGCTCATTTCTTTAAATAAAACGGCCAGTTTTTGCTCGTTTTCTTCATTATTGGGTACAAAGAAAATTTCGGCAGGACGTAGTGTGCGCAATCGGTAATCTTCGCCGCCATCCACATTTAAAACGGTCAGATTAGATTCGATAAGGGCGATGGTTGGCAGAAAGCTGCTGCGATTTTGGCCTTGAGGATAGAGTTCGGATGGAGCGTAGTTGGAAGTAGCCACCAAAACAACACCTTCGCTCAGCAGGTTTTCCAACAAACGGCCTAAAATCATCGCATCGGCAATGTCGCTGACGTGAAATTCATCAAAGCATAATACGCGTGTTTCTTTGGCAATTTCTGCTGCAACGGCTTTTAAAGGATTTGCTTCACTCTTTAAAGCTTTCAGCCTTTGATGAATTTCGGCCATAAAGGCATGGAAATGCACGCGGCGCTTACGGCGATAAGGGAGACAGCCAAAAAAAGCGTCCATCAGGAAACTTTTACCGCGTCCTACACCGCCATAAAAATAGAGTCCTTTAGGTACTTGAGGGGAACGCAGGCTGCGGCCGAGAAAACGGTTGCGTTTGCGTTTGAACATCATCAGCTCGGTCCATAAGCGATCCAAATACTCAATGGCTCGTGCTTGTGCTTCGTCACGGATGAAGTTGGGTTGTTCGGCGGCGGCCTGATACCAAGTCAATGGGCTGTGGTTTTCAAATGGCGGTGGCGTAAATAGTTGGTCTCTATTGCTCATGTATAACCTTTATTATGTTTTGCTGGCGATAGTCGAAACATCATCCACAATAATATGGACAGTAGTCGGAATGATGTTCTCATTATGGAATAGTCGGTCTATTATAAATGATTTCAGACGGCCTGCGTTTTTTGCAAAGGCTTTGTTGTCAATATAGTTGGAAAAGTGTGCGATTAAAGTGCAAGTAAAAAGGGCTGGCTTTAGTATTTTTGAAAAAACAAAAAAACGCCACATTTCTGCGGCGTTTTGCTACTAAGTATTAATGAGCACTTTCTTGCAATGCCAAGTCTACACGCTCACGCAACTCTTTACCCGGTTTGAAGTGGGGAACATGTTTTTCAGGCACTTCCACACGTTCGCCGGTTTTAGGGTTGCGCCCGATACGGGCAGGGCGGTGGTTCAAGTCGAAGCTGCCGAAGCCGCGGATTTCGATACGTTGTCCACGAGCCAGTGAGCGGGTCATGGTATCAACCAAGACTTTTACACTGTATTCGACATCTTTAGCCAGCAGTTGGTTGCCATTTTTTTCGGCAAACACTTCTGCGAGGCGAACCATCAATTCAGACTTCGTCATGTCTGCAACCTTATTCTTGGTCGCCGGACAGTTTGGCTTTCAGCAAGTCGCCCAAGCTGGTAGTACCGGCATTGGCAGTTGCAGCGGCGTTAACTGAATTCAGCACTTCGCGGTTTTCTTTAGCGTCTTTCGCTTTAACAGACAGACGGATGCTGCGGTTTTTGCGGTCAACGGTAACGATAACGGCTTCAACTTCGTCGCCTTCTTTCAGTTTGGTAGTCAGGTCTTCAACGCGGTCAGCGGCGAATTCAGAAGCAGGCAGGTAGCCTTCAACTTCTTCAGACAGAGCAACTACGGCACCTTTGGCGTCAACAGATTTCACAGAACCTTTAACCAAAGAGCCTTTGTCGTTTACGCTGATGAAGTTGCCGAACGGATCACCTTCCAGTTGTTTGATGCCCAAAGAGATGCGTTCTTTTTCAACGTCGATGGCCAATACAACGGCTTCAACTTCTTCGCCTTTTTTGTATTTGCGTACAGCTTCTTCGCCGGCTTCAGTCCAAGACAGGTCAGACAAGTGAACCAGACCGTCGATACCGCCAGGCAGACCTACGAATACGCCGAAGTCAGTGATGGATTTAACTGCGCCGGAGATTTTGTCGCCTTTGTTGTGGTTGGCGGCAAATTCTTCCCAAGGGTTAGCTTGGCATTGTTTCATACCCAAAGAGATACGGCGGCGGTCTTCGTCAATTTCCAAAATCATGACTTCAACTTCGTCACCCAGTTGAACAACTTTGCTTGGGTGTACGTTTTTGTTGGTCCAATCCATTTCGGAAACGTGTACCAAACCTTCGATGCCTTGTTCGATTTCAACGAACGCACCGTAGTCAGTCAGGTTGGATACTTTACCGAACAGGCGGGTACCTTGTGGGTAACGACGGGTCAGGCCGCTCCAAGGATCTTCGCCCAGTTGTTTCATACCCAGGGAAACGCGTTGTTTGTCTTGGTCGAATTTCAGAACTTTGGCTTCTACTTCTTGACCAACTTCCAAAACTTCGCTTGGGTGTTTCACACGGCGCCATGCCAAGTCGGTGATGTGCAACAGACCGTCGATGCCGCCCAAGTCAACGAATGCACCGTAATCGGTGATGTTTTTAACGATACCTTTGATAACTGAACCTTCTTGCAGGTTTTCCAGCAAGGCTTTGCGTTCTTCGCCCAAAGTAGCTTCCAGAACAGCGCGGCGGGACACAACGACGTTGTTGCGTTTTTTGTCCAGTTTGATCACTTTGAATTCAATTTCTTTGCCTTCGAAGTGAGAAGTGTCTTTTACAGGACGTACGTCAACCAAAGAACCCGGCAGGAATGCGCGGATGCTGTTGATCATAACAGTCAGGCCGCCTTTGACTTTGCCATTGATAACGCCGGACAGGATGTCGCCGTTTTCCATAGCTTCTTCCAAAGCGATCCAGTCGGCAGCGCGTTTGGCTTTTTCGCGGGACAGTTTGGTTTCGCCGAAGCCGTTTTCAACAGATTCGATGGTAACGGTAACGAAATCGCCAACTTTAACTTCAATCTCGCCCTGAGCGTTTTTGAATTCAGCAACATCAATCAGAGATTCTGATTTCAGACCTGCGTTAACGGTAACGAAGTTTTGATCGATGCCGACTACTTCGGCAGTAATCACTTCACCTGGGTTCATCTCTTGCAGGGTAAAGCTTTCTTCCAGCAGCTGGGCAAAATTTTCCATAGTCATATATACTCTTTTCGGTACACCGCCAAGGGGTGCGGGTTAGGTTTGAAATGACCTGCCGTCCTTGGCGCGGCAGGTTGGGAAATGTTTTCAGACGGCCTTGTTATTAGGGGCAACAGGCCGTCTGAAATGAAAACTTCGCGATTATACTCCAAATTTTAAACTTTATGATACCAATCAAGCACTTTTTTTACAGCTTCTTCGATAGAAAGGTTGTCAGTGTCTAAAAGCAGGGCGTCGGGCAGCTGTTTCAACGGGGCAACAGGGCGGCGGCGGTCTGCTTCGTCGCGCGCTTCAATGTCTGACAAGATACGCTCGAATGCAACCCCTTCGCATGGGATACCGAGTTGTTTGGCACGACGTTGGGCGCGAACATTGGCACTTGCAGTCAGGAAGATTTTTAATGCGGCATCAGGGAAAATAACCGAGCCGATATCGCGGCCGTCGGCGACCAAACCTTTTTCGGTCAGGAAATCGCGTTGGCGCTGCAAAAGGGCGGTACGCACTTTAGGCAACTGCGCGACAGCAGATGCGCCCATGCCGATCGCTTCGGTACGGATTTGCTCGGATACATCTTCGCCGTTTAATAATACAACGCTGCCTTCAAATTGTGCGGGCAAGGTTTCTGCCAGTGTGCTGACGGCATCTTCATCTGTCCAGGCAACATTTTGTTTTTGTGCGTAAAGCGCCGTCAGGCGGTAAAGCGCACCGGAATCGAGGTAAAGAAAACCCAAGGCTTTGGCTACGCGTGAGGCAACCGTCCCTTTGCCGGATGCGCTGGGGCCGTCGATGGCGATGACTTTTTGCTTGAGGCTCATGTGTTCTCCTGAATGCGATAGGTATTTGAATTAACCGTTTATTATACGTTGCTTTGGCCGTCTGAAAACGAAAATTTTTGTGTGATTTAAATTTGAAGGAAAAGTGGCTCGGCCTTATCGGGTATAATGGCCAAAATCATAATTTAACCGCTTTATCTGATTGTTCGGGCCGTCTGAAACAACGGGCCAGGAATGATCTTAGAATTTAGAAACATTATGTTACAAACCGATAATCTTACTTCTGCACAACCTCAGCGCATTATCACTGCTCAAAATATTTCAGCTCAGGAAGAATTGCTTGAACGCGCTTTACGTCCGAAAACTTTAGACGACTATATCGGGCAGGACAAGGCCAAAGAGCAGTTGGCTATTTTTATTCAGGCGGCGAAAAAACGTGGCGAAGCGCTTGACCATACTTTGCTATTTGGCCCACCGGGTTTGGGTAAAACTACTTTGGCGCATATTATCGCTAAAGAGTTGGGCGTTAATTTGCGTCAAACCAGCGGCCCGGTTTTAGAGCGCGCCGGCGACCTTGCTGCTTTATTGACCAACCTAGAGCCGCATGATGTGCTGTTTATTGATGAAATCCACCGTTTAAGCCCCGTGGTTGAAGAAATCCTTTATCCTGCGCTTGAAGATTATCAGTTGGACATCATGATTGGAGAGGGGCCGGCCGCACGTTCGGTCAAAATCGATTTGCCGCCGTTTACATTGGTAGGCGCGACGACCCGTGCCGGTATGTTGACCAATCCGTTGCGCGACCGTTTCGGTATTGTGTCCCGATTGGAGTTTTATCAAAACAAAGACTTGGCGACTATTGTTGCCCGTTCTGCTCAATTGTTGCAGTTGGAAATGGGTGAAGAGGGTGCGATGGAAGTGGCCAAGCGCAGCCGCGGTACGCCGCGTATTGCCAACCGCCTTTTACGACGTGTACGCGATTACGCCGATGTGAAAAACAACGGCGTGATTGATGCGGAAATTGCCGATGCTGCCTTGAGTATGCTGGATGTGGACGGGCAGGGTTTGGATGTGATGGACAGAAAATTCCTTGAGGCGATTCTGCACAAATTCAGCGGCGGCCCTGTCGGTTTGGAAAACGTGGCCGCTGCGATTGGCGAATCGACCGATACCATCGAAGATGTGATTGAACCTTATCTGATTCAGCAGGGCTTTTTGCAGCGTACACCGCGCGGACGCGTGGCAACCGAACGAGCCTATCTGCATTTCGGCTTGAAGGTTCAAGAATAATAATGAAGGCCGTCTGAAAACTGCTTTCAGACGGCCTGATACTTTCAATTTCATATGATTGTCGGCAAATATCTGCCGATAATCGGTTAAAATGTCCCCCTTTTCTTTTTTGAAGTTTCCCCATGAATATCTTATCCGTAGAAAATGCTTCTTTTGCCGTTGGCCACGTTGCCTTGCTCGACAAAACTTCTTTTCAACTCGACAGCGGCGAAAAAATTGGTTTAATCGGCCGCAACGGTGCGGGTAAGTCTTCGTTTTTAAAAATCCTTGCAGGCGTACAAAAGCTCGATGACGGGCAGATTATTGTTCAAAATAACCTCAAAATCGTTTATGTGCCGCAGGAGTCCTTTTTTGATAAGGACGCAACCGTATTTGATACCGTTGCCGAAGGTTTGGGCGAAATTCGCGATTTATTGCGCCGTTATCATCACGTCAGCCATGAGTTGGAAAATGGTTCGAGTGAGGCTTTGTTGAAAGAACTCAACGAATTGCAGCTTGAAATCGAAGCGAAGGACGGCTGGAAGCTGGATGCGGCGGTGAAGCAGACTTTGGGCGAACTCGGTTTGCCAGAAAACGAAAAAATCGGCAACCTCTCCGGCGGACAGAAAAAGCGTGTCGCCTTGGCGCAGGCTTGGGTGCAGAAGCCCGACGTATTGCTGCTGGATGAGCCGACCAACCACTTGGACATCGACGCGATTATCTGGCTGGAAAACCTGCTCAAAGCGTTTGAAGGCAGTTTGGTTGTGATTACCCACGACCGCCGTTTTCTGGACAACATTGCCACGCGCATTGTCGAACTCGACCGCGGCATTTTGCGCTCCTATCCCGGCTCGTTCTCCAAATACAGCGAGAAAAAAGCGCAGGAATTGGCGGTTGAAGCGGAACACAATCGCCTCTTCGATAAATTCCATGCTCAGGAAGAGGCATGGATACGCAAAGGCATAGAAGCGCGCCGCACCCGCAACGAAGGCCGCGTGCGCCGTTTGGAAGAATTGCGCCGCCAACGCGCCGAACGCCGCAACGTACAAGGGCATGTCAACTTCAAGCTCGACAGCGGCGAAAAAAGCGGCAAAATCATCGCCGAACTGGAACACGCTTCGTTTGCCTATGGCGACAAAGTCATCATGGACAAATTCTCCGCCATCTTGCAGCGCGGCGACAAAATCGGTTTAATCGGCCCCAACGGCATCGGCAAAACCACCTTCCTCAAGCTGATTCTGGGCGAATTGCAGCCGACCTACGGCAGAATCCGTATTGGCAGTAAGCAGGAAGTTGCCTATTTTGACCAGTTCCGCAGCGCGTTGAACGAAAACGATACCGTGTTTTACACGCTCGGACAGGGCAATGATTACGTTGAAGTCGGCGGTAAGAAAAAGTATGTAATGAGCTATTTGGAAGATTTTCTGTTCCACCCCGCCCGTGCGCAAAGCCCTGTTTCATCGCTCTCCGGTGGCGAACGCAACCGCCTTCTGCTGGCAAAACTCTTCACCCGTCCTGCTAATATTTTGGTCTTGGACGAACCGACCAATGACTTGGACATCGATACCCAAGAGCTGCTCGAAGACTTGCTGCGCGATTACCAAGGCACGGTATTCCTTGTTTCGCATGACCGTATGTTCTTGGATAATGTAATTACCCAAAGCATTGTTTTCGAAGGACAAGGCCGTCTGAAAGAATACATTGGCGGCTATCAGGATTATATCGACGCAAAATCGCGGGAAGAGAAAATTCAGATGGCCTCTGCGCCTAAAGCGGTTGCCGAGCCTGAGAAAGTCAAACCCAAAGCCAACCGCACGGTCAAACTTTCCTATAAAGAACAGCGTGAACTCGATGCCCTGCCTGATGAAATCGCAGCTTTGGAAACTGAGCAGGCTGAAATCAATACCCAGCTTTCCGATCCTGAAATTTTTAAAGATTACGAAAAAGCAGGTGCATTGCAAAGCAGGGCCGAAGAAATCGAAATGCTGCTTTTAGAAAAGCTGGAACGCTGGGAATGGCTGGAAGCGAAACAAAATGGAGAAGCAGTTTAAATTGGGAATTTTGTCCCAAAGTAGGGCGGATATTTTTCTACATCATGCCGTCTGAACCCCAAATATTTAAAAACAAGGTCTACAACCAACATGAAAAAAGTCGAGAAAAATGTATTGGTGCTGCATAGCGCTAAGGAAATGTTTGAGCTGGTGGACAAAGTTGAGGACTATCCAAAATTTTTGCCGTGGTACAGCAAGACCGAAGTCATCGAACGCAAAGGCAATGAGCTCAAAGCGCGCCTGTTTATGGACTATATGCGCGTCAAACAGTCGTTTGCGACGCACAACCACAATATCCCGGGGCAGGAAATCCGCATGGATTTGCTCGAGGGGCCGTTTAAAACCCTGCGCGGCACTTGGAAATTTATCGACTTGGGCGATGATATGTGTAAAGTCGAATTCAGATTAGAATACGATTTTTCCAATGCCGTACTCTCTGCCATGATTTCCCCAGTGTTCGGCCATCTCGCCGGTACGTTGGTGGATGCTTTTATTAAAGAGGCCGACCGCCGCTATGCTTGAGATTGAAATTGTTTACGGACTGGCCGATAGGCAAGTGTTGAAGGGTATGACCGTTGCCGAAGGTTCAACCGTACGCGAAGCCGCCCTGCAAAGTGGTTTGGAGGAGGAGTTTCCAGAGTTGGATTTGCAGCAAGCGCCTTTGGGTATTTTCGGCAAGGCGGTGAAAGATGAGACGGTGTTGCGAGATGGCGATCGGATTGAGGTTTATCGTCCATTGTTGATTGATCCGAAAGAAGCGCGACGTAAACGCGCCGGGCAAGAATAAATCCAAGGCCGTCTGAAACTTTTTCAGACGGCCTGTCAAACTGAAAGAACAGTAATGAGCTTGAAAATTAAATTAATCGTCGGTTTGGGTAATCCAGGCCAAGAATACGAACAAACGCGCCACAATGTCGGCTTTTGGCTGTTGGACGAACTGGCGTGGAAATGGAAAGTCAATTTTAAAGACGAAAAGAAATTTTACGGCGAAGTAGCGCGCGCCACTACGCCTGATGGCGATGTTTGGCTGCTCAAACCCATGACTTTTATGAACCGATCCGGTCAGGCAGTAGCCGCTTTGGCTCAGTTTTACAAAATCAAGCCGGAGGAAATCTTGGTGGTTCATGACGAGCTGGATATTCCATGCGGCCGTATCAAATTTAAACTTGGCGGCGGCAACGGCGGACACAACGGTCTCAAAGACATTCAGGCTCGTTTGGGTACGCCTAATTTCTACCGCCTGCGCTTAGGTATTGATCATCCTGGCGACCGTAATCTGGTTGTCGGTTATGTGTTGAATAAACCGTCAGCGGAACATAGACAGCAAATTGATGATTCTATCGCCAAATCCCTGCAAGGATTGCCGGCCGTGTTAAATGGCGAATGGGAAGAGGCAACGCGTTTTTTACACAGTAAGTAAGCGTGCCCAAATCAAACGGGCAGCCTTGCACATTAGTTCAGACGGCCTGAAAACAGACGGCGCAGTCTGGCTAGCGATAAACCAATTAAAGAAACAGTAAATATGAACGAACTGACCAGCCTGATGCAGACCGAAGCCCCCGGCGTTGTTGGCGAAACATTAGACTTTTGCCTTTACGAATGCAGTATTGAAGATGCCCCGGATGCAGAAGAAGTGGCACAATGGCGTGATATTTTGAAGGCGCGGGGTGGGAAATTCGTCCGCTTGGCAGGTATTTGCCAAACATGGCTGGATGAAGAGGCTGACAAATGAAAGCCGTACCATTAAACAAATTTACTGTCGCTGCCTTGATCTGGTTTGCCGCTGCCATTTATGCCTTACTTTTCAAAGAGGGCGGCAATAGCGCTCCACCATTTCCCCATTTTGATAAAGTCGGCCATTTCGGGCTGTTTTTCGGTCAGGCATGGTTGTGTGCAAAAATATTTATTCAAGACAATAGGAATATTCCCTATAAAGGCATTCTGTTTTCCGCTTTATTATTTGCAGTAGGAAGCGAGCTGGCTCAGGCATTTCTGACTACTACGCGCCAAGGTTCGATCGCGGACGGTATTGCCGATATGGCAGGTACGGCTGCGGCGCTGTGGTTTGCAGCAAAAGTAAAAGCAGCAAAAAGTTAGATATATTTAAAGAAGTTAAAAGGCCGTCTGAAATCCTGAGAAACAGGTTTCAGACGGCCTTTTGTTACTTGATGTATGAAGCAATGATTGCTTCATGTTAAGTATTCAAATATTAGAATTTTACGCGTACACCGGCAGATACTTCGTGAGAGTGTACTTTGGTCTCTTCAAATTTGCCCCAGTAGTTGTAGCGGTAGCCAGCGTCCAAAGCAATATTAGGAGTTACTTCGTAGCTTACACCAGCCAATACCCCAATACCAGCTTGAGTTTTGCGATAGCTTTCTTCGGAATAATAGTTACTGCCGGTTTCACTCTCATCTGAAGATACACGGTTAATTCCTAAGCGTGCTCCGACATAGGGTTTGACAGGTGAGTTGATGTCAAAATCGTAAATTGCCGACACACCAACACTTTGGAATTTAACTTTCTCTTTGTTAGTGGTAGTTGGAGTTTCAGAATCTGATTTAAAAGATTTATAGTGGGTATAATCAGCAGCAACACGGAAATCGCCGAAATCGTAACCGGCAGAGATACGTGGGCTAAAGCCTTTAACCGATTCACTTACATCATCATATTTTCCTTTTACAGTAGCATAACCAGCATCTGCTTGAACATAAAAACCTTTGGTTGCATCAGCCAATGCAAATGTAGGCAGGGAAAGAGCAATCAGTGTTACCAGAACTTTTTTCATGATTTTGTCCTTAATGTAGGATTAGAAGTAGTGGATAATCGCCGGGGTTGGTCGTTCCCAACAATTGTTCTGATTGTATTTTCTTGTCGTAAATTAAGCAAATCTAAAAATGTTTTAACTGTTGTAAAACCGCACTTATAAAAAACACTGTAATAAGTCGTTTAAGAACAAACGGCCTTGTTCGGTCGGGCGGAACACGGTCGGGTCTGATTCAAGCAGGCCTTTTTGTCTGGCGGTTTCGATTTGAGCCATAATTTTTACAGTGGGGACACCGGTACGTTCTTGCAGCGTTGCAGCAGGTACGCCGTCGGTCAGGCGCAGGGCGTTCATCATGAACTCGAATGGAAGGTCTTCGGCAGCAACGGTTTTGCGTTCAACTGCTTCATGCGGATTGCTCTGCATGGTGGCAAGATAGTCGTTGGGATGACGGCGGCGGACGGTGCGCTCGATGCGGTCGGGATAGGAAATTTTTCCATGTGCGCCCGCGCCGATGCCCAAATAATCGCCGAACTGCCAGTAGTTCAAATTGTGGCGGCACTGCATGGCTGGTTTTGCAAAAGCCGATGTTTCGTAGTGGATAAAACCCGCGCCTTCCAGCGCTCCGTGTACGGCATCTTCAATATCCAATGCTGCTTCATCTTGCGGCAAACCTTTTGGTGGCGTATGACCGAAAGGCGTGTTCGGCTCCATGGTCAGATGATATGCGCTGATATGCGATACGCCTGTTGCAATAGCGGTTTGCACATCGTTTGAGGCCGTCTGAACCGTTTGGTTTGGCAGGGCATACATCAAATCGATATTGACTTTTTCAAATAATTTCAAGGCAGTATCAATGGCTGTCAGGGCTTCTTTACCGTTGTGAACGCGTCCCAATCGAGCAAGCATATCATCGTTAAAACTTTGCACGCCGATAGACAGACGCGTAATGCCTGCGTCTTTAAATCCTTGAAACTTCTCAATTTCAAATGTGCCCGGATTGGCTTCTAAAGTAATTTCCGCTTCGGGTTGCAAACGCAACAGCGAGCGCACGCCGCTTAACAAACGGTCAATCGATTTCGCTTGAAACAGGCTGGGCGTACCTCCGCCGAAGAATATGGTTTCCACCGGTCTGCCCCAAATATTCGGCAACTCAAGCTGCAAGTCGGTTAATAGGGCATCGATATAGGCTTCTTCCGGCAGGCCGTTTTTCAGGCTGTGTGAATTAAAGTCGCAATACGGGCATTTTTTGATGCACCACGGAATGTGGATATAGAGTGATAAAGGAGGTAGGGCGGTTAGCTGGCCGGGGCGTTGGAAGGTGATTTGGGTCATGATGTGTTGAGGCTCGAGGCCGTCTGAAATTTTTAGGCCGTTATTTTAACTGAAATGTCGGCCGGGAAAGTAATCAGTAGGAAATTTGCGCAGTCTAAGCGCTCAAAAAAGCTTCAATTTCTTCTTCTGATAATTTGGAATTACAGACAAATTTTATTTTGCCTTGTGAGATGTTGAGTAATGCGGGAACAGTTTTGATGCCGTGTTGTTCACGAAAATCTTTCAAAGCCGCTTTGTTGCTGCTGTCTGTAAAGCGGATGGTAAACTGCTTGTTTAAGGAAACGGTAGACAGTTTTGCAACAAAACGGCGACAGTATGAACAGCTTGGTTTGCCTAAAAAGACGATAGCAGTTTCTTGACTGTCAATGAGTTGAAGAAGTTCGTCAGGTGTGGTTGGAATGAAGGCAGCGACGTGTTTTGCAAAGGCTGCCAATTCTTCAGGAGAGGGTTTGGGCATGGGAATGAATGTAAGGTAGGTCGTCTGAAGGTTTCAGACGGCCTTTGGTTTATAAGGATTCAATTTTTCTTAACAATTCACGCAATGCTTGGGCGCGGTGGCTTTCGGCATTTTTGATTTCAGGGGCAAGCTCGGCGGCGGTGCAACCGTGTTCGGCCAGATAGAAATGAGGGTCGTAGCCGAAGCCGTTTGTGCCGGCTGCTTCGGCCTGCCATTGGCCGCGCCAGATGCCTTCGGCGATGATGGGTTGCGGGTCGTTTTCGTGGCGGACGAGGACGAGCACGCAGACGTAGTAGCAGCTTTTGTCGTCTTTATCGGCAAGATCGGCAGACAGTTTGGCGTTGTTTGCGGCATCGGATTTGGGGTTTTCGCCTGCATAACGTGCGGAGAAAATGCCGGGTGCGCCGTTTAAGGCGTTGGTGCAGATGCCGGAATCATCGGCAAGTGCCGGTAAGCCGCTGTATTTGGCGGCATGGCGTGCTTTGGCCAGGGCATTTTCAACAAAGGTATGGTACGGCTCGGGACATTCGGGCGTATTGAACTGCGATTGCGGCAGGATTTCGATGTTTAAGTCGGTAAAGAGGCGGGAAAATTCTTTGAGTTTGCCTGCGTTGCCACTGGCAAGGACGATTTTTTCAAACATGGTTTTTCCTTAATGGGTTTCGGTTTGCTGCATACGGGCCATTTGCGCGCGTACTTTGTAGCGGATGTAAAGGGCAAGGCTGCCGATTTGGGCAAAAACGGCGGCAAAGGCAAACAGAAAGGCGGCAACGGCGAATTGTTTGCTGTGAATGTTCAGAAGATAAGCGCCCAACAGAATCAGGACGATAAACATCAGGGTAAACAGAGCGGTCAGAAGCAGATAGGCTTTTTGTCGGGTCATGGCAGCTTGGATAAGGGGAAAAATGTTTTGATTATAACGTCAGATTGGGAATTTGAAACCATGTCGGATTCGTTAAAAAGGCCGTCTGAATATTTCAGACGGCCTTGAGTTGAATAACGGATTAACGCAATTCTGTGTGCAGGCGGCTCAGCAATGTGGATGCATCGCTGCCTTTGTATGGGCTGCCGTCTTTGTTCAACAGATGGAGGCGTGCGCCATTGTTGATTGGCTCAACATAAACGATGATTTCAGGATAAGTTTTTGGTGCTTCTGCTTTGCCTTTGCCAAATACGCGTTTGAACAGGCCGGGTTTTTTATTGGCAACTGCTTCGCCTTCGGTTGGGGCTTGTTGAACCAAGAAGGCGTGGCGTTCGGCATTTTGACCGATAACAGTCAGGCCGATGCGGTCGAGCGCAAGGGCGGTACGGCGCCAGTTGCGGCCGTAATCGCCTGCCAGCAGCAGGGTGCCGTTGTCCACACGGGCCAACTCGGAGGCATTGCTGCGGGCGGCAACGCTTTGGGTCAGAGCCTGTTCGGCTTGTTGGCCGTCAACGCCCAAGTATTGCATAAAGCGGGCGAGGAATGCGGCTTCGAGGTTAGGGTCGCTCTCGCTTGGCTGCCACATGGTAGTGTCTTTTTTACGGTCGGCATAAACTTCTTTCATGCCTTTGTGGGCGAAGAAGATGTCGGTCGAACCGTTTTTGCCTTGTTCGATGCGGATGATGAACTTGTCGCGTTCGCTGGTGGAGTAGATGCCGCCCAAGCCGACTTTGTCCAACAGGCGGCGCAGGCTGTCTTGAGGGATTTTGGCTCGGTTTTCCGCCCACTCGGTTTCCATTTGGCCGATGGCCGGTTCTTCGGATTTGATGTCGAAACCGTTTTCTTGCCAGAATACTTTCAGCAACGGCCAAATTTCGCGAGGCGATTTGCCATCGACAACCAACCAGCGTTGGTTGCCGTCACGCTCAAGGCGTACGCCTTTAACGGATTTCAAGACTTCTGCATTGGCAGGTTGTTGTACGGCTTGGGTGCGGCGTTTGTTGAAGTCGCTGGCGCGGACGGCGCCGCTGCCTGCCGGTAATTGATAGAGGTTGCCTTGGTCCGGGTTGTTCAAATCAGGTGGTACTTCCAGTTTGACCAGGCGGTGTGATTGACTTTGATAGTCGAGTTTGGGTTGTTCTTTTTTGCTGCCGGAACAGGCAGTCATGCTAATCAGGGCGAGGGCTACTACGATGGGTTTGATATAGGTCATCTTGTTTTCCTGTGGATGAAGTTCTTAACAGGGAGGCCGTCTGAAAAGGGTGTTTGGGATTCAGACGGCCTTATTTCCGGATCAGATTTGTCCTGATTTTTCCAGAGCGGCTCGGACTTTGGCTTGACCGGCTTCGGTCAGTGCTACCAAAGGCAGACGAACATGGGGTTCGCATTTGCCCAATAAGCTCAGGCCCCATTTGGGCGCGGCCGGGCTGGGCTCGCAGAACATGGTGTTATAAATTGGGATAAGTTGCTCGTTTAGACGACGGGCGGTCGCAATATCGCCCTCAAGGGCGGCTCGGCACATGTCGGCGAAGAGTTTCGGTGCAACGTTGGCTGCGACGGTTACCACGCCATGACCGCCACACAGCATGAAAGGCAGGCCGGTAGGATCATCGCCGGAGAACACGGCAAAACCTTCAGGAACGCTGTTGATCAATTCGATGTTGCTGCCGATTTTGCCGCTGGCTTCTTTGACACCCACGATATTGGGAATTTCAGCCAAGCGCAAAATAGTGTCGTTGCTCATGCTGACGACGGTGCGGCCGGGAACATTATAAATAATCATCGGAATCGAAGTGGCTTCGGCGATGGCTTTGAAATGTTGGTAAATGCCTTCTTGCGAAGGTTTGTTGTAATAGGGAACAACAGATAAGGTGTAGTCCGCACCGGCTTGCTCAGCGGCTTGGGAAAGGGCGATGGCTTCGACAGTATTGTTGGCGCCTGTGCCGGCGATAACGGGGATGCGCTTGTTGACGTGTTTGACGGTGGCTTCAATAACGGCCAAATGTTCTTCGACAGGCAGGGTGGCTGACTCGCCGGTGGTGCCGACTGCGACGATGCCGTCGGTGCCGTTTTCAATGTGCCAGTCGATTAAGTCGCGAAGTTGTTCGTAGTTGATGCTGCCGTCTTGATTCATCGGGGTAATCAGGGCAACCAGACTGCCTTTTAACATACGGAAACCTTTAATTTTATAATGTGGGTGGATTATTCATCGGATTGTAGCTTACTTTGTTGTTTGTGTGAAACATATCCGCTATTAGGCCGGGCCGTTTAATCGTGATTTGTCATTATCTTAATGAATAATACATTTTTAAATCATTAGTTTGTTTGTTTTAAGATGGAAAAATACTGTCAAGGATTAAAATGTGTTAAGGCTGTTTGAGGCCGTCTGAAAATGATTGGGCAAAACTTTCATACGGCCTGATGATTTTGAATTTGCTGATACATTTTAAATTAGTTAAAATGCGCATCTTAATATTTTTTAACGATTCTTAAGAAAGGGTCATTATGGCCGAAATGACAGATAAACAGGCCGGTTCGCCTGATTTGGTTTACGGTTTGGAAGACAAGCCGCCGTTTGGGAATGCGTTGTTGAGTGCGGTTACGCACCTTTTGGCTATTTTTGTCCCGATGATTACGCCGGCGCTGATTGTCGGCGGGGCGTTGGAGCTGCCGGTTGAAATGACGGCTTATTTGGTGTCGATGGCGATGGTGGCTTCCGGGGTTGGTACTTATTTGCAGGTCAACCGTTTCGGGCCGGTCGGTTCGGGCATGTTGTCGATTCAGTCGGTCAATTTCTCTTTTGTAACCGTGATGATTGCGCTCGGTACCGGCATGAAAGAGGGCGGTTTGACTGAAGATGTAATGATTTCAACGCTTTTGGGCGTGTCCTTTGTCGGCGCGTTTTTGGTGTGCTTCTCCGCCTGGCTTTTGCCTTATCTGAAAAAAGTGATTACGCCGACTGTAAGCGGCGTGGTCGTGATGTTGATCGGCTTGAGCTTGGTGCATGTCGGCATTACCGATTTCGGCGGCGGCTTCGGTGCGAAAGCAGACGGTACGTTCGGCTCGATGGAAAACTTGGGTCTGGCATCGCTGGTGTTGCTGATTGTTTTGGTTTTCAACTGCTTGAAAAATCCTTTGCTGCGCATGAGCGGCATCGCGGTGGGTTTGATCGTCGGTTATATCGTTGCGCTGTTTTTGGGCAAAGTGGATTTTTCCGCCCTGCAAAACCTGCCGCTGATTACCCTGCCGGTTCCGTTTAAATATGGTTTTGCATTCGATTGGCACGCATTTATTGTCGCCGGTGCGATTTTCCTGTTGAGCGTATTTGAAGCAGTGGGCGATTTGACGGCGACTGCGATGGTCTCCGAGCAGCCGATCGAGGGTGAGGAATATACCAAACGCTTGCGCGGCGGTGTATTGGCAGATGGTCTGGTTTCTGTAATTGCGACTGCGTTGGGCTCTTTGCCTTTGACTACTTTTGCGCAAAATAACGGCGTGATTCAAATGACCGGCGTGGCTTCGCGTCATGTGGGCAAATATATTGCGGCGATTTTGGTATTGTTGGGCTTGTTCCCTGTTATCGGCCGTGCGTTTACCACGATTCCGAGTCCGGTTTTGGGTGGCGCGATGGTGTTGATGTTTGGCCTGATTGCGATTGCCGGTGTGCGGATTTTGGTCAGCCACGGTATTCGCCGCCGTGAAGCGGTTATCGCGGCGACTTCTGTCGGTTTGGGTTTGGGCGTGGCGTTTGAGCCGGAAGTGTTTAAAAACCTGCCGGTATTGTTCCAAAACTCAATTTCCGCAGGTGGTATTATGGCGGTATTGTTGAACTTGGTTTTGCCGGAGGATAAAACCGATAAAGCGGTTAAGGTTGAAACCGACAGTTTGGATCACTAAGCGAGCTTTATTCAAAGGCCGTCTGAAGTTTCAGACGGCCTTTGGTTTTTCGGCTATAATATTGTTTTTATTTGTTATCCGAGTGGTTCGGATAGCCCTACCCGGAAAGGTTTTATATGACGGTTTATTCACTTTTTATCACTTGTCCTCGCGGTTTGGAAGCGCCTTTGACGCAGGAACTCGACAGCATGGCATGTCAGGATATCCGCGCTGTTGACGGCGGTGTGGCATGTAAAGGCACGATGGAGCAGGTGTACCGCATCAACCTGCATTCGCGCGTTGCCAGCCGCGTTTTGTTGCGCTTGACCAAAGGCGGTTATCGAAACGAACACGATATCTACAAATTGGCACGAAATCTGCATTGGACAGGCTGGTTTAAGCTGGAGCAGACCTTTAAAGTCAAAGTCGAAGGCAAGCGCGCCAATGTGAAAAGCTTGGATTTTGTCGGTTTGAAAATCAAAGATGCCGTCTGCGATGCCTTCCGCGATATTTATGATGCGCGTCCGAGCGTGGGTAAAATCAACCCCGATATCCGCATTCATGCCTTTATCGATGAGCGCAATGTGGAAATCTTTATCGATACTTCCGGCGAAGCACTCTTTAAACGCGGCTATCGTCAGGATACCGGCGAAGCGCCATTGAGAGAGAACTTGGCGGCAGGTTTGCTGCTTTTGGCAGGTTACGACGGTACGCAGC
The DNA here is from genome assembly GCF_001838065.1 of Neisseria sp. HMSC078C12. Lineage (NCBI taxonomy): Bacteria > Pseudomonadati > Pseudomonadota > Betaproteobacteria > Neisseriales > Neisseriaceae > Neisseria > Neisseria sp. HMSC078C12. The sequence continues at coordinate 131,768 of NZ_KV835611.1, read as the reverse complement.
CTTTCCAAGACCCGTTTTGCGGCAGCGGCACGATTGCCATTGAGGCTGCATGGATTGCGACACACCGTGCGCCGGGCTTGATGCGCCGTTTCGGTTTTGAAAAACTGCAAAACTTCGACAAAGAAAAATGGCAAGCGTTGCGCCGTGAGGCTGAAAAACAAATCAAACCGGCCGCCGCGCCCATTTCCGGCAGCGACAACGATCGTTATATGATCCGCGCCGCATTGGCTAATGCCCAAGCCGCCGAAGTGGATAATTTCATCCGCTTTGACGTGCAAGATGCGCAAACCGCGCGCCCAAACGGCGAACATGGCATTATGATTTCCAATCCGCCTTATGGCGTGCGCCTTGCGGAGATTCAAGCTTTGCAGGCTTTATATCCGCAACTCGGTACATGGTTGAAACAATATTACGCCGGCTGGCTGGTAGGAATGTTTACCGGTGATCGCGATATGCCGAAATTTATGCGCCTTTCTCCGAAGCGGAAAATTCCTTTGTTTAACGGTAATTTGGATTGCCGATTGTTTTTGATGGATATGGTGAAAGGTTCGAATCGAGGGTAAAACCTGAAATTAAGGCCGTCTGAAAGATGATTTCAGACGGCCTTTTTTGATTTGTTAAAACCGTCTTTGTTATAACGGAGTTTGCTTTTCTTTTTTTTATATTAATGCACTGAAATTGTTTTCAGACGGCCTTTATCAAGGGAGCCGTGTAGATGTAATTATTGAAATTTACAATCTATCAAATTATAAAAATCTATTACAAAATAAAGATGGATTGTTAAATAAAATACCATATCTAGTATTATTGTGTTTTAATTTACACCATATCTTGTGTTTTATGGCATTGCAATGAGCGGTTTGAAATTCACAATCGAGCAAATTGTATGGCAGGAAGTGCCGGGCGAAGTGTCGCTGGCGTTTCTGTTTTCCGGTTGTCCGCTGCGTTGCAAAGGTTGCCATAGTGCCGATACATGGAAAGAGGGCATCGGCACGGAATTGACCGAGGATTACTTAAAAGGCCGTCTGAAACGCTATCGCGGATTGATTACGTGCGTGTTGTTTATGGGCGGAGAATGGCAGCCGGAAACCTTGCAGAAAATGCTGGCCATCGTGACGCAGGCGGGTTTGAAAGCCTGTTTGTACACCGGCCTGGGGCGTGATGAGCTGGAGGCGGTTTCAGACGGCATCCTGCCTTATCTGACGTATCTGAAAACTGGCCGCTGGCAGATGGAGTTGGGCGGTTTGGAAAGTCCGGCCACCAATCAGAAGTTTATCAATTTGCACACGGGCGAAGTGTTGAACCGCTTGTTTATCAAAGACAAACCTGCGCCTAAAGTTTTTCCAGTGGCTTCAATTTAGCCCGGTGCTGTATTGCACTGATTTAAATTGAATTTATTGTATTCGCTGACAGCGATGTTTCAGACGGCCCAACCGTCATTGTTTAATAAATCAACCAAACCATACAGGAGAATTAACATGATTCGGCTGCATCCCGAACAGTTAAACGGAAAACTACAATTCATGCGTGACTACATCAGCGCGCAAAACGCGGCGGACGGATCGAAAATGGACGCCAACGCCAATGTTACCCAGAAAAACATCGCCACGATGGAAGCGGAAATCATGAAAGACTTTTTCGTGCAGATTAACCGCGCCCAAGTATCGCGCAAAATTGCCGAAATTTTCGACCAATCCGTTGCCGACGAATACATCCGCCAGATTGAGGCGCACGAGATTTATGTGCACGACGAAACCAGCCTCAAGCCTTATTGTGTGTCGGTTACGCTGTATCCCTTCCTGCTCGACGGCTTAAGCAAACTCGGCGGCGAATCCAAAGCGCCGCAACATCTGGCTTCGTTTTGCGGTTCGTTTATCAACCTAGTGTTTGCCATCAGCGCACAGTTTGCCGGCGCGGTGGCAACGGTGGAATTTCTGACTTATTTCGACTACTTCGCCCGCAAAGACTACGGCGACGATTATTTGGAAACCCACGGCAAAGAAATCGCCAACCATATGCAGCAGGTGGTGTACAGCATCAACCAGCCCGCTGCCGCGCGCGGCTATCAGAGCGTATTTTGGAATATTTCCGTTTACGATCAATACTATTTCGATGCGATGTTCGGCGATTTCGTCTTTCCCGATTTCAGCAAACCGGTGTGGACGAGCGTGGCAAAACTGCAAAACTTCTTCCTCAAATGGTTTAATCAAGAGCGCACTAAAGCCGTTTTGACTTTCCCTGTCGTGACCGCTGCGATGCTGACCGACGGAGGCAAATGCAAAGACACCGTGTTCGCCGACGAAATGGCGAAAGAGTTGGCGGAGGGCAATTCCTTCTTCGTCTATCTTTCCGACAACCCCGACTCCTTGGCTTCCTGCTGCCGCCTGCGCAACGCCATCGAAGACCGCACCTTCAGCTACACCCTCGGCGCAGGTGGCGTGGCGACCGGTTCCATCAACGTCATCACCATCAATATGAACCGGCTGGAGCAAGACGGACGCGACCTTACCGCCGAAGTGGCGAAAATCCACAAATACCAATATGCCTACCGCAAACTGATGGAAGAATACCAAGCCGCCGGAATGCTGCCCGTTTACGATGCAGGCTTCATCACGCTGGACAAACAGTTCCTCACCATCGGCATCAACGGCATGGCGGAAGCCGCCGAATCGCAAGGTATCAAAGTCGGCTACAACGACGACTACATCAACTTCGTCCAAGGCCGTCTGAAAACCATATTCGAAGCCAACCAAGCCGCCAGCAAACACTACGGTGTGAAGTTCAACACCGAGTTCGTTCCCGCCGAAAACCTCGGTGTGAAAAACGCCAAATGGGACAAAGCCGACGGCTACAAAGTCAGCCGCGAATGCTACAACTCCTATTTCTACGTCGTCGAAGACGAAGAAATCAACGCGCTCGACAAATTCCTGCTGCACGGCAAAGAACTGGTGGACTGGCTCGACGGCGGCTCCGCGCTGCACCTGAACCTTGACGAAGCACTGCCCGAATCTGGCTACCGCTCGCTCTTGGACATCGCTGCACAAACCGGCTGCAACTACTTCTGCGTGAACGTGCGCATCACCATCTGCAACGAATGCGGCCACATCGACAAACGCACCCTGCACGCCTGTTCCGCCTGCGGTTCGCACGACATCGACTACGGCACCCGTGTCATCGGCTACCTGAAACGCGTATCCGCCTTCTCCAGCGGACGGCGCAAAGAACACGCGCTCAGACATTATCACCGTAAAGCGGCGTAATCGCTGAAAAAGATTGCTTCAAACCTAAGGCCGTCTGAAACTTTAGACGGCCTTGATTATTTTGAGATAGGCAGGCTCTTTCAATGATATAGTTTTGATTAAATTAAACAAAAACTCTTGACACTTTCATATAATGAATTAACATATAACATCCTTTAACCTAAATTTAAAAAAGTGAGAGACACATGAAAACATCAGCTTTATTGGCGGCTTTGTTGGCAGCCCTGTCCCTGTCAGCATGCGGCGGTTCAGGCTCATCTTCTTCTGCCGTTTGTGACGAGTACGAAAAAGCATTTGCCGAAGCAACTAAAGACGTAGATGCCGCAACCAAAGACATGATGCAAAAATCTTTCGAACAAACCAAAGAAGCGTTGAAAAACCTGCCTGCAGACCAACGCGATGCAACTTGTAAAACTTCTTTGGACGCTTTGAAAGGTGTACCTGCTGCCGAAACTCCTGAAGAGAAAGCCGAAGAAGCCAAAGATGCTGCTGAAGAGGCTAAAGAAGACGCAAAAGACGCAGCGGAAGATGCTAAAGAAGCTGCTGAAGACGCTAAAGAAGAAGCTAAATAATTCGGATAGCTTTAGAGAAAAACGGATTCCAATGATTTGGAATCCGTTTTTTGTTTTGTGAATCAGAGTGTTTGGGATAAGGCATTTTTCAATTTTCAGACAGCCATTTTTTTATACCGTCTGAAAGCGTTAGTTTCAACTAAGTTTAATTTACAACAGAAAGCCATTAATCAAACTAACCGCGTGCGTGCGTACCGCACACACCCTACGCGTTGGTTTTGAAGTTCCGCGTAATTCACAGGTAGGGTGTGTGGCGTAGCCACGCATGCGGTCAGTAGTTTTTTATTATGGTATTCACTCCCCAAAACTCATTACCGCCGTTTCTTTTTTTCCACCCCAATTTAACGGCAGCCATCCGTCCCGCACATAACGGTGAAACGACGAAAACGGCCAATCGCGGACATTGTTGCATAATCCATGTTTGACGGGATTGAAATGGATATAGTCTGTGCAACGCTGCAAATCAATTTCGTCGCGCACGGTGTGTTCGTAAAAACGCCGTTGCCAAATACCGCGTTCGTGCCGCCGCTGTTTGCTGGCGGACAGGTTTTCAGCATGAGGGAAATATGCGGAGAATTTGGTTTTAATCAGCCGCCAGCGTAGGGAATAATCCGCATCGTCGGGCGGCAGCGTCCAAATGGCGTGAATGTGGTTCGGCAGCACGCATACGGCGACGGTTTCAAAGGGATATTGTTTTTGCACATCCATATAAGCCGCACGCAATAAGCCGATATGTTCGACAAGCAGGCGTGATTTCGAGTCGGCGAGTTTGATGGTGAAAAAGAATGTGCCGCCGGCAATGAAGTTTCTGCGATAACGCGCCATAGGATTTTTGTTTGTGGTTTGGGTGTTGGAGAAGGAATGGTTTGTTGTTTAAGGTTTTAACTTTGTTGAAGCTGATGTTTTCAGACGACATTGGAGGCCGTCTGAAATGTTGAAACAACAAAACCGTCAATCAAATAACCGCGTGCGTGCGTACCGCACACACCCTA
>NZ_KV835611.1:0-126844 GCF_001838065.1 Neisseria sp. HMSC078C12 | reverse complement strand
TGCGTGCGTACCGCACACACCCTACGCGTTGGCTTTGAAGTTCCGTGTAATTCACAGGTAGGGTGTGTGGCGCAGCCACGCACGCGGCCGGTTAGGTGTGCAGGCTACGGCTGCAACTCCGTTTTATGAACTATGTTGTTATCAACTATTTTTTTATCAAATTCATTAACTAGTGTATAAATACTATCTCGAACCGCTGATAGTAGAGTATAATCAAGTTTAAGCGTAATGGATTTCTTTGAAATGTTGTAGTAATTAAAACTAGGATATGAATCACGAAATTTATTATCTACTTTTCCATCATTATGTACTAATAAATGGCGTATTTCAAGAAAAGGAAGTGCCTTATTAATGCTTTCTTCAGACACCTCTAAGTTCAATTTATCATTAAATTTTTTTAGAAGATTTTTGGTGCTTTTTTCGTTTTCTAATTTTCTAAAAACTGACTTTGCAACTAAATTAATAATCCCGTCTGCTTTACTCTCTTGTACAGTTGTTAAAACTTCATTAGCTGTAAAATTAACATTATGCTCACCTATCAAACGCTCTGGATTAAGTCCATTTTTAGCTGCAGATTGTAGTATTTCAGATAAATACAATGTGAAATTTTCATAAATATTTTTAATAAATGATTCACATATTGTAGATTTTAAATGGCTTATTGCAATTTTTCTATTATGTTCATTAGGTTTTCTCTCCCACAATATAGGGTGTTGTTGTTTGTTAACATATTTAAAAATTTTATTTTTACTTGTTTCATTTTGTTCATGTAACTCACCGTTACAAGATAAGATTTTTATTACGTCAACCAACTCAATATCCGCATCTAAGTGAGATACCCTTGAAAAAAATCGCACATGTGATTTAGTTTTCATGTTTTATATCCTCTAAAAAAATAAATCAAAAAACATTCCCTATTATACTCTTCAAATACTTCCCAGTATAACTCCCTTTAATCTTAGCCACCTGCTCTGGACTACCTTCCGCAATAATCCTCCCTCCGCCATCGCCGCCTTCCGGCCCCAAATCCACAATCCAATCCGCAGTTTTAATCACGTCCAGATTATGCTCGATAATCACTATCGAGTTGCCTTTGCCTTTCAGACGACCTATCACTTCCAGCAATAGGGCGATGTCGGCGAAGTGCAGGCCGGTGGTGGGTTCGTCGAGGATATAGAGCGTTCTGCCGGTGTCGCGTTTGGAGAGTTCCAAGGCGAGTTTGACGCGTTGGGCTTCGCCGCCGGAGAGGGTGGTGGCGGATTGGCCGAGGCGGATGTAGCCTAGGCCTACGTCCATGAGGGTTTGCAGTTTGCGCGATACGGTGGGGACGGCATCGAAAAATTCGCGGGCTTCTTCGACGGTCATGTCGAGGACTTGGCTGATGTTTTTGCCTTTGTATTGGATTTCGAGCGTTTCACGGTTGTAGCGTTTGCCGTGGCAGACTTCGCAGGGGACGTACACGTCGGGCAGGAAGTGCATTTCGACTTTGATGACGCCGTCACCTTGGCAGGCTTCGCAGCGGCCGCCTTTGACGTTGAAGGAGAATCTGCCGACGTTGTAGCCGCGTTCGCGCGAGAGGGGGACGCCGGCGAAGAGTTCGCGGATGGGGGTGAACAGGCCGGTGTAGGTGGCGGGGTTGGAGCGCGGGGTGCGGCCGATGGGGGATTGGTCGACGTTGATGACTTTGTCGAGGTGTTCGAGGCCGCGGATGTCGTCGTATGGGGCGGGTTCTTCTTGGGCGCGGTTGAGTTCGCGGGCGGTGATTTTGGCGAGGGTGTCGTTAATCAGGGTGGACTTGCCGCTGCCGGATACGCCGGTGATGCAGGTAATCAAACCGAGCGGCAGCTCAAGGGTAACGTTTTTGAGGTTGTTGCCGCGCGCGCCTTTGAGGACGAGCATTCGCTCGGGATTGACGGGCGTGCGTTCAGACGGCACGGCAATGGATTTTTTGCCGCTGAGGTATTGTCCGGTAACAGAGTTTTCGCATTTGGCGACGTTTTCGGGCGTGTCGGCAATCAGTACGTTGCCGCCGTGTTCGCCCGCGCCGGGGCCCATATCAACGACGAAATCGGCTTCGCGGATGGCGTCTTCGTCGTGTTCGACCACAATCACGCTGTTGCCCAAATCGCGCAGGCGTTTGAGGGTGGCGAGCAGGCGGTCGTTGTCGCGCTGGTGCAGGCCGATGGAGGGTTCGTCCAAAACGTACATCACGCCGGTCAGGCCGCTGCCGATTTGGCTGGCGAGGCGGATGCGTTGGGCTTCGCCGCCGGAGAGGGTTTCGGCGGAGCGGCTTAAATTCAGGTAATCCAGCCCGACGTTAATCAGGAAGCCGAGCCGCTCGGTGATTTCTTTGAGGATTTTTTCGGCGATTTGTTTTTTGTTGCCGTCCAAATCCAGCGTTTCAAAGAATTGGTGGGTTTTGGTCAACGGCCAGGCGGAAACTTCGTGCAGAGGTTCGCCGCTAACGTAAACGTAGCGGGCTTCTTTGCGCAAACGTGCGCCGCCGCAGCTTGGGCAGGCGCGGTGGTTTTGGTATTCGCGCAGTTTTTCGCGCACGGTTTCGCTGTCGGTTTCGCGGTAGCGGCGTTCGAGATTGGGGATGATGCCCTCGAAGGCGTGGCTGCGGTTGAAGGTGGTGCCGCGTTCAGACAGGTAAGTGAAATCAATGATTTCTTTACCCGAACCGTGCAACACGACTTTTTTCACTTTTTCAGGTAGCGTTTCCCAAGCAGCCTGCACATCGAAACCGTAATGCCGCGCCAGCGACTGAATCATTTGGAAATAGAACTGGTTGCGCTTGTCCCAGCCGTCAATTGCGCCCGTTGACAATGACAATTCGGGATGGGCGACCACTTTTTCGGGGTCGAAGAAATTGGTGTTGCCCAAGCCGTCGCAAGTCGGGCAGGAACCCATCGGATTGTTGAACGAAAATAGGCGCGGCTCTAATTCAGGCAGGCTGTACGAACACACGGGGCAGGCGAAACGTGCGGAAAACCAATGTTCTTCGCCGCTGTCCATTTCCATCGCCAGCGCGCGCTCGTTGCCATGGCGCAGCGCGGTTTCAAAGCTTTCCGCCAGCCGCTGCTTGATGTCCGCCTTCACTTTCACGCGGTCGATGACCACGTCGATGTTGTGCTTGATGTTTTTTTCCAGCTTCGGCACTTCGTCAAGTTGATAGACTTCGCCGTCCACGCGCACCCGCGCAAAGCCCTGCGCCTGCAAGTCGGCAAAGAAATCGACAAACTCGCCCTTACGCTCGCGCACCGCCGGCGCCAGAATCATCACGCGCGTGTCTTCCGGCAGCTTCAAGACGGCATCGACCATCTGCGACACGGTCTGGCTCGACAGCGGCAGCTTGTGTTCGGGGCAATACGGCGTGCCGACGCGGGCGTACAAAAGGCGCAGGTAATCGTGGATTTCCGTAACCGTGCCGACGGTGGAACGCGGGTTGTGGCTGGTGGATTTCTGCTCGATGGAAATCGCGGGCGACAGGCCTTCGATCAAATCGACATCGGGTTTGTCCATCATCTGCAAAAACTGCCGCGCATAGGCGGACAGGCTCTCAACATAACGCCGCTGCCCTTCGGCATACAGCGTGTCAAACGCCAGCGACGACTTGCCGCTGCCCGACAGCCCCGTGACCACTACCAGTTTGTGGCGCGGAATGTCCAAATCGACGTTTTTCAAATTATGCGTGCGCGCGCCGCGGATGCGGATGGTGTCGTTGTCGTGTGAGTGTTTGGGATGATGGTTGCACATGGTGTCAGGCCGTCTGAAAAATAAAATAAACGGCTATTGTAGCACTTTTCAAATGACAGACTGGATAGATAAAGCATTTGATATAAAAGAAACAAAGAGGCCGTCTGAAAATATGTTTTCAGACGGCCTTGATATAGATGGATCAGCTTATCAGTCGATTTTGCGGAGAATTTCGCGCAGGGCTTTTTGCCAGTCGGACGGTTTGATACCAAACTTGGTCTCTAGGCGTGAGCAATCCATAATGCTGTATGCCGGACGCGGAGCGGGCAGGGGGTATTGATCGGTGGTGATTGCGTTCAGTTCCGGAATGCGGAAGCTGTCGTCTAATTGGTGGGCCGTCTGAAAGATGGCTTTGGTAAATTCGTACCATGTTGCCGATTTATTGCCACAGTAATGGAAGATACCGCGTGGGGAAGTAGGCTGTTGCAATAAACTGATGATGGCATGAGCCAAGTCACCTGCATAAGTCGGGCAACCGGTTTGGTCATGAACGATGGAGAGGGAGTCACGCTCTTTAGCAAGGCGCAACATGGTTTTGACGAAATTGCTGCCGTATTCGCTAAACAGCCATGAAGTACGGACGATTGTACTTTCCGGATGCGCGGCTAAAGCCAAAAGCTCGCCTGCAACTTTGGATTGACCGTAAGTGCTGCGCGGATTGGTGTAGTCGGTTTCGCGGTAAGGGCGTTTGCCTTCGCCGTCGAATACATAATCAGTGGAAATATGAATAAAGCGCGCGTGTGCGGCGCGGGCGGCTGCGGCCAGGTTGTGAACAGCGGTTGCGTTGACGGCAAAAGCAGCCTCTGCGTTTTCTTCTGCTTTATCGACGGCAGTGTAAGCCGCGGCATTAACGATGGCATCGGGTTGGAAGTTTTTGATCATGTGATGCACGGCTTCGGTATCGGTAATGTCCAGCGAAGTAGAGTCGGTAGCAATCAGTTCCCAATCTTCGGGCAGGCGGTCGCGCAGACAGCGGGCAAGCTGGCCTTTGGCTCCGGTCAATAAAGTACGCATGGTTGAGTATCTCCTCTGATGGCTGTTAAATAGGTGTCTGCGTCATTATAGTGTAAGTACGACAAATTCACATTATTAGCATCGAACAAAATACAAACAGGGCCGTGTTTGAGTAAGTAGTCGATATTATCTACCTATAATGTAACTATTTATCAATATTTTAATAATATACTATAACTATAGTTAAAATATAGGTTTTAACTAGATGGATTAAGCAGTTATATTGGTTAAGAGATTGTGAATCAATGTTAATGTTTTTATGATTATTAGGATAATGGTATTTAAAATTAGGGGAGCATCTGTCCTTTTGTCGGTAAATTCTACCGTTTGATATATTTGAGTAAATATTTTGCAAAATATTACTAAAATAATAATTGGGCAAGGGCGGATTTGCTCGTTCCGTCAACCCAATATTTTATTAACTTTTGGGAGTAATTATTATGGCATACTGTTACGGGGGGTATTATACTAGACCCCTGGTTAGTTCTTACTGCGCTCCTGCGCCTAAGGCTTCCTACTCTTCTTACTACTGCGCTCCTGCAGCAAAATCTTCTGTTTCTATCGGCAGCATTGCTAGCATTGCCAGCGTTGGCGTGTCAGTAGTTAACGCGGTAACCGGTTTGGTTTCTGCTATTGCGGCTTTCTGCCCACCGGCAAAAACGCCTAACTACAAATGTGTTCCGGTTTGCCCACCTTACAACTGCGATCCAATCAAACCGATCCCATGTCCAAAACCACAACCAAAACCTCAGCCTAAGCCTCAACCAAAACCTGAGCCTAAACCTGAGCCACAACCAGAACCTCAACCAGAACCAAAACCACAACCAAAACCTGAGCCTAAGCCAGAACCAAAACCTGAGCCGAAACCAGAACCTAAGCCAGAGCCAAAACCTGAGCCTAAACCAGAACCCAAACCGGATTGCAAAGATTGTAAAGACGATCACAATCAAGACAATTCATACGGTCACGAAGATAAAAACCCTGGTAATGTCATCCGAGCCGAAGACTGCAAAGACGGCAACGTTATCCGCGGTACTGATGAGAAAGATACCATTTACGGTACTGCTTGCGAAGACATCATCTACGGTGGCAACGGTACAGACGTAATCTACGCCGGTGCCGGTAACGACACCATTTACGGTGATGCCGACGGCGACTCTCTGTACGGTGAAGACGGTAAAGACTACCTGCAAGGCGGTGCCGGTAACGACTACCTGAACGGTGGTTCCGGTGCAGACATCATGCGCGGTGGCGACGGTAACGACGTTTATTTCGTTGACAACGTTAACGACCAAGTTATCGAGTACGGCAATGCACACGCCGGTATCGATACTGTCCGTACCGTTATTGACTACACCTTGACCGATCACGTTGAAAACCTGATTTTGCAAGGTATGCAAAACCTGAACGGTACCGGTAACTCTTTGAACAACAACATCGAAGGCAACGGCGGCGACAACCATCTGTACGGTTTGGCCGGCGACGACTGCCTGGTGGGTAAAGACGGTAACGACTACCTCGACGGCGGCGTCGGCAACGACATCCTGATCGGCGGTACCGGTAACGATACTTACTTCTTCGACAAAGGTTACGGTCACGACACTATCCGTGAAGAAAGCGGTAATGACACCTTGTTGTTCGGTAAAGGCGTTGCAGCTTCTGACGTATTGCTGAGCAAATCAGGTGCTAACCTGACTGTTTCTGTTGGTACTAACGACAGCATCACCATCGATGACTGGTTTACCGGTAACGATCACAAAGTTGAAAACTTCAAGTTTGCTGACGGTAGCACTTACCAAGTAACCGGCCACGGCGACTACTACTCTCTGTCTGCTGTGAACCAAATCCAAGATCAGACTCAGGCTCCTGCTATCTGATAAGATGATGGTTTTTAGGGTTTATCCCTAAAATCAAAGGCTAAGGCCGTCTGAAACCGAGCTATAAGGTTTCAGACGGCCTTTATTTTGTAAACAATCTGACGAAAGATGCTAAATTGGGCTAAAATACCAAATTCTTCTGTTTACCAAAGAGATACCCGAAATGTCTGAAATCAGCTTGAAAAAAATCTACTCCGGCAAAGTCCGCGATTTGTACGAAATTGATGATAAACGTATGTTGATGGTTGCTTCCGACCGTCTGTCTGCATTCGATGTGATTTTGGATGATCCGATTCCGGGTAAAGGGGAGATTCTGACGCAGATTTCCAATTTCTGGTTTAAAAAACTGGCTCATATCATGCCTAACCATTTTACCGGTCAGACGGTTTACGATGTTTTGCCTGAAAACGAAGCCAAAGCTTTGGAGAAACGCGCCGTTGTGGCTAAAAAACTCACTCCGGTGAAAGTAGAGGCCATTGTGCGCGGTTATCTGGCAGGCAGCGGTTGGAAAGATTATCAAAAAACCGGTTCTGTCTGCGGTATTCAACTGCCTGAAGGTATGCAGGAAGCGCAGCAGTTGCCCGAAGTGATTTTTACGCCATCGACCAAAGCCGCAGTCGGCGATCATGATGAAAATATCAGCTTTGAAGAATGCGAATGCATCATTGGTAAAGAGCTGGCGGCGGAAGTGCGCACCAAAGCGATTCAGCTTTATACAGAAGCGGCCGAATATGCGAAATCTCGCGGTATTATTATTTGTGATACCAAGTTTGAATTTGGTTTGGATAAAGAAGGTACGCTGACTTTGATGGATGAAGTATTGACGCCTGACTCCAGTCGCTTTTGGCCTGCAGACCAATACAAAGTCGGTACCAATCCGCCGTCTTTTGACAAACAGTTTGTCCGTGACTGGCTGGAGCAAAGCGGTTGGAACAAAAAAGCGCCTGCGCCTAAAGTGCCTGCCGATGTGATTCAGAAAACGGTCGAAAAATATCAGGAAGCATTGACTTTACTGACACAAGATTGATTTTGAAGACTGAAGGCCGTCTGAAAAGGATATGTTTCAGACGGCCTTTTTATTGTATCAATACTGGATTTTAAGGATAGTTGCCTTTATAATTGAAAGTTGTTTTCAGCGTCCGAAAAGGCCGTCTGAAAGCTTGTTTATAACCTGCCGCACGGTCTGAAACCCTAACTATGCACATTCGGATTTTAGTGTGCATTATTAGTGTTTTAGCAGTGCGGTATTTTGAAAGGAACAATGATGTTCAATAAACACGTTAAGACCTTCCAATACGGTAATCAAACCGTTACTTTGGAAACCGGCGAAATTGCCCGCCAAGCCGCCGCTGCCGTTAAAGTATCCATGGGCGACACCGTTGTTTTGGTTGCCGTTACCACCAACAAAGAAGTGAAAGAAGGCCAAGACTTCTTCCCTCTGACTGTCGATTACCTCGAGCGTACTTACGCAGCAGGTAAAATCCCCGGCGGTTTCTTCAAACGCGAAGGCAAACAAAGCGAAAAAGAAATCCTGACCAGCCGTCTGATCGACCGTCCGATTCGTCCTCTGTTCCCCGAAGGTTTCTACCACGACATCCAAATCGTAGCGATGGTCGTGTCTGTTGACCCTGAAATCGATTCTGACATTCCTGCAATGCTGGGCGCATCTGCCGCGCTGGTGTTGAGCGGCGTACCGTTTGCCGGTCCGATTGGTGCGGCACGCGTGGGTTATGTAAACGGCGTGTACGTTTTGAACCCGACTAAAGCCGAATTGGCGAAATCACAATTGGACTTGGTGGTTGCCGGTACTTCCAAAGCCGTGTTGATGGTGGAATCCGAAGCTGACATTTTGTCTGAAGAAGTGATGCTGGGCGCGGTTGTTTACGGTCACGATCAAATGCAAGTGGCCATTAATGCCATCAATGAGTTTGCCGATGAAGTCAATCCGGAAGTTTGGGATTGGAAAGCACCTGAAACCAATGAAGAATTGGTGGCCAAAGTACGCGAAATTGCCGGTGAAACCATTAAAGAAGCATTCAAAATCCGTCAAAAACAAGCGCGTTCTGCCAAATTGGACGAAGCTTGGAATGCGGTAAAAGAAGCGTTGATTACCGAAGAAACCGACACTTTGGCAGCCAACGAAATCAAAGGTATTTTCAAACACTTGGAAGCCGATGTTGTCCGCAGCCAAATTTTGGACGGCCAACCTCGCATCGACGGTCGCGACACCCGCACCGTCCGTCCGTTGAACATTCAAACCGGCGTATTGCCGCGCACTCACGGTTCCGCACTGTTTACCCGTGGCGAAACCCAAGCTTTGGCGGTTGCAACTTTGGGTACTTCACGTGATGAACAAATCATTGATGCGCTGTCCGGCGAATACACCGACCGCTTCATGCTGCACTACAACTTCCCGCCATACTCTACCGGCGAAGTGGGTCGCGTAGGCGCGCCAAAACGTCGTGAAATCGGTCACGGCCGCTTGGCTAAACGTGCGTTGTTGGCTGTATTGCCAGAACCTGAAGATTTCAGCTATACCATGCGCGTGGTTTCTGAAATTACCGAATCCAACGGCTCTTCCTCTATGGCTTCCGTCTGCGGCGGCTGCTTGAGCCTGCTGTCTGCCGGTGTGCCTTTGAAAGCACACGTTGCCGGTATCGCCATGGGTCTGATTTTGGATAACAACAAATTTGCCGTCCTGACCGACATCTTGGGCGACGAAGACCATTTGGGCGATATGGACTTTAAAGTAGCCGGTACAACCGAAGGTGTAACCGCGTTGCAAATGGACATCAAAATCCAAGGTATTACCAAAGAAATCATGCAAATCGCTTTGGCTCAGGCCAAAGAAGCACGTTTGCACATCTTGGATCAGATGAAAGCCGCCGTTGCAGGCCCACAAGAGCTGTCTGCACACGCGCCACGCTTGTTCACCATGAAAATCAACCAAGACAAAATCCGTGATGTGATTGGTAAAGGCGGCGAGACCATTCGTTCGATTACCGCTGAAACCGGTACTGAAATCAATATTGCTGAAGACGGTACCATCACTATCGCTGCAACTACTCAAGAAGCAGGCGATGCGGCGAAAAAACGCATCGAAGAAATCACTGCCGAAGTGGAAGTGGGCAAAGTGTACGAAGGTACTGTGGTTAAAATCCTCGACAACAACGTTGGCGCGATTGTCAGCGTAATGCCGGGCAAAGACGGTTTGGTACACATCAGCCAAATCGCCCACGAGCGCGTACGTAATGTCAGCGACTACCTGCAAGTCGGTCAGGTTGTGAACGTGAAAGCATTGGAAGTAGACGACCGCGGCCGCGTACGTCTGTCTATCAAAGCTTTGCTGGAAGCGCCTGCTCGCGAAGAGAAAGCCACTGAATAATCTGATTATTCAAGCTTGAAACAAAAGGCCGTCTGAAAATTTCAGACGGCCTTTTGTTTATTTGAATGATGAATTTAAAAATGGGTTTTGCCTTTACTTTGATAAAAGGGATTACTACAATGTTTGCAATCTAATAAATATATTAATCTCTCAAGGAGTATGCAATGAATGCTACGCAATTAATCAGCCGGCTGACGCAAACCGTCGGCGAAAAATACATCATCACAGACCCGGCAAAAACCGAGCAATACCGACAAGGCTACCGTTTTGGCGAAGGCAAGGCGCTGGCGGTTGTTCGTCCTGGTACGGTTTTGGAAATGTGGCAAATATTGCAGGCGTGTGTTGAGGCTGATGTCATTGTGATTACGCAGGCCGCCAATACCGGTCTGACCGGCGGCTCGACTCCTGACGGCAATGATTACGACCGCGATATCGTGATTGTGAATACCATGCGCCTGAACATCATTCAGCCGATTAATAATAACGAACAAGTTGTCTGTCTGCCCGGTTCTACCCTGAATCAATTGGAGTTGCTGCTGAAACCTTTAGGCCGTGAGCCGCATTCCGTGATTGGTTCGTCCTGTATCGGCGCATCCGTATTGGGCGGCGTATGTAATAAC
This sequence comes from Neisseria sp. HMSC078C12, assembly GCF_001838065.1. Taxonomy (NCBI): domain Bacteria; kingdom Pseudomonadati; phylum Pseudomonadota; class Betaproteobacteria; order Neisseriales; family Neisseriaceae; genus Neisseria; species Neisseria sp. HMSC078C12. The sequence continues at coordinate 116,189 of NZ_KV835611.1, read as the reverse complement.
TCCGGCGGCGCTTTGGTACAGCGTGGCCCGGCTTATACAGAAATGGCACTGTTTGCGCAAATCAACGAAGAGGGTAAGTTGGAGCTGGTCAACCATTTGGGCATTGATTTGGGTGAAACCCCCGAAGAAATTCTGACCAATCTGCAAGGTTTTCATTATCAGAAAAAAGACATTGTTCAAAATGCAGGCAAAGGGCATGACCATGCGTACTGCGATCATGTTCGCCAAGTGAATGAACCGACTGCCGCCCGTTTTAATGCCGACCCTGCGCGTCACTACGAAGCATCAGGTTGCGCGGGCAAGCTGATGGTGTTTGCCGTGCGCTTGGATACTTTCCCGCAAGAAAAACAGACTGCCGTCTTCTATATCGGCACCAATGATATTAATGAGCTGACCGATATTCGTCGCGCCGCTTTGAGCGAGTTTAAAAACCTGCCAATTTCCGGTGAGTATATCCATCGTCATGCTTTTGATATTGCTGCCGTTTATGGCAAAGACACTTTTTATATCATCAAGACGTTCGGTACCCACCAACTTCCGAAACTGTTTGATCTGAAAGCTCGTGTGGATAGATTCAGCAAAAAGATAAGTTTCTTACCGAAACACTTCTCTGATAAATTCATGCAACTGATCAGTAAGATTTTGCCCGATCACTTGCCGAAATCTATGCGCAATTATCGCGACAAATACGAACACCATTTGATCTTGAAAATGGGCGGGGAGGGCGTAGAGGAAGCACGTTCCTTCTTGAAAGAATATTTTGCAACCCATGGCGGCGCATTCTTTGAATGTAATGCCGAAGAAACGCAGGCGGCTATGCTGCATCGCTTTGCTGTGGCTTCTGCCGCGATCCGTTACCGTTCTGTACATGATGATGAAGTAGAGGATTTGGTTGCACTCGATATCGCCTTGCGCCGTGATGATCGTGATTGGTTTGAAACCCTGCCGCCCGAAATCGACAATAAAATCATCCATAAATTGTATTACGGACATTTTATGTGCCATGTGTTCCATCAGGATTACATCATTAAAAAAGGCAACGACTGCATGGCTTTGGAACATGAAATGCTCCATCTGCTTGACCAACGCGGTGCGCAATATCCTGCCGAGCATAATGTCGGTCATCTGTATGAAGCCAAGCCAGAGTTGAAACAGTTCTATAAAAAACTCGACCCGACCAACAGCTTCAACCCCGGTATCGGTAAAACCAGTAAGAAGAAAAACTGGGCAGAATAAAGCGTAGTTAAAATAAAGGCCGTCTGAATATTTCAGACGGCCTTTTTGTATGCTGTTTATCAGAACAAGTTGCTGACAAAAATCAGCAAAATCACCAACGGCACGAGATATTTCACATAGGCAAACCAGATATTGACCGTCGTATGGTTGCCTTTATAAAGCAATTCGTCCTTTGCTTCGTCCTTCATTACGAAACCGACAAACAGCGCGGAGCCGAGCGCGGTCAGCATAAACAAGATGTTGCCGCTGATGTAGTCAAAAGCATCAAAAATATTTTTGCCGAACACGGAAACGTCTTTCCACGGGCCATAGCTCAAAATAGACGGAATGTTGCCGAAGATGAAGATGGCAGCCAAGACAATCGTAATCGCAGCGGTGCGGCGGATTTTGGTTTTTTCCTGAATCGTCGTAATCAATACTTCATAAATCGTCAGCGAAGTCGTCAGCGCGGCAATCAGGAGCAGCGAGAAGAAAATCACGGCGAACACAGGGCCTGCCCACATATTCGAGAATACAATCGGCAAGCTCTGGAATACCAAAGTCGGGCCGGAATTGGGTGCGACGCCGAAGCTGAAGAGCGACGGGAAAATCATAAAGCCCGCCAACACGGCGATGATGGTATTGGTAATGGCGGTAATGACTGCGGTTTGAACCAGATTTTCGTTTTTATCCAGATAGCTGGACAAGGTAATCATCACGCCGAAACCCAAGCTCAAGGCGAAGAATACTTGACCTAAAACGAAGACGAAAAGTTCGGCGGTAATTTTGCTGAAATCAGGCTTCAGATAGAAAGTAATCCCTTCCATCGCGCCCGGCAGGGTAACGTTGCGCACGACCATGGCAATCAGGAATAAAAACAGCAAAGGCATCAGGTATTTTGCCGCTTTTTCAATACCGCCGATGACGCCTTTGACCAAAATCCATTGGTTTACGACCACAAATAAGAAAGTGTAGAACGCAATTTCCCAAGGGCTGTTTTCGATGTGTTCGGTAAAGAAGCTTTTGGTAACTTCGCCGCTGACAGGGCTGGAAATGTCCAAATTGCCACCGATGATGTTGACGATGTAGCTGATGACCCAGCCGCCGAGCACCATGTAATAAGCCATGATGCCGAATGCGCCGAGCAGGCCCATCCAACCGACCGCTTTCCAAACTTTGGCAACAGGTTTGCCGTTCATTGAGCCACCGAATGCATCCAGCGCGTTCACGCCTTTACGGCGGCCGATGACGTTTTCCACCAAAATCATCGGAATACCGATGACCAACATGGCGATACAGAACAAAAACACATATGCGCCGCCGCCGTTTTCACCGACTAAATACGGGAAACGCCACGTTGCGCCGAAACCGACAGTCGCGCCGGCAACGGTAAGGATATAAGTCAAACGGTTGGACCAAGTTTGACGGGGTTGATTGGAAGACATAAAAACTCAGATACATGAAAATAAAGACAACATTTTACCGCAAAGATTTAACGAATCTTGACTAAAGTCTGAAAAGAATGTTAGGTAAAAAAACTATTTAATGAAGAATTTTTAGTGAGTTTTTCTAGTCTACTTGATATGGAAACGTGCAAACAGAGAATTCGGCTAAGGTAATATTGAATAAACGGTATCAGTAGAGGCCGTCTGAATGGCATACGTTTATACCTGTTTGGATAGCCGACAGCGCTCTTTTTATGAAACGATTCATTTGAAGTTGAACGGGTTCGGATGGGTGCAGAAGAAATCGGAAACTAAGTGGGAATAATGGCAAGCAATGAATAGGGTTGCACGGTTTGGAAATGATGGACTTTGATAAGGAGAGGCCGTCTGAAAGTACATTTGCAGACCTGCCGAATTTTAGATAAAAAAAACCATCTATACTAAGGGGAAAGTATAGATGGCCAAACACATTACGGGGAAAACGTCTTACTCACTTACTCACTTCTCTCGAAGCAAGTGTTACTCAGACAGGGGAATTATACAATAGTTCAGTCCTTCTAGTGTTAAATTCTGTTAAATAAAAATAATAAGGTTTAGATGATTGATTTTAAATAAATTAAAAATCCATTTTGTTTAAAAAATTATCTCAAAAATTTGGAATTTTTTTAGATTTGGATGAATTTCCATTCTCCGGCGGCCAAATCGTCGACATTCCAGTCGCCGAATTGTTCACGGTGGAGCTGCTCGACACGGTTGCCTGCGGCTGCGACCATGCGCTTGACCTGATGGTATTTGCCCTCGGTAATGGTCATCATCAATGTGTTTGGGTCGGCCAACACTGCTCCGGCGGCAGCGACGGTTTCATTATCGTCATGTAGGAGGACGCCGTTTTTCAGTGTAGCGCAAAGGGTATCATCGGCAGGATGCTTCAAGGTAACGCGGTAGAGCTTCGGAACTTTGTGTTTGGGCGAAGTAACGCGGTGGTTAAATTGCCCGTCGTTGGTAATCAGAATAATGCCGGTTGTGTCTGCATCCAAGCGGCCGACTGCCTGCATATCGATATTGCGCATATGGTCGGGAAAAAGGCTGAAGATGCTCGGATATTGCTGGGGTTTGTGCGAAGTTTCGTAATCCGCAGGCTTATGAAGCAAAATGTAGAAATAGGGCATGGGTACGGCGGCAATCTCTTCGCCGTCAACAGACAGGGTATGCACTTGAGACGGGTCGATATCGTCTTTGGCACGATTATGAATTTCGCCGTTGATGGCGATACAGTCATTGTCTATCAGCCACTGGCATTGCTTGCGGCTGCCGAGACCTTGCGATTGGATGTATTTGAGCAGTTGCATGGTTGAAAAGTAGGAAATGTTCAGACGGCCTTTATTGTACTGGAAAACCGGTTTTAAGGCCGTCTGAAAAGCAGAGGCAAAAAAATCGCCCCTTTAAAATGTTAAGGGGCGCAAAAGGAACACAAACCACTACCAAAAACTGTTACAGGGCAAATTCTCCTATTTGATGTGTTGCCGGATAAAGTGCTTTCATCAGGTCATGTGGTGAAAGCGAGAAATCTTTGCTGTTTGTCGTCAGACGGCCTTGCTGAGGCGTGAGTTCGAGCAATCGGGCGTTTGCCGACTGGATAAACTTGTTTTTCGTGCGCTGCATTTTTCGTTGCAGGGCGGAAACAACGCGGTTGTACAGACTGTCTTTTTGCTTGACTTCGCGTGTGTCGGCCACCCAGCTTAAGCGCGTATTGCCGTCTTCATCTTCAATCAGCAGGATGCCGGTTTCTGATTGGGGCGATTTGCCCATGCAAGGAAGCCAAACATAATAGCGGCCATCTAAAGTAATGAATACTGCGTCGTGTACTTCGCACTCATCGCAATATTTGGTGGCGATTAAAGAGCGGATGGCTTGTTGGTGCAGTCTCAGAATGTCAAGGGAGACTTGCTTAAAAATACTTTCGGGCATTTTCTTCTCCTTTCATTCTGTTGTGCGGTTGTTTTGTTTCGATGGGTTGTATTATACGGAGATTTTTTAAATTTGCAAATGATAATTGTTCCTATTATTTAAATAATAAGTAAGGTATTCATTATTAAAGAAATTAAATTTAAAAAATTTTGTAGAAATTGGATTTTCTACTCAAAATTGGAGTAATAGCCGGCCAATAGATGAAAAAAGAATAAAGGCCGTCTGAACAAATCCAGCGTTAAAAGGGCATTTGAAAAGCAGCTAAAGTTTTGCTGACTATACATTTCAGACGGCCTTCAGTATGATTCAGGACGTTTTGATAATTGCAGAAACCACCAACCATGAGCCAACGTCAGATTATCCTCGATACGGAAACCACGGGCCTTTATCCTGAAAACGGCGACCGTCTGGTCGAATTTGCCGGCTTGGAAATGATCAACCGCCAAATGACCGACTCGAACCTTCATTTATATGTCCACCCGGAACGCGATATGCCGGAGGAAGCGGCGAAGGTGCATGGTTTGACGATTGAAGTATTGGAAGCGAAGAATGCGCCGCCGTTTGCCCAAGTGGGTAAACAGATTGCCGACTTTATTCGTGGCGCAGAGCTGATTATCCATAACGCTAAGTTTGACGTCGGCTTCCTGAATATGGAATTTCGCCGCATGGGGCTGCCTTCTATTGAAGAACTGGGTTGTAAAGTCACCGACACGCTGGCCATGGCGCGTGAAATGTTTCCGGGGCAAAAGGCAAGCTTGGATGCCTTGTGCAACCGCTTTTCCGTTGACCGCAGCAAACGTGTCTTGCACGGCGCGTTAATCGACTGCGAGCTTTTGGGTGAAGTCTATCTTGCCATGACGCGTCAGCAGTTCGACCTGATGGGCGGCGAGGTGGAAGAAGAGGGCGAAGTCAAACCAACCATTATTGCCGAAACCAAACGTACGTCGCAGTTGAAAGTCATCAAAGCCGATGCGGAAGAGCTGACCGCGCATGAAAAATATTTGGACGATTTGGGCGAAGCGTGCGTATGGCGCAAGGCTGAAACACCGGATGAGGCCGATGCCGGAGCGTCAGCATGATGCGCCGCAATATCGCTTTGATTCCCGCTGCCGGTGTCGGGGCGCGATTTGGCGCGGGAAAACCCAAACAATATGTTGAAATCAATGGTAAAACCGTATTGCAACACACCATAGAAATTTTTGAGCAACACTCACGCATAGATTTAATTGCCGTTATTCTTTCGCCGGAAGATTCGGTTTTTCAGACGGCCCTGTCTGAGAAGGTGCGTGTCTTCCGAGTGGGCGGTGCAAGTCGTGCCGAAACGGTACGCAATGGTGTGTCCGTTTTATTGGAGCAAGGTTTGGCCGAGGCGCAAGACAATATTTTGGTTCATGATGCCGCGCGCTGTTGCCTGCCTGCCGAAGCGTTAACGCGTTTGCTTGATGAGGCAGGCGAGAATGATGAAGGCGGCATTCTGGCCATACCGGTAGCTGATACGCTCAAGCGGGCAGACGGCAGTCACCATATTAATGAAACCGTTGCACGCGCAGGATTATGGCAGGCGCAAACGCCGCAGCTTTTTCAGACGGCCTTATTAAATCGCGCCTTATCGGTTGATGATTTAAGTGAGATTACGGATGAAGCGTCAGCGGTTGAAAAACTGGGTATCCGGCCGCGCTTGGTGCAGGGCGATACGCGTAATTTAAAATTGACGCTGCCGCAAGACGAATACATTGTCAGATTGTTGCTCAAGGCCGTCTGAACAATCAAAACCCATTATTTAAGGAAACAATATGAATATCCGTGTCGGACAGGGCTACGATGTCCATCAGTTGGTTGAAGGGCGAGATTTGATACTCGGCGGCGTCAACATTCCGTTTGAAAAGGGCTTACTGGGCCATTCCGATGCCGATGCACTTTTGCATGCGATTATCGATGCTCTGTTGGGCGCCGCCGGTTTGGGCGATATCGGCAGCCATTTTCCTGATACTGCCGCTGAGTTCAAAGATGCAAACAGCCGTGTGCTGTTGCGTGAGGCTTATCAAAGCGTGCAGGCATTGGGTTGGAAGGTGGTTAATGTCGATACGACCGTGATTGCGCAAAAACCCAAACTCGCGCCACATATTCCGGCCATGCGCGCCAAAATTGCCGTAGATTTAGGCTTGCCTGAGAACTGCGTCAACATCAAAGGCAAAACCAACGAAAAACTCGGCTATCTGGGGCGTATAGAAGCCATTGAAGCACAAGCGGCAGTATTGCTGATTAAAGCCTAAGGGCTTAAAATCGTTTCATCATTCAAACCGAAAGACTGACAACATGGCAACTCAAGACGAACTTAAACGCATTGCCGCCGAAAAAGCGGTGGAATTTGTTCCTGAAAACGAATACATCGGTATTGGCACCGGCTCTACCATTAACTTTTTTATCGAAGCTTTGGGTAAAAGCGGTAAGAAAATCAAGGGCGCCGTATCTACTTCCAAAAAATCCAGCGAGCTTTTGGCAAAATACGAAATTCCAGAAGTTTCACTGAATGATGTGATGGGTTTGGCGGTTTATGTTGACGGCGCAGACGAAGTCAACCACGCGCTGCAAATGATTAAAGGCGGCGGTGGTGCACATTTGAACGAAAAAATCGTGGCCAGTGCATCGGATAAATTTGTCTGTATCGCCGATGAAAGCAAATATGTTTCCCGTTTGGGCAAATTCCCATTGCCGGTAGAAGTGGTTGAAAATGCCCGTTCGCTGGTGTCGCGCAAACTGCTTGCCATGGGCGGACAGCCTGAGTTGCGTGTCGGCTATACTACTTTCTATGGCAACCAAATCGTTGATGTTCACGGCCTCAATATCGATCAAGCCCTGAAAATGGAAGACGAAATCAATAAAATCACCGGCGTAGTTGAAAACGGTATTTTTGCCCGCGATGCCGCCGATGTGTTGGTTTTGGGTACGGCAGAAGGCGCAAAAGTCATCCTGCCTTGTCAGGATTAATGAAGATTAATCAACCTTAAAGGCCGTCTGAAAGTACATCAGGTCTTTCAGACGGCCTTCAATTTGGCAAAATATGCAAATCAGTAAAATTATAAAATGGTTGCCCGTTGTTTTATCCGTGTTGGGCGCCCTGGGCTATAGTTCACGCGATACCGAGTTGATTCGTAGCGGGGTAAGCGTTGCCGCAACATTGGCACAAAACGACAATATCGGTTTGGAAAAGGTCAATGAATGGCTGGGAGAAAATGTCATCAAAGCCACATCTGACACCAAAACCGAAGCTGAGCCCAAGCAAGAACAGAAACAAAAACAAAAGGCATCGCGACAAACTTACACATACAACGGAAAAATTATCAAAATCCATGATGGCGATACCATACACATTATCGATAGCGACGGCCGAAAACACAAAATCCGCATGGCCTATATCGATGCGCCGGAAATCAATCAGGCCTATGGTACACAATCACGAGACAATCTGATTGATGCCGCATTGAATAAAAAAGCCAAAGTACGCGTGTTTGAAAGTGACCGCTATCAGCGTGAAGTTGCCCAAGTATCAGTCGGCACGATTGACTTGAATTTAATGCAGATACGGGATGGCGCCGCATGGCATTACGAAAGCTATGCTAAAAAACAACAAAGTAAAACCGCCTACACCGACTATTCGGCCGCACAAAAACAAGCCAAGGAAAAACGTAAAGGCTTATGGAAAAAAGACAATCCGCAAGCTCCTTGGCAATTTCGCCGTCAAAACCACGAACAGCAGAACGGTAATAAAAAGCAGTCTGATAAACAATGGTTTGGGATTTGGTAGGTTTTAAGAAAGAGGCCGTCTGAACAGTTTCAGACGGCCTTTCATTATGATGAAATAAACGTATAGGGCAGATTTTATATCAGGGGAAAATGGTATCGGGATTTTAGGATAAATCACGAATTTTCATCAAAATGTTGCTAGGGTAAGATACTTGATAAGACATCACGTCATGTTCAGATAGACGGGATCAACCATATTCAAAAAGAGTAGATATGAAAAAAGACACCGTTAACTGGTGTCTTTAGTATCTGGCAGAGAGGAAGGGATTCGAACCCTCGATACGCTATTCACGTATACACGCTTTCCAGGCGTGCGACTTAAACCACTCATCCACCTCTCTGTGGACTATTATCCTGACTTATTATCAGAATAATATAAAAACTTGACTGATTGATTTATCAGTGGTGCCCAGGAGAAGACTCGAACTTCCACACCCGTGAGGATACTAGCACCTGAAGCTAGCGCGTCTACCAATTCCGCCACCTGGGCAATTTAAATTTTCTTAAGCAAAGAAGCACCAAATTATTTGGTGCCCAGGAGAAGACTCGAACTTCCACGCCCGCGAGGACACTAGCACCTGAAGCTAGCGCGTCTACCAATTCCGCCACCTGGGCTTTGCTTTATTCTTCAATTTCAGGTAGAGTTGACTACCTGTACTGCGAAGAAGCAGCTATTATATATTTTAAAAAAAGAATGTCAACCATCAAAATGAACAAAAATACTAAATCTTTAAATTTACGAGAAAAAGACCCGTATTTAGAGCGGGAGAAACAACGTTACGCTCATCCGTTGCCCAGCCGTGAATGGGTCATTGAATTATTGGAACAAAAAGGTGTGCCGACAAAAATCGAAGCTTTGGCGCATGAATTGTCGATTGCAGAAGATGAATATGAATTCTTCGAGCGCCGTCTGAAAGCGATGGCGCGCGATGGCCAGGTATTGATTAATCGACGTGGCGCGGTATGTGCGGCAGAAAAATTGGCATTGGTTAAATGCCGTGTCGAAGCGCATAAAGACGGTTTTGGTTTTGCCGTGCCGCTTACGCCGACAGGCGAGGGCGATTTCGTTTTGTATGAGCGTCAGATGCGCGGCGTGATGCACGGGGATATTGTTACCGTGCGTCCTGCCGGTATCGACCGCAGAGGCCGTCGCGAAGGTACGGTTTTAGATGTAGTGGAGCGTGCGCAGTCTAAAGTGGTCGGCCGTTTTTATATGGATCGCGGCGTGGCGATTTTGGAGGCCGAAGACAAACGCTTGAATCAAAGCATTGTTTTGGAACCTGAAAGCGTAGCGCACTTTAAACCGCAATCCGGTCAAGTCATTGTCGGTGAAATTGAGACTTACCCCGAGCAAAACCGTCCTGCCGTAGCGAAAATCATTGAAGTGTTGGGCGATTATGCCGACAGCGGTATGGAAATCGAAATCGCCGTGCGCAAGCACCATTTGCCTCATCAATTCAGCGAAGCATGTGTCAAAGCCGCGAAGAAAATTCCCGATCATGTGCGTAAAACCGACTTGAAAGGACGCGTGGACCTACGCGATTTGCCTTTGGTAACCATTGACGGTGAAACTGCGCGGGACTTTGACGATGCGGTTTTTGCCGAAAAAATCGGCCGCAATTACCGTTTGGTGGTAGCGATAGCCGATGTCAGTCATTATGTCCGCCCGGATGACGCGATTGATGTAGATGCTCAAGAACGCAGTACCAGCGTGTATTTCCCGCGCCGTGTGATTCCGATGCTGCCGGAGAATTTGTCCAACGGCATCTGCTCGCTCAATCCTGATGTTGAACGCCTGTGTATGGTGTGCGATATGGTGATTACTTATGCCGGCAATATCAAGGAATACCGTTTCTATCCGGCAGTAATGCGTTCGCATGCGCGACTGACTTATAATCAAGTTTGGGATTGGATTTCAGACGGCCGGGATCATCCGTTTAAACCGCAAATCGATACTCTGTATAAATTATTTAAAATCTTGCAGAAAAAACGTTTCGAGCGTGGCGCGGTTGAATTTGAGAGCATTGAAACCCAGATGATTTTTGACGACAACGGTAAAATCGACAAGATTGTTCCCGTTGTCCGCAACGATGCGCACAAGCTGATTGAAGAATGTATGTTGGCGGCGAATGTTTGCGCGGCAGAGTTCTTGCTGAAAAACAAACATACGGCTTTGTTCCGCAATCACTTGGGCCCGACTCCCGAAAAACTGGCCACTTTACGCGAGCAGCTTGGTTTGCTGGGTCTGAGTTTGGGCGGCGGAGACAACCCGACACCGAAAGACTATGCTGCGCTTGCCGAACAATTTAAAAACCGTCCGGATGCGGAGCTGTTGCAAGTGATGATGTTGCGTTCTATGCAACAGGCGGTTTATGAGCCGCATTGCGACGGTCACTTTGGTTTGGCTTATGGTGCATATGCACACTTTACTTCGCCTATCCGCCGTTATCCGGATTTGACGGTGCATCGTGCCATCAAAGCTGTATTGAACGGACAAACTTATCAACCCAATAAAACCTGGCAGGCTTTGGGCGTACATACCTCTTTCTGCGAGCGCCGAGCCGACGATGCCAGCCGCGATGTGGAAAACTGGCTGAAAACTTATTATATGCGCGACAAAGTCGGCGAAGTCTTCAGCGGCAAGATTTCGGGCATGACCAGCTTCGGTATTTTTGTAACCTTGGACGATATTCATATCGACGGCTTGGTTCACATCAGCGATTTGGGAGAGGATTATTTCAACTTCCGTCCTGAAATTATGGCGATTGAGGGCGAACGCAGCGGTGTCCGTTTCAATATGGGCGATACGGTTACTGTAAAAGTCGCGCGTGCCGATTTGGATACCAGCAAGATTGATTTGACCTTAATCAGCGGCGGTTCAGTCGGTAAGAAACGCGGCGGTAGAAAAACAAAACCTGTGAGTAAGCCGATAGCTGCTGACAAACCTGTCGAAAAACGTAAGCGTAAACTTTCAGCTAAAGAAATTGATGAAGCGTTGGCTGTTCCCGCGAAGGCAAAGAAGGGTAAGGTAAAAAGCAAACCTGCTTCCAAGCCTACTAAACCAAGTAAACCTAAAGCCGCAGGTAAGAAAAAAGCGCAGGCGAAAACAGCCTCTGTTAAGGCCGGGCGTAAAAATAACGCCCAAGGCAAAAGCGTGAAGATTAAAGTGAAGAAAGCTGCTAAGAAATAAGCGGTATTTAAATCAGGCCGTCTGAAAGGTTTCAGACGGCCTGAATTTGTGATTTCATGAATGAAAACAAGGATAAATAAGATGATAAAACTATACGGTATTCCCAATTGCGATACGGTTAAAAAAGTGCGTAACTGGTTGACTGAAAACGGCATTGAGTTTGAGTTTATAGATTTTAAGAAAAACGCCCCAACTGCCGAATTGATTGATGGCTGGCTGGAGCAGGCGGATTTGGAGATTTTGCTCAATAAAAGAGGTACGACTTGGCGCAAGCTGGATAAAGATGCGCAGGAATCTGCCGTCACAAAAGAAGGTGCGATTGCTTTGATGGTGGAGAATCCCAGCATCATCAAGCGGCCTGTGTTGGTCAAAGAAGGGCAGGTTCATGTCGGATTTTCAGTAGAAGCGTATCAGGAAATTTTCGGATAAGGCATTTTTAGGTTTTTAGGCCGTCTGAAAAAGCAAGCCTTGAAAAAATACGTTACAATACGCGCTTTGAGCCTGTTTTCAGGATTTTAAGATTTTTGCGGCAGCATTTTGTAGCTACCGCGCCAAACTTTTCTTTTGGATAAATATGTTCCATATTGTTGAAAAATATAAAACACCCGCCCAGATTGTTTTAGGTATCATCGGTCTGACCTTTATTGGATTCGGTGCCAATAATTTGTCTTCGCCGGGTTCTGATTACATTGTCAAAGTCGGGGATGAGAAAGTCAGCGAACACGCTTTACAGATTGCGATACAAAACGAGCAGGCTGCCGGCAATAATGCGCCTTCGCGTGATGCGGTATTCCAATCGTTATTGCAACGTGCTTATCTGAAGCAGGGTGCCAAGCTGATGGGCATCGCTGTGTCTCAGGAACAAATCAAGCAAGTCATTGTGGATGATCCGAATTTCCATGATGCTTCCGGTAAATTCAGCCAGGATTTGCTCAAGAAATATTTGGATCAACGCAGGATGACCGAGGATCAGTTCGTTGAAGATATCCGTGAACAGTTCCAATTGCAAAATCTGTTGAATTTGGTGCAAAACGGCGCTTTGGTCAGCGATGCGCAAGCGCGTCAATTGATTAACCTGACTCAAGCTACGCGTACCATCCGTTCATTTACTTTCAGCCCTGAAGCATTTGTGGCACAAGTAAAAGTAGATGATACGGCTTTGCAAAAGTATTATGAAGCGCATAAAAAAGATTACTTGATTCCTCAAGCTGTTAAGCTGGAATATGTGGCTTTGAACATCAAAGATTTGGCTGACAAACAAACCGTCAGTGCGGAAGAAGTACAAAAAGCTTACGACAGCAAAAGCGTAGATTTGTCGCCAAGAGCCGAAATTGCGCATATTTTCATTCCGGTTATGCCTAACGGAGATGAAGCAAGCAATGCGGAAATTAAAGCCGAAGTGGACAAAATGGCTGCGGAGCTTAAAGCACATCCGGATTCGTTTGCCGAACTGGCGGCCAAGTATTCCAAAGACTTGTCCAGCAGCAATAAAGGCGGCAACTTGGGTTATCTGAGCAAAAGCGGCGGCAGCGGCTTCGGGCCGGAATTTGATAAAGCGGCATTTGCATTGGGCAAAGGCGAAGTCAGCGATACCGTTAAATCGTCTTTGGGTTATCACGTCATTAAAGTTTTGAATGTCGAAGCTGAGCCGACTTTGGAACAAGCCAAAGCGCGTATCGAAGCAGCCTTGAAACTGAAAAAAGCAGCTTCTGCCTTTAATGCCGCTAAAGAAAAACTGGGTGAAGATACCTTCAATGATCCGTCTTCTCTGGCAAAAGCAGCCGCCAATTCAGGTTTGAAAGTAGAAAGCCTGGATGAATGGGTGACCAAAGCGGGCGCGAAGGAAGCCGGCTTGCCTGAAGCGTTGATTAATGCCGCGTTTAGTGATGATGTACTGAAGAAAAAACACAATTCTGAAGTGATCGCCATCAACAACGATACCGTTTGGGTCATTCGTGCGAAAGAAGTGCGCGAAGAGAAAATCGCACCATTTGCGGAAGTCAAAGACACTGTCCGTGCAGCATATCAGCGCTCTGAAGCCGCTAAACTGGCAGAGAAAAAAGCCCAAGAAACTTTGGCCGCATTGAAAGCCGGTAAAACTGCCGATGTTCAATGGTCGCCTGTTTCTCAGTTGAGCGCGCAAGATGCACGTAAAACCATGTCTCCGGAGGCTTATGCGGCTTTGCTGAAAGCTCGTCCTGTCGGCGGCAAACCTGCGTATACATTGTTGGAAGGTATGCCTGCGCCGGTGATTATGGAAGTTCAGAGTGTTTCCGCTCCTGAAAATGCCGATTCACAGATTCCGGCTGCCAAACAGGCTTTGGTTCAGCAGCTTTCTGCCAATGTTTTCGATGCCTTGCTCCAGTATTTGGATAAGAAAATCGATCGTACGCAAGGTGCACAACAAGTTAATAATGCTGCCGAATAAGCAGAATATTAGAGTAGGGCAGCCGGATGAATTCCGGCTGTTTTCTTATTTTTAGCCATCTTTTTAAAGGCCGTCTGAAATCATGAATAAAAATCCTGATGCCTTTGTCCGCTTGATTAATGCATTAAAAATATTGCCCAATGTCGGACCGAAATCTGCACAACGTATGGCTTACCAGCTTTTGCAGTACAAACGCGAAGAAGCGCAAGAATTGGTGGACGCTTTGCAGTTTGCTTTGAGGCAGGTGCAGCATTGTCGGATGTGCAACACATTTTGCGAAGGCGATTTGTGTGAAATTTGCGCAGACGAAAAACGCGATAAAAGTCGTTTGATGATTGTGCATATGCCGGCGGATGTCTCCAGCATGGAGGCGGCCAATTGCCATGATGGCCTGTATTTTGTTTTGATGGGGCAAGTCAGTCCGGCGCAGGGCATGGATATTTCGGCAGTCGCATTAGATAAGCTGGTGGCCCGTCTGCAGGCGAGTGATATTGAGGAAATTATCATTGCAACCAACTTCACAGCCGAAGGCGACGCGACAGCGTATGTGTTGGCGGAATTGTTTAAAAATCTTCCTTATAAAGTCAGCCGGTTGGCAAGAGGAATCCCTTTGGGCGGCGAGATGGAATATGTGGATGCCGGTACTTTGGCTCAGGCTGTTTACGATAGACGAAACATCCAATCTTAAATGTCAATATAAAAAGGCTGTCTGAAAGTCTTTCAGACGGCCTTTTCATTGATGAAATCAGATTATTTGCAGCTCACGCCTTGAATTTGAGGCGTATCGCCGTTGCCGACTTTAAATGCGCATTTGGTTGCGCTGCTACCGGATACGGTAACAACACCGTTTCCGCTGTTGAGGCTGACAGGTTCTTTTACGCCCATGCCGACAGCAGTGGCTGCCAGTTTTTGAACATCGGCGTCGGAGTAAGCGGTATTGTTTGAACTGATTTTGATTTCTTTGGCGGCATATGCATTGAAGCTGAATGACAAACCTACAGCTACGGATACGAGGGCCAAGAATTTTTTGCTGTTCATTAGTGTATTTCCTTTTTGATGGTGACAAAACGAGTCACAGCTTCAGAATAAGGGCGATTGGGCGATTGTGCAAGTTTTTCGGCGGAATTTACTGGAAGATACATGGTTTTACATACACTATATCCCTGAATGCCACATCAGTCGGGCAATCGGACGACCTGTCGGTTTTACGGTACAATAAGCCTTTTTTGACAAACGAATGAGGCATTTTTGAATGGCTTCTTTAGAAACTTGGATAGGCCTGCGCTATTTGCGTGCGAAAAAACGCAACGGCTTTATGTCATTTATTACCATGATTTCAATCGCCGGTATCGCCTTGGGCGTAACGGCGCTGATTGTGGTGTTATCGGTAATGAACGGATTTCAGAAAGAGATACGCGGTCAATTGTTGAACGTCGCACCTCATGCGGAAATCGGCTATTACGATGTCGGCAGTGCGCCGGGTTGGCAGAATTTGCGCGAATTTGTAAAAGGCAAAAAGGAAGTATTGGCCAGCGCGCCTTATGTTTCCGATCAAGCTTTGCTTGCCAATGCAGGAGAAGTGCGCGGTGTACAGATACGCGGTATCTTGCCGTCTGAAGAAAAAAATGTCGTTGATTACGGCAAGGATATGCCGGCCGGCAGTTTTGACGATTTGAAGCCGGGCGAATTTGATATTATTTTAGGTCAAGGGCTGGCTGAGGCATTGGGTACGGAGCTTGGCGGTAAAGTTACTGTGATTACGCCGGAGGGTAATGTTACTCCTGCAGGCGTGGTGCCGCGCTTGAAGCAGTTTAATGTGGTCGGTGTGGTAAAAACCGGTGTTTATGAAGTCGATAACACATTGGCCATGACGCATATCAAGGATGCGCAAGTCTTGTATCGACTGGGTGAAAATGTCGGTGGGCTGCGTTTACGATTGGCTGATCCGCAGAATGCGCCGTCTTTCATTGCCAAGTTGATTCCTGATGCTAAAAAAGATGAAGTATGGGTGCGCGACTGGACGTTTAACAACCGCAGCTATTTTGAAGCCGTTGAGTTGGAAAAACGCATGATGTTCATCATTTTGACGCTGATTATCGCGGTTGCTGCGTTTAACCTTGTCTCGTCTTTGGTAATGGCGGTAACGGAAAAACAAGCCGATATTGCGATTTTGCGTACTTTGGGTTTGTCTCCGGGTGGTGTCATGAAGATTTTCTTGGTGCAGGGTGCTTTTGCGGGGTTCTTCGGTACGCTTGTGGGCGTGGTATGCGGTGTATTGCTGGGTTGGAATGTCGGCAAGATTGTCGCGTTTTTTGAAGACCTGTTTGGCGTTCATTTGATTAACTCTCAAGTTTATTTCATCGATTACCTGCCTAGTGATGTGAACTTGAAGGACGTCGCCGTTATTGCCTGCATTTCGCTTGGCTTGGCATTTATCGCCACACTGTATCCGAGCTGGCGTGCTGCGAAAACCCAACCTGCGGAGGCTTTGCGTTATGAGTAAGACAATTTTGAAATGTATCGGCGTTGGCAAAAGCTATAATGACGGCGCATTGAATGTACAAGTGTTGAATCATTTGGATTTTGAAGTTGCCGAAGCGGAAAGCGTGAGTATTATTGGTTCATCAGGCAGCGGTAAATCTACGTTGCTGCACCTTCTTGGTGGTTTGGATATGCCGTCTGAAGGTAAGGTAATACTGATGGATCAGGATTTGGGCGGTTTGAGCCAAAAACAGTTGGGCGAATTGCGCAACCGTTATTTGGGCTTTGTGTATCAGTTCCACCATCTATTGCCTGAGTTTTCTGCGTTGGAAAATGTCATGATGCCGCTTTTAATCGGCAAAATGCCCAAGGCTATGGCTGAGGAGAAGGCTGTCAAGATGCTGAAGAAGGTCGGCTTGGACAAGCGTATGCTGCACCGTCCAAGCGAACTTTCCGGCGGCGAGCGTCAGCGTGCGGCGATTGCCCGTGCTTTGGTTAATGAGCCGAAATGCCTGTTGGCAGATGAGCCGACGGGTAACCTTGACCGTAAAAATGCGCAAAATGTGCTGGACATGATGCTGGATTTGAAACGCGAATTGAACACCAGCCTGATTGTGGTGACCCATGATGACGAGCTGGCTGAACGTTTCGACCGGGTAATGACCATGAAAGACGGCAGCCTGCAAGTGCTGCAATAAGGTTATTATTTCAGGCAAATATTTTATGCTTTGAACGGTATAATAGAGGCCGTCTGAAAAATAGGTTTTCA
The DNA here is from genome assembly GCF_001838065.1 of Neisseria sp. HMSC078C12. Taxonomy (NCBI): domain Bacteria; kingdom Pseudomonadati; phylum Pseudomonadota; class Betaproteobacteria; order Neisseriales; family Neisseriaceae; genus Neisseria; species Neisseria sp. HMSC078C12. The sequence continues at coordinate 98,889 of NZ_KV835611.1, read as the reverse complement.
TTTATGGAAACACTGTTTTTCAGACGGCCTTTCTTTTTCCGTATCCATCAATCCTGAGCCATGAACCCGACCGACTTTATCCTTTCCTCTGCCGCAGATGCGGCCATAGCGTTTTTCCGCCGCCACGAAGTACAGGGCGCATCCGTTATTGAGCCTTATGTGGTTCGACTGTTTGCAGCCTTGCAAAACGGGCATTCGTTTATTTACTTGGATAAAGCGGATGTCGATGCCTTAAGCAACTTGCCGAATTTAGTCGGCAATGCGGATAAACCGCTTATCCTGCAAGGCAGGAAATTGTTTTTAGGGCGGATGTGGCAGTTGGAGCATGATTTGGCTGTCGAAATCAAACGGCTGGCCAGTGCCGAGGCGGAAGAAGTGAATTTCATGGCGGCTTCAAAAAGCCTGAGCGACTGGTTTGATCCTAAAGACAGTAAAGAGCAGAGGGATGCTGCGGCTTTGGCCTTGCTGCAAAACTTTATGCTGATTACCGGCGGGCCGGGTACGGGTAAGACGACGACCGTCGCAAAGCTTTTGGGCCTGATTTGCAATAACAGTACGAAGCTGCCCCGTATTGCGTTGGCCGCGCCGACGGGTAAAGCGGCTGCACATATGGCACGGGCTTTGCAGCGTGCTTTGGATGGCTTTGATTTGTCTCCGAACATTAAAGCGCATTTGGAAAACTTGGAAGGACAGACTGTCCATCGATTGTTGAAATTGCGGCCGTCGCAAATGCGCCCTGCGTTCAATCATGAACATCCGCTTGCTTTGGATGTTTTGGTGGTGGATGAGGCTTCGATGTTGGATTTGCCGCTGGTGTTGGATTTATTGCGCGCCGTGCCGACCGGTTGCCGTCTGGTGTTGCTGGGCGATGAAAACCAGTTGCCGTCGGTTGGCTTGGGTGCCGTATTGGCGGCGTTGTCGCGTCCGACGGCTTTGGATAAAGAAACTGCTGAAAAGCTGGAAGTGTACCTGCCCAATCATGGCTTTGAGATTAAAGAGCGGCCTCAGGCTTTATCGCAAAACAATGCCAAATTGACGTTCAGCCACCGTTTTGGTGCAGACAGCGGTATCGGCTGTTTGGCAAGGGCGGTGGTGTCCGGGGAAAAGCAAACCGCGGTCGAACAGTTTGACAAGTTTCCCAAAGAGTTGGAAATGAAATCAGGCCGTCTGAAAGAGCAGGTCGCCTTGCTGTATCAAAAGCAACAGGATTATTGGCAGGCCGTGGCAGAGAATAATGTTGCACTCGCCTACGGTCATGCAGCCGATGTGGTGGTATTGGCGGCTTGGCGGCAGGATGCGGATGATTTGAATCAGGCTTATCAAGAATACTTGCAATGGCAGGGCAAGGTTTCGGGCGAAACGCCTTGGTTTGCCGGACAAATCATCATGATTACCCACAATGATTACATGCTGGAAGTGTTTAACGGCGACATCGGGCTGATTATGAAAGATGAAGAATCGTTGAATGGTTTGTCTGCCTATTTTCCTGAGAAAGATGGATTTAAAAAAATTGCCATCAGCCGTTTGCCCGATTTTGAATCGGCTTTTGCCATGACGGTGCACAAGAGCCAAGGTTCGGAATATCGGGAAGTATGGCTGTTGCCGCCGTCAGTGCCCGCAACGACGGAGGGCGAGGAGGAAACCCGAGGATTGGATAAGGCTTTGCTTTACACAGCCATTACCCGCGCGCGTGAACGTTTTGTGTTTTGGGGAAATGCAGAGGAATTGTGTCAGGCTGTGGGATGCCACCAAAAACGCAGGACGGCATTGGCCGATGCCTTGGAACGGCAGTTTGAACAACCTGATATGCAGGCTTCTGTTTGACCTGAATCAAGAGGCCGTCTGAAAGCGGAGAAAGCGTTTAAATCTGCTTGACTGATTACACTAATTTACATACGATAAAAATAATTAGTAAACAAAATGAATAATTTTTACAAAATCCACGATTTTGTACGCTTTATCGAATACTTCACTTTCAATACCTTCTTTTGGAGAGTCGGCATGAAATTTCAAACCAAACTGATTGCAACCTGTATTTTATTGGCTTCATCATCTTATTCATTGGCAGAGAATGCTGATGGCTGGCGTGATGCGGCGGCTTTGGCCACCACCAATGATTATGTCAATTCCGGCAGCATCATTCGCAAAGATGACGATAAAATCAGCATTTTCAATGATTTGTTGACTGTGAACGGCGGTTTGCGCGTACGTGCGGATACCAAAGACATCAATGCCAACAACAGTAGCGTTAATCCGACGCCTGAAGACACCAATGCCAACTTCAACGCGGAGTTTTGGTTACGCGCAAAACTGTACAAAGATTGGAAATTGGTAGCGCAAATCGAGCCGAATATCGATTTGGAAACCGGTAAATTCAACGGCGATCATGATGTGCCGGTCAATAAACTGTATGCCGAAGGGACTGTGTACAACAACATCAAAGCGCGTGTCGGTAAATTTGGCGCGTTCTCTTCATACGGCCGCGTATGGGATACCGAAGTTACCGGTGGCGAAATTTTCTTTGACAATAAAACCCTGCCGACCAAAATCTATGCGGGCCGCCGTACAGGCAATCTGAACGACAACGCATGGGGCATCGGCGGCCGCCGCAGACATTTTGCCGCGGTTCAAAGCGTGTTGCCTGTGAATGAGAATATCAACGTCGGCGCAACCGTTAGCTATATGAAAGACATCGATGTACGCGGTGCGAAGAAAAATGCGGTCTTCGGGGAAATTGGTACGGACATTAAATTTAATGACGATTGGCGTTGGATGGCTGCGGTCAGCAAGTCCAATATCAAAGCTTATAATGATGCCGGACAAAAAATCAAAAATGACGGCGTGTTCACTGAAGTGCGCTATAAATCGGCCGATTGGAACGTCCGTAATTCTTACGATGTATTCTTGAACTACCGCCGCGTCGGCTCGTTGTCCGGTGTCTCTTCTGTTGAGGATTACAGCAAAAACGTCCAAGGCGTGCAAATCGGTGCGACCTATATTCCTTGGAAAAACTGGAAACTCAAAGGCTTCTATTTGGCCGGCAAACAGGTTACGCCTACCGTTGGTACGGATAAGCAGGACGTGAACGTTATTCGTGGTCAGTTAGAATATAAATTTTAATCATCACAAATAAAAAACAGGCAGGATGTCCTGCCTGTTTTTGGTTTTCAGACGGCATGAATATAGGGCGCTGTCTGAAACAATGGATGAAACGCTTTACCAGCTATCGCGCTTCATGCGGTCAAGCTGGCGGCGGTCGCGTTTGGTCGGGCGTCCGTCCGGATAAGCGGCACTGATGCGGCTGGCTTGGTCGAGCTGTTTTTGAGCTTCGCGTTCGGCAGCCGTTTTCATGTCTTCTTCGTAAAGTAAACGCGCTTCCGGTGCCGGGCGGCGTTGATGATTGAGCGCGGCGACTTTGAATTTGTAGGGTAGGGAGTTCAAAGTCATGTCGATGGTGTCGCCGGCGGAAATATTTTTGCTGTTTTTCACTTTCGAGCCGTTTACCAAAACCCTGCCCAGCTCAATATGTTTTTGTGCCAACGCGCGGGTCTTGAAAAAGCGCGCGGCCCACAGCCATTTGTCCAAGCGCATGGACGAATTGTCATGATCGTTTTTCATAGCCTGTTTGAAATGATTGAACTGAATTGAAGTTTATCATAAGATACGGCACGCCATACATTTAGTGCAGATATACTATTTCTTTGTTAAAGGCCGTCTGAAAGTTTTTTATTGCAAAAGATGGCAGTTTCCCTTTGAGAAATGCTGTCAAATACGTCTGATTAGCGTATCATGTCAGCAACCATTACCGAGAGCTTCGTTTTATGAAACCCGTTTTTTTGGACTTTGAACAACCCATCGCCGAACTAACCAATAAAATCGACGAGTTGCGATTCGTGCAAGACGAATCTGCCGTCGATATTTCCGACGAGATTGCCAGACTGCAAAAGAAAAGCAACGAGTTGACCAAGTCAATTTTCAGCAAGCTGACTCCGGCTCAAATTTCACAAGTGTCCCGCCATCCGCAGCGTCCTTATACTTTGGACTACATCAACGGTATTTTTACCGATTTTGAAGAGTTGCACGGCGACCGCCATTATTCTGACGATCATGCTATTATCGGCGGTTTGGCACGTTTCAACGGTCAAAGCGTGATGGTCATTGGCCATCAGAAAGGCCGCGATACCAAAGAAAAAATCCGCCGCAATTTCGGTATGCCGCGTCCCGAAGGTTACCGTAAAGCGCTGCGCTTGATGCAGACTGCCGAGAAATTCAATATTCCGGTCATGACTTTTGTCGATACTCCGGGTGCGTATCCGGGCATTGGCGCGGAAGAGCGCGGCCAGTCCGAAGCCATCGGCCGTAATTTGTACGAACTGACCCGCCTGCATGTACCGGTATTGTGTACCATCATCGGCGAAGGCGGTTCGGGTGGCGCGTTGGCAGTGGCTGTCGGTGACTACATCAATATGCTGCAATACTCGACCTATTCGGTAATTTCTCCCGAAGGTTGCGCCTCTATTCTTTGGAAAACTGCCGAAAAAGCAGCAGACGCCGCACAAGCATTGGGCATTACCGCCAAACGCCTGCAAGAATTGGATCTCATCGATAAAGTCATTGACGAGCCGTTGGGCGGTGCACACCGTGATTACGAAACCACGATGAAAAACGTTAAAACCGTTTTGGAACAGCAATTAAGCGAAGCGCAAAGCATGACCATGCCTGATTTGCTTTCCCGCCGTTTCGACCGCATCATGGCTTACGGTAAATTTACCGATAAATAAGTTTGACTGCTGAAAAAGCAAGCAGATGCCGCTGCTTGCTTTTTTTGTATTCTATTTTTGAGTCATTCATAATTTCAGGCCGTCTGAAATGTCGCAACTATCCCCTGATTCCTTATTCAAAAGTTTTCAAGCAGCTTTTCCTGATTTGCCGAACCATACTGTTTTTGAAGTCGGTTTGAGCGGCGGATTGGATTCCGTTGTCCTGTTGCATCTTTTGCACCGGATGCGTGAATTTCGCCGTTTTGATTTGCGTGCCGTCCATGTTCATCATGGTTTAAGCACCAATGCCGACAGTTGGGCAAAATTTTGTCAGGATTATTGTCAGCGTTTGAATGTTGCCTTGCGGGTGTGCCGTGTCAATGTGGAAAAACAAGGAAAAGGTTTGGAGGCGGCGGCTAGGACTGCACGATATCAGGCATTTTCAGACGGCCTGAAGAAAATTATTGTTTTGGCACACCATCGCAATGATCAAATTGAAACATTTATGCTGTCGGCCGTACGCGGCGGCGGATTGCGCGGTATGGCGGCCATGCCGGTGTGGCGTGATTTAAATGAAGAGATCCAAATCTGGCGGCCGCTTTTGGTATTTTCCCGTCAGGAATTGGCAGAGTATGCGCAACAATGGGGACTGCCTTTTGTCGAAGACGAAAGTAACGAGGATCCTGTCTATTTACGCAATTGGATGAGAAATCAGGCCTTGCCGCAATGGCAGCAGCGTATTCCGAATTTTGAGCGGCAAATTTGTGCCAATATCCGATTATTGCAGGAAGATTTGCAGCTTTTAGATGAATTGATTGAGTCTGAATATCAGCGCATCAGTCCGGACGGAATATTCAATATCAGTCTGTGGCGGCAATGTACGCCGCTTTTGCGCCGTCGGTTGCTTTGGTATTTTTTGCGAAAGCAAACGGAATCATTGCCTTCTTATCACAGCATTGCCGATTTTGCCCGAGTATTGGAAACCGCAGAACAGGCGCAGTTGAGTTTTCCAAACGGCGAATTGGTTGCCTATCGGGATCAGTTGTTTATTTGGCAAGAAAGTGAATTTCAACAGTTGCCTTGGTGTAATGGTGGGGAAGTTCGAGGCCGTCTGAAAGATATTTTGCTGGAAAACGGTTTTGTTTTATTACCTTTTAAAGGCGGTTTGCCGGAAGAGGAGTTGGAGAAGCAGGCAGTGCTTAGAACTGTATCCGAGGGCGACGTGATTCAGTCCGGGCAGAGGGAAAAATCAGTCGAAAAACTATTGCAAGAGTGTCATATCATGCCACTCGTGCGTAAATATTGGCCGATTATCATAAGTCTGGGCAACAAGTGCCTTGCTGTTGCTAACCTTAGGGTTGGAAGCGATGTTCAGATAGAGCAAGGCTATCTGCCAGTTCATAGAAAGTTGGTCGAATATATGGCAAAAGTAAAGTAAATAACTCTAAATTTGGTAAGTGTCAGTAATTTAACTACTTGTGCTAAGTGTAGGTATATTAAGCAATACAGCTTATATTAGAGTACCTACACGAATAAACTTTTGCCATTAAATGTAATCTTATGGAACTATTTCAAAGCAGTGTTGTCTTTATTGTGCACAGCACGCTTTACTATTTTTTGGTTTAAAGCAGTAAAACGATTAAAGGGTGGGTATGAACGATCGCCAAATAGATCAAGTTTTGGTGGAGCGCGCGCAGAAAGGTGACCATAAGGCATTCGAGATGCTGATGTCCAAATATCAGCGTCGGCTAAACAGACTGATTTCCCGTTTTATTCAGGATGAGCATGAAGTGCACGATGTAACCCAAGAGGCAATGATTAGGGCTTATCGTGCGCTGGTTAATTTTCGAGGTGAGAGTGCATTTTATACATGGCTGTACCGTATCGGCATCAATACGGCAAAGAATTTCCTGACCACTTCGGGTCGTCAGTTTTTTGTCAGTTCGGAAGCAGCCAATGAGGAAGGAGATGTTCTTGATTTAACCGATCAGATTGCGGATTACCATACGCCGGAAGCTGAGATGATGAATCGGGAAATCTTGCAGACCGTCGAAGCAAGCATTGCGCAACTGCCAGACGATATGCGTCAAGCCATTACGCTTAGGGAAATGGACGGCTTGTCTTACGAAGAAATAGCTCGGGTAGTGGATTGTCCGATAGGTACAGTACGTTCGCGTATTTTCAGAGCGCGTGAACTGATTGCAAAAGATTTGCGGCCGCTGTTGGATACTTCTGAAGATCAAAGGTGGTAATAGAATGAATGACAAAACAAATAAAGCATTGGAGTATGTGTCCGCATTGATGGACGGTGAAGCATTGACTGATGAGATGCTGGATGCCGTATTGGCAGACGAGGAAGCATTGCGCGCTTGGCATGAGTACCACATTATCGGCGACTGTATCCGTCAGGGTGCGGCTGCGAAGGTGGCTGATGAAACCATGCAAAGCAAAGCATTTACAGTGCCTCAAGCTGAGATTGCCGGCAAGCAGAAAAAATATACTCATCGCGAAGCGGCCAATAACGGCTTCTTTAAATTCTTTGCAGCCGCTGCCAGCGTGTGTGCCATTGCTGTGACGGCATGGCAGTTTACGCCGCAAACTTCTCGTGACGCTATGCCGGTTGCCGAGAAGTCTAATGTTCAGCCTGCACAAGATATCATTCCAGTAAGCGGTACGCCTATTGATAAAGCGGCTTCCGAACCAGGTGAAACCGTTGTGCCGAATGCGGCGCAAGATGGCAAGATTGAAAACCGTCCGACTGTCCGTACTGATCAAAAAAATGAGCAGCAGACTGTTGTGCAGTAAAAAATGAAATCATGCAAAACCCTTGCTTTATGGCAAGGGTTTTTATTTTTGCAGTAAAACCGTCAGGCCGTCTGAAAGCATAGCTTCAAAGAAGTCAAAACAGTTATAATGCGCTCCATGAAACTGATTACCTCTGCTCAAAACGAACAGCTCAAACATTTATTCCGTCTGCTGACACAGGCCAAAGCAAGGCGCGAAAGCGGTGAAACCGTATTGGAAGGCGTACATCTGCTGCAAACTTATTTGCAAAGCGGCGGTACGCCCAAACAGGTTTACCTGCCTGAAAAGAAACAGCAATATCCTGAAATTCAAGAAATTACGGCGCAGTTGGACGAGGGATTAATTACTTGGGTCGGTAACGAAGCTCTGTCTAAAATCACCAGTTTGACCGATGCCGATGATGTGATGACTTGGATTGATATTCCGAAACAGGCAGGCTTGCCTTCAGACGGCGATTGCGTGGTATTGGAGCGGGTACAAGACCCCGGTAATGCAGGGACGATTTTGCGCAGCGCGGCGGCGGCCGGAGTCAAGCAAATCGTGTGCAGCAATGATTCCGTAGATATTTGGTCGCCCAAAGTGTTGCGGGCGGGAATGGGCGCGCATTTTTTGCTATCTATTTTCAGCCGGGTGGAATTATCCGCTTGGATGGAAAAGTATCAGCATCCAATTTGGGCAACCGCCTTGGGTGGCCGCAATATCGGGTTGTATGAAATGAACCTCAGTCAACCCTGCGCTTGGGTATTTGGCAATGAAGGCAGCGGCGTGAGTGAACGAATAAAAGAGAAGGCCGATGCCTGTGTCAAAATTCCCATGTTGGGACAAACCGAATCCTTGAATGTCGCGATGGCGGCAACGGTTTGTCTGTTTGAACAAATGCGGCAGCGTATCCATGCTCAGGCCGTCTGAAAACAATAATACGATTTTATTTTAAGGAACAAAAATGCAAATACTGACTTTTGATGAAGCGGCACGTAGCCGATTGATGGAATTGCTGGATGCCAAATCCGAAGCCCACAACACCATGCGTTGTGATGAAGTTCAAGGTTTTATGATGGCTTTATTAAGTGGTCCGGATGCTTTGAATCCGACCAACTGGCTGCCTGAGATTTTGGGTGAAGAATCTTTGTTTGATGCCAAAGAGCGTACCGAAATCGAGCGTTTGGTCATGGCGATGGCCGCTGATATGCGCATGAAGCTCAATGAGAAAATCCTGCCGGATTTGTGGTTTTATGAAGACGAAGCCGGCAATCCGGATTTCTACACATGGTGTAACGCCTATCTTTACGCACTGGATATTGTGCCTACCGATTGGTTTGAGGCAGTCGATCAGGAAGAGTTTGAAGATTTGTTCTACCCGATTATGGCTTTGGGCGGTATTTATGACGATGAGGAAAACGGCGAAGTCATCTTGCATCTAAATGAAAAAGAGCTGACCCAGCTGGAATCTGATTTGCCGCATGTCCTGCTGGATATTTACTGGTATTGGCAGGCCATCATCAATAAACCGCAAACCGTCCGCCGCGAAGGCGAAAAAGTGGGTCGCAACGATCCTTGTCCGTGTGGTAGCGGTAAAAAATACAAAGCCTGCTGCGGCAAATAAACAATGAAATGAAAAGGCCGTCTGAATGCTTGAAATTCAGACGGCCTTTAATGTTTTGTCTTAGAACAACGAGGCCAACCAAACAAACAGGATGGTCATTGCAATGGTCAAGGCGCAGCCGATTTTGGCCACGGTGCCGATGATGAAGCCGATAAACGTACCGATACCGACTTTGCCAGCCTGCCATGTGTCTTTGCGTGCGATAAATTCACCGATGGCTGCGCCTGCCAACGGGCCGAGCAACAGGCCGGGAATAGAGAAGAATGCACCGACGATGCCGCCGATAAACGCGCCCCAAACCGCAGTTTTACTTGCGCCGGTATATTTTGCACCTAATGCGCCCGCCACATAGTCCATCGCAGTACCGAATACGGCAACGATGGCCAAAAAGGTCAGCGTACCCGAGCCAAACACTTGATAATCGCCGGCATAACCCAACAACCATGCGCCACCAAACATCAAACCCAATCCGGGCAGGGCGGGATAAATAGTGCCTAAGATGCCGACGACAATGGCAATCAAGCCGAGAACGATGAGAACAGCAGTCATGAGGTTCCTTTTGAATGTAAGAGTGTAATAACGGCAGTATTATGGACACGTTTTGTTATATTTTCATGAGAGATTGTGCAATAAAATGAAAAATTATCCGGAGACGCGCTCAATTAAAATCGATGGATAAATATCTGAGCAAATTATTGTGAGTCACACTCTGAATGATTGAATAAATTTCTATTCAAATATAAAAGCAGGCCTACCAATACGGCCAAGTACACTGCAACCCAATACGCATCTGTATAACCAATAGCCTTTGCCAGCCGCAGGGCGGCGAAACCGGCTGCGTAACTGCCGAGCAGAACCACGGAAAATTGCAGGCTGCTGTCGAGTGCGGCGGTGGCGCGGTCTGATTTGTCCATCACCAACGCCAGTATCACCGGCAGCAGCAGCGTGTAGCTCAGGCTCAGGGCGATGATTTGAGCTGGCGGCAGCCAATGGTGGACGCGGGCGAGCGTATCGATGGCAGTCATGGACGCTAAAAACGGCAGTTGCAGCGCGTAGAGCAGGAACACGAGTCTGCGGCGCGGATAATTGCGCGAAAACCAGCCCGACAGCGGCGTCACAATCAGGCAGGCAACAGGAATACCTACCGCCAAAATTCCTCCCGTCTGTTTCGGAGTGAAGCCCAAATCCGCCAGCTTGGGTACAAAAGTTGCCGCCATAAACGCATATGGTGCGGCAACGGCAAACAGCAAAACCAGCCACCGCCAGCCCGTTTCAGGTTGTTGCCCAAAAGAAACCAGCCGCGTCGCCAACGCCGTCCAACTGCCTTGCGCCGTCGGGCTTTCCGGCTCGCGGTAGTACAAGAGTTGCAGCAACATCAGCAGGCTGAACGCCAGTATAAAGCCGGCCGCCGCCGTCTGTCCGTATTCCTGATACAGCCACAACACCAGCGCACCGCCGATCATCTTGCCGCCGCGCGCCGCCATCGTCTGAATCACGCCGCCGAAACCGCGTTCGCGGTGCGGCAGGACGATGCATGACAAGCCCAACATTGCGCAGCCGTACACTGCCGACATGGCCGAGAGTAAAACGCAGCAGGCCAGAAGTAGCGGGAAGTTCTGCGTGATGTCGGTACAGGCCATCAACCCGAACACCGCCGAAAGCCCCAGCGTCGCCGCCAGCAGCCAGCCGCGAAACCGCCCGAACCGCCCCGCCGGCCGCCGCTCCATCAGCGCGGCAAACAACACCTTCGCCGCTTCGATACTGCCGATTAAATGAATCCAGCTTAGTTGGTTCAGGCTGTAACCGTGGTTTTTCAAAATGGCCACCAGCGCGACCAGATAAAAACCGGTTAGCGTGAATTTGTAAGTGCTGCCGCCGATAAGCAGCAGCCAGTCGCGTGAGTTTGGAGAAGTCTGATTGTCGGACATCACATGATTCTTTTGAAGATGAGGCAAATAAAGGGACAAGGCCGTCTGAACATATTGGGTGGCAATACTTGATTTGTATTTAAATAGGTTTAGTATCTTTTCAGACGGCCTTCAACGCTTCTTCTGCGCGAAGCAGGGCGGTTGTTTCATCTGCTTCGACGATGTAGTTCACGCCCAGCGCGGGGGCGAGTTTGGACGATTGTTCGCGGAAGAACGCCAGTTGCGCCGCGTCGGGTTCGATGAGGAGCATGGCGGCGCAGCGTTCGGACAGTTGCGGCCGGTGTGCCTTTATCCATTCGATGTAGGTTTTGCGGTCGGCAATGCGCTGTTCGTCGCTTACCTGCCGCCGCATGGGGGTGCAGACGGTGGCGAAGCGGCGGTTTTGGTTTAACAGGGTTTCGAATTCGGCCAGCCAGTCGGCGAAGTCGGCAACGTGGGTCAGGTCGGTCAGGTAGATGGTGCCTTTGGGCAGGGTTTTGGCGGGGGTGAAGTAGTGCATGGGGTTCCTTTGGGTGTTTTGGGGAATAAACGGTAGGTCGGGCATAAATGTCCGACCTATGTTTTTTCAGACGGTCTTTATCATTTCAGCTTCGCCTAAAATTTCCATTCCGCGCTAACGCCTACGCTTCTGGGGCGTTGGTAGAGTGCGTCTTGACGGTCGGCGCTGGAAATGAATATGGTGCGGCGGCGGTTGAACACGTTGTCGGCATAGAGCGAGATGCGGCCTTGTTTGAAGTTGTAGGCGGTGTAGAGGTTGACTTGGTTGTATGCGCCGATTTTGCCTGATTCGGCATTGTCGGCGGCGGAGTAGTAGCCGCCGTAGAAGCGCACGTCGCCGCCGGCTTCCCAGCCTTTGTCGTTCAGGTATTTCACGCCGATGTTGGCGGTGTATTTGGGCGCGCGGCCGAGTTTGTTGCCTTCGATGCCGCTGTCGGGATAGCTTTTGATTTTGGTGTTGAGCAGCCCCAGTCCGGTGGTGAGTTTCAGGCTGTCGGTCGCCTGCCAGTCGGCGGCGAGTTCCGCGCCGTAGGTGTGGACTTTTTTGGCGTTGCGGATGACGACGGAGTTTGTACCGAGATAGAAGGGGAGCTGCATGTCGCGGTAGTGGTTCAGGAACAGGTTGCCGGAGAGTTGCAGGCGGCGGTCGGCGCTGCGCCAGCGGGTGTACCACTCGTAGTTGTTCACATATTCGGGTTCATAAGTGTAGGTTACGACGGGGCGGCCGAAGGTGATGCCCGCGCCGCCGGGGTTGTAGCCGCGCGCGGCTTTGATGCCGCTGACCCATTGGTCGGTGGGTTTGAAGGCGATGTCGATTTTGGGCAGGAAGACGGTCTGGCCTTTGTCTAAATCAAGGTGCAGCGCGCCGCTGCCGCCGCTTCGTTTGTGCGTTTCTTTTTCAATGCGGGCGGCGGCTGTGATGTCCCATTTTTCGCTGGGGCTGTATGTGGTTTCGGAAAACAGGGCGCGCACGCTGTTGCGGTCGTTAAAGGTGTTGCGGCCGCCGACGTTGCGGATATCTACCCATTCGTCTTGTTTGCTGCGGAAGTAGTGCAGTCCGGCAAGGCCTTTCAGACGGCCTTTGTTGGAAAAATGCAATACCGGCTCCCATTGCAGTTCGCGGCCTTTGAGTTCGGCGGGCACGCCTTGCGGGCTGACGGTCATCGGCAGGTGCAGCCGCTCGTTGTGGTAGCGGCCGTAAACCAGTTTGTTTTCCAGTTTCAGATAGTCGTTAAGCTGCCACGATACGTCCCAGATGCCTGATGTCGATCCGGTTATGAACACGGGCTTTTCTTTTAAAAAACGGCGGCTGGCGGTGTTGCCCATGATTTCGTTTTGCGGCGCGCGCGAACGGATGTGGTTCAGCGTCAGGCGGCTGTAAAAATCGGGATGGTTTTCGGGCGTGAGCAGGAGTTTGAAGCGCACATTGGTGTTTTCCACGCGGCGCGGGTTGCCGGTCGGCTCGTAGGACACGAACGGCTCGTAACTTTCACGTTGCTGCCGCTCCGCGCTCAGGCGGAAGGCAAGGTTGTTTTTCACAATCGGGCCGGACACTACGCCGGCGACATTACGCGTTTTCTGGTTGCCCAAACCCAAGCGCAGCGCGCCTTCCCATTCGTCGGTCGGGTCTTTGGAACGCATCACCACCGCGCCCGCCACCGCGTTCTGCCCGCGTACATGGCTCTGCGGCCCGCGCAAGACTTCCACCTGCTGCATGTCCCACAGCGACTGCGTGCCGAAGGCGTATTCGTTGTAAGTGGCAGAGCGGCCGTCTATGGACAGGTTCAGGCGCGGCCGAGTGCCTGCGAAAAACGCCACCGCGCCGACGGCGGGGCCTGAGCCGTCAACGCCGCGCACGGTCGGCAAATCGTTGCCGCTGCCTAAGTCCACTGTGTTCACGGTCTGTTTGAGCAGGTCGGTTGCGGAAAGGTTGTGGCCGCTGCGGTCAATGTTCGGCGTAGTGAAAACGCGGTTGGACGTGGTGGTTTCAAAGCCGCTGCGGTTGGCACGTTCGCCGGTGACGACGACTTCTTCCAACTACACTTGTTCCGCATCTTGCGCCGCATCGGCGGCATAAATCCATTCGGAGGCAAAGGCGGCGGCAATCAATAGAGGCAGGCGGCGGAGGGTGTGTTTCTGCATTTCTTATCCTTTCAGACGGCATACGTCGGGGCGGATTGAACATCAGGCAATCAATTTCTCCGTCAGTATGCAAATATTTGTGTTTACATATTTACATAAAACAAACTATTAATGTAAAGTATAAGAAATAAGAAACAGGAATGCAAGTGTTTATCATTCACTTTACTTCCCCTCTTATCTTGTGAATCGTCCAAAAAAATCCCTCTCCTATTTGGGGGAGAAGGTTGGAGGAGGGAAATTCTGTAATCTTCATGAATTTGGCCTGCTAAGCATCCGACAGTCCTCATCCGTAGGACGGAGCGAGGGACAAGGAAAGAGGCCGTCTGAAACGCCGCCATATTGCCATTGCAGCCGTGGGGAAATATGATAAGTATCCGACTTGCGGATAACTTTAATGAATCTCCTTTATGAACAAAATCAAAACCTTCCTACCGTCATGACCGCCAGCAAACAACAAACCATCGCCGATACCGCCCGCCGCCTGTTCCGCGAACATGGCTTTTCCGCCGTATCCGTAGGCAGCATCTGCACCGAGGCCGCCGTCAGCCGCGTCACTTTCTACAAATATTACAGCGGTAAAAACGCGCTCTTGCAGGAAATTGTTACCGAGCAGAAAAACCGCGTCCGTGCCGAATTTGAGGCGCTGCTCGCACGGCAATGCAGCCTGCGCGAAGCTGCCGAGGCTGTGTTTGCCCTGCAAAAACAATCGTTTGAAGAACTTTATTCCGCCGCTTTCCTGCGCAACATTGAAGAAAACACGGATTTGGAACTGGAACGGTTTTTCCACGAATTGAACGAAGAAAAATACGCCTTTATGCGCGGATTCTTCCACACCCTGCAACAACGCCACCTGATTCAGCCCGATTTGCCGGTGGAACTCATTGACCTATTCATCCGTCAGGCGGATATATTGATGCGCCATCCGCAACTGGCCGCGCTTTATGCTGCCGCGCCGCAAAAGCTGCCGCAAGACGTATTGGGATTGCTGCTGCACGGTTTGTCAGGGAAAGAATAGATAAAAAAGAATAGAAAAAATTTCAAATTTGAATATTCAGACGGCCTTTCGGTAAATAGCTACCGAAAGGCCGTCTGAATATTAAATGGAATTATAAACCGCAGGTTTTAGGTTTGTTTGCCAGAATATTGATGACTTTGCGTTCGGCTTTTTGCGGCTCGATTTTGATTTCGCTTTCGTCTTCTTCGCTGCCGTCGGAGAAACGTTCCGGCATTTTTTCGCTGTCAAACGCCAAGTCGCCACCATGTTTCAGGTTTTGACCGCGTTCCAAGCCGACAAAGTCGAAGAGTTCGGTATCGGCCAAATGCGATGGAACGACGTTTTGCAGGGCGGAGAACATGGACTCGATACGGCCGGGGAAGCGTTTGTCCCAATCGCGCAGCATATCGCCGATGACTTGGCGTTGCAGGTTAGGCTGCGAACCGCAGAGGTTACACGGGATGATTGGGAATTGTTTCAGCTCGGCATATTTGATCAAGTCCTTCTCTTTGACATATGCGAGAGGACGGATGACGATGTGTTCGCCGTTGTCGCTGACCAGTTTGGGCGGCATGGCTTTGAGTTTGCCGCCGTAAAACATATTCAAGAACATGGTGGCAAGGATGTCGTCGCGGTGGTGTCCCAAGGCGATTTTGGTGCAGCCCAATTCTTTTGCGGTGCGGTAGAGGATGCCGCGGCGCAGGCGGCTGCACAGCGAACAAGTCGTTTTGCCTTCGTCCAACACGCGTTTGACGGTGGAGTAGGTGTCTTCTTCAACGATTTTGTAGGGAACGCCGATGCTTTCGAGATAGGTCGGTAATACTTCTTCGGGGAAACCCGGCTGCTTTTGGTCAAGATTGACGGCGACCAGTTCGAAATCAATCGGCGCGCTGGCTTGAAGCTGGCGCAGAATGTCTAATAGGGCGTAGCTGTCTTTGCCGCCGGAGAGGCAGACCATGATTTTGTCGCCCGGCTCAATCATGTTGAAATCGTTAATGGCATCGCCGACGGCATGGCGCAGGCGTTTGCTGAGTTTGTTGTTTTCTAATTCTTGCTTGGTTTTTTTGGACATGGCTGTTTATGCTTTGAAATAATAGAAAAATTTAAGGGCGGTATTGTACCGCAAAAGAATAAAGGCCGTCTGAAAAACTGCGCTTGCTTGATCAATGCGGCGTTTTCAGACGGCCTGATATTTGCGCTTTATTTGATTTGAAGGGCGGTAATTTTGATTTCAACCTTCCAGTCGGGTGAGGCTAGTTTTGCTTCCACGCAGGCGCGGGCCGGAGCGCGCTCGGGAGCTGTCCATGCGTCCCAGGCTTCGTTCATGGCGGCGTAGTCGTTCATATCGGGCAGATAAATGGTGGCTTCTAAAATGTGGGCTTTGTCAGATTGGCATTGGGCGAGCCATGAATCGATTTGTGCCAAAACATTTTCAGTTTGTGCTTTGGCATCGGCTTCAGGATTTTCGGGAACCATGCCGGAGAGGAAAACCAAGCCGTTGGCTACGACGGCTTCCGAATAGCGTTTGCTGGCACCAAGATAGCGGATGTCCATGTTGTCTCCTGATTTCAAAAAGAAGGTATGGTAACATTGCAGTTGTTTACGTTCCACATTTAAGAGGGGCCGTCTGAAAAGGGTGGCGGAAAACAACCATGAGTAAAGCAGAATATCCGGTTACGCAGGCAGTGCGCTTTTTACGCAGTAAGAAAATTGATTTTGTCCCTTATGTTTATGCGTATGAAGAACATGGCGGTACGGCGCGTTTTGCCGAGTGCGCGGGCAAGCCTGAGCATCAAGTCATCAAAACAATCGTCCTGCAGGATGAACACAAAAAAGGCTTGGTTGTGTTAATGCACGGCGACAAACATATTTCCACCCGCAATCTGGCGCGCGAACTGGGCTTGAAACACATCGAGCCGGCAACGGCGGATCAGGCGGCGAAATGGACAGGCTATTTGGTCGGCGGTACGTCGCCATTCGGTATGAAAACCGCGTTGCCGGTTTATGTGGAAGAAAGCATTTGGGCTTTGGACGAGATTTTTATCAATGGCGGCAAACGTGGGTTTATCGTAGGCATGAAGCCTGAAAACCTGCGGACGCTTAATCCGCAAGATGTTCATGTTGCAGTGGACGCGTAAAGGAGGGGAATACAGATGGAACAAGTGAATTTATACGAAATCTTGGGTGTGTCTCAGGATGCGGATATTAACGTTATCCGCGAGGCTTACGGCAAATTGGTGGCCAATCCGGATATTCAGAAAGATGCGGAGCGGTTTAAAGCCATCGGACAGGCGTTTGAAGTATTGTCCCATCCGGAAAAACGTCTGGCTTATGATGCGGCGATGCAGTATGAACGTCAGGAAGTCAAAGACAATAGCTTCAATGATACGGCGGCCAATCATACGGCAAACTATAATACAGGGAACAATAATACGGGAGCCAATGTGGTCAATACGCCCAACTCCGAAGTGAAAAACTATGTTTTTATTGCCTATGTGACATATGCCTTGGGCTTGTTTATCTGGTTTGCACCCGTTGTCGGTGTGATTTTGGCATATGTCAAACGCGATGAGGCGCAAGGCAGTATTTATGCCAGCCATATTGACTATCTGACCAAGACATTTTGGGTGTCGTTGGTGGGTATGCTTTTCGGGATGTTGACCATACTTATCTTAATCGGTTGGCTGATTTTGGTGGCAACCGGTATTTGGCTCATTTATCGCGTAGTCGTTGGACTGATCAAACTGAATGAAGATAAGCCTGTTCCTACTCAAGGATGGTTTTAAAGCATGGCATATTTATTGGCAAGTATCGTTTGCAGCGTGTTGGTTTCCGTATTGCTGAAAGTGGCGCGCAAGCAAAAAATCAATATTGAGCAGGCGGTGGCGGTGAACTATATCGTTGCCGTTACTTTGACCATGCTGGTGTTAAAGCCCGATTTGAGTAATCCGCAGGTATTTTTACCGACTTGGTGGCTCTTTGCGGCTTTGGGTATCTTGTTGCCAAGCGTGTTTGTCATTATGGGCAAATCCGTCGATGCGGCAGGTATCGTCAAATCGGACGCGGCACAGCGCTTATCGCTGTTTTTGCCTATTATCGCTTCATTCACGCTTTTTCATGAACAACTGACTGAAGGCCGTCTGATCGGTTTGATATTGGCATTTACAGCATTGTTTTTCTTGCTTTGGAAAAGCGATGGCGGTAAGAAATCCGGCGGTCTCAGCACGCAAGTGATGCTGCTTTTGGGCGTTTGGTGCGGCTATGGCGTCATTGATATTTTGTTCAAACAAGTGGCAAAGAGCGGTACCGCGTTTGCCGGTAATTTGCTTGTGGCATTTTGTTTGGCCGGTATCTTGATGTTTGGCTACCTGTTTGCCAAAGGGAGCAAGTGGACTAAAGAAGGCATCTTGGGCGGTATGATTTTAGGCTGCCTGAACTTTTTGAATATTGTTACCTACATCTCGGCACACCAAATCATGAAGGATAATCCGACCTTGGTGTTTGCCGGTATGAACATCGGTGTGATTGTTTTGGGTACGCTGATTGGTGCGGCAATATTTAAAGAAAAAATCAGCAGCATTAATGCAGCCGGTATCAGTATTGCTATTTGCTCGATAGCCTGCCTGTTTTACTGGCCGCAGATTCGCAGCTTGGTAGGTTAAAAATACTTATGCCGTCTGAAAATTTTCAGACGGCCTTATTTTTATTATAAAATAGCCATTCATGCGCCGATTTGGCCGTATGGGAATTATTTTGCGCTTACGGGCGTTTCTATGTTAAACAATCAGTTGAACTCACACAATAATATCGATAGTTACATCATGAAACATATTAAAAAACACATTCAATGCGCCGTCCTCGGCATGCTGGTATTGTCCGGTTGCCAATCGTATCAGGAAGATCAAAGCCGCCGCAGTAAAATGGCACAATTTGCGCTTAACCATCCCGTGGCCGCCCAAGTCATCGGGATGGAAGACGAAGGCTTAATCAATATGACCAGTAATGCCACACGCTTTGCCGAGCGTACAGGTTTGGATGACAAAGCAAACGGCGACAGCAGGGGAACACAGGTCAATGCCGTACGTCAAGCATTATGGCAGGCGGCGATTGCTTCTAAATTCGACAGCATTATTGCCGAAAAAGCAGGTAATGCGCGCCTGACGGATATGGAGTTGCGAGAAGGTAAAGACGACTACTTCAGCCGTTACCTTGCCGACCAGGCGGTCGATCAACGTAACAACCGTATCGGCCGCAGTATCGGCAGTGCCAAACCCGACAGCGATATGAAGACGCTGGCGGCAAGCATTTTGTTCTACTACAACAAAGTAGGCTTGTGGACGGCTTCCGAAGTGAAAAACCGTTGGCACATCAAACAGGAAAAACTTTCAGACGGCCAATATGCCGAAGCATTGAAAAATATCGCCAAATTGGATCAAAACGGTATGACCGAGCAGGAACGTAATAGTTATAAAACCGGTACGCTCAGCGAAATCAAACGTTCGGTCAAAGCCATACGTCAAGTCGAAGACTGATTTTAAGACTTCATTATTGAAAGGCAATTGTTATGAATTTCCCTCCGCGTTATGTCTCAAACACCCGTATGCGCCGTATGCGTAAAGACGATTTTTCACGCCGTCTGATGCGCGAGCATACTTTGACGGCAGATGATTTAATCTATCCGGTTTTTGTATTGGAAGGTCAGAATCAGGAAGAGGCAGTGCCGTCTATGCCCGGTGTCAAACGCCAAAGTTTGGATAAATTGTTGTTTACCGCTGAAGAAGCACTGAATCTCGGTATTCCTATGCTGGCTTTGTTTCCCGTGGTAACGCAAAACAAAACCGAGTTTGCGGAGGAGGCTTACAACCCGGAAGGCTTGGTACCGACAGTAGTGCGAACCCTGCGCGAGAAATTCCCAGAGCTGGGTATCATGACCGACGTTGCCCTGGATCCCTATACCATACACGGCCAAGACGGTTTAACCGATGAAAATGGCTATGTCCTCAACGATGAAACCATTGAAGTTTTGGTAAAACAGGCTTTGTGTCATGCCGATGCAGGCGCACAAGTCGTCGCCCCGTCAGACATGATGGACGGACGTATTCTTGCCATCCGCGAAGCCTTAGAAGATGTCGGACATATCCATACACGCATTATGGCGTATTCGGCAAAATATGCTTCAGCATTCTACGGCCCGTTCCGCGATGCCGTCGGCAGCTCCGGCAATTTGGGTAAGGCAGACAAGAAAACCTACCAAATGGACCCTGCAAACACTAATGAAGCTTTGCACGAAGTCGCATTGGATATTCAAGAGGGTGCAGATATGGTCATGGTAAAACCGGGTCTGCCGTATCTGGATGTCGTCCGCCGAGTTAAAGACGAGTTTGGCGTACCGACTTATGCTTACCAAGTTTCCGGTGAATATGCCATGCTTCAGGCTGCCATTCAAAATGGCTGGTTGGATGGTGAGAAAACCATTTTGGAAAGCCTATTGGCATTCAAACGTGCCGGCGCTGATGGTATTTTGACTTACTATGCGATTGAAGCGGCAAAATTGTTAAAGAAGTAAAATAAAGAAATAAATTAAAAAGCGGCAAACAGTGTTTATCCTGTTTAGCCGCTTTTTTGTATTACTTAAGATTGGCTCAATAGAGCCCAACTAAGGTTTATACTTTGAAAATCTAAAAAATTTTGTATAGTAAGTTATGACCAAATAAAGGCCGTCTGAAAAAACAGTTTTCTTATTTTTCAGACGGCCTTATATGATTTAAACTTTAGTGATGGCTGCAACCGCCGTGGGTTTCACGCAAAGCTTCGGCTGCTTGTTCGTCTGCGTGGTAGCTGGAGCGAACCATTGCGCCGATGGCGGCATTGGTAAAGCCCAATTCGTATGCTTCTTTTTCAAAAACTTTGAATTGGTCCGGCGTTACATAGCGTAGGACGGGCAGGTGGCCGTCTGAAGGTTGCAGATATTGGCCGATGGTAATCATTTCGATATTGTTGGCACGCATATCGCGCATGATTTCGCGCACGTCCTCGTCTGTTTCGCCCAAGCCGACCATGATGCCGGATTTGGTCGGGATATGCGGCATCATTTCTTTGTAGCGGCGCAGAAGGTCGAGGGAGTGCTGGTAGTTGGCACCCGGACGGGCCTTTTTATACAGGCGCGGATGGGTTTCCAAGTTGTGGTTCATCACGTCAGGCGGTGTTTCTGCCAAGATTTTCAATGCAATATCTAAACGGCCGCGGAAGTCGGGAACGAGGATTTCGATTTTGGTATTCGGGCTGGTTTCGCGGATGGCTTTGATGCAGTCAGCGAAGTGTTGTGCGCCGCCATCGCGCAAATCGTCGCGGTCGACAGATGTAATGACGACATAGCGCAGGTTCATGGCTTTGACGGATTCGGCCAAATGTTTAGGCTCATCAGGATCCAGCATATTCGGGCGGCCGTGGCCAACGTCGCAGAACGGGCAGCGGCGGGTACAAATATCGCCCATAATCATGAATGTGGCCGTACCCTTGGTAAAGCATTCGCTGATATTGGGACAAGATGCTTCTTCGCACACGGTATGCATTTTTTGTTCGCGAAGAATGTTTTTGATTTCAAAGAATTTTTTTCCTGGCAATTTGGCGCGGATCCATTCGGGCTTTTTCAATTTTTGTTCCAATGGAACCACTTTAATCGGAATGCGTGCAGTTTTGTCTGCACCTTTCAGTTTGATGCCGCGTTTGGGGTCGTTTTTTACTTCTTCACTCATGGTGATGTGTTCTTTCTGTCGTTATAAAGGCCGTCTGAAAAGCTTATAGGAGGATTTGTACCTAAAAGTTTATGGGTAAAAGTTCAGAGGGCGGTTAAAAGATGGCAGTGTGACTGGATTTTTTCAGACGGCCTTATGCCAGCTTTTTTTGTAAATGCTTGGTCAGCTTGTCTGCAACTTCTGCCAAACTGGGTGCCGGAGAGACATAGTCGGCAATTTGGGTCATTTCCATACCGGCATAACCGCAGGGGTTGATGTGGGTAAACGGACTTAAATTCATGTTCACGTTGAGCGCTAAACCGTGGTAAACGGAGCCGTCTTTGATACGCAGGCCCAGGGAAGCGATTTTACGCTCGCCGACATAAACGCCGGGACGTTTGGGATCGGCGGCTGCTTCAATGCCGTATTCTGCCAAAGTGGCGATAATGCTGTTTTCAAGTGCGGAAACGATATGGCGGACGCTGGTCTTACGGCGTTTAAAATTGATCATCGTATAGACGACTAATTGGCCGGGACCGTGATAAGTAATTTGACCGCCTCTGTCAATTTGGACAACGGGTATATCGTCGCGGATGAGGAGGTGTTCGGGTTTGCCGGCCAAGCCTTGGGTAAATACGGGTGGATGTTCGACCACCCATAATTCGTCTTCGGTATTTTCGTCACGCGAGGCATTGAATGCCTTCATGGCTTCGAAAGTCGGCAGGTAATCGACCAAGCCTTTGTGCACGATTTTCATTACAACACCACTTTAACCAATTCATGGGAAGTCAGGTCGCGGTAGATATTGTCCAACTGCTCTTGATTTTCAACATTTACATGGACAGTCGCGCCGGTATAGTTGCCTTTGCTGCTTGGGCGCGTAGTGATGTGGTGCGGCTCGGTATCGGGAGCATGTTTGCGCACGGTTTCCAAGATGGCGGATTCAAATTCCGGATGAACCGCGCCCATGACTTTTACAGGAAAGGTGCAAGGGAATTCAATTAATGATTTTTTTTCAGTTGAGTCTGTCATGGTTTACTACCTTGTTTGGTTTGTCAGGGCCGTCTGAAAAGTTTTCAGACGGCCCAAAATCCGATATATTTTATCGTAAACGTCCATATCGGGCTATTAAAAATGATGTTTTCGAAAATAGGTGCGGATAAGCTGTTTTCAAGTCTTGAAATGGAGCGCTTCAGCCCAATTTTGAGCTACATTCTGATTTAACAATGATTGAGATTATTAACTATGCCGACAAAAGACAAATATTTCGAGGAATACAGTGCGCTGGCTACTTTGCCTTTACGCGATGTCGTGGTGTATCCGCATATGGTATTGCCGCTGTTCGTCGGTCGTCCTAAATCGATTGCAGCCCTTGAGGCGGCAATGGCTAATGATGATCCGGTTTTCCTGTTGGCCCAGCTTGACCCTAATACAGAAGACCCTAAAGCTGAAGATTTGCACCAAACCGGTACGGTTGCCCAAGTTTTGCAGGTTTTGAAGCTGCCTGATGGTACCGTTAAAGTGTTGGTAGAAGGTATCCGTCGTGCGCGCGCGTTGACGGTTGACGAAACAGGCGGATTGTTTTTGTCCCATGTTGAGGCGATTGATGAAAACAGCGACAAGGACAATCCCGAAATTGAGGCCTTGCGCCGTACCTTGCTGACTCAATTTGAGCAATATGCGAAATTGAACAAAAAAATCCCTGCCGAAGTCATCAGTACCATCAGCAGTATCGATGACAACAGCCGTCTTGCCGATACGATTGCCGCGCATTTGCAGCTGAAATTGGAGCAGCGTCAATATGTGCTGGAGACCGCCGGCATTGTCGAACGTTTGGAATTTCTGCTGGCTCAGTTGGAAGCCGAACTCGACATCATGCAGGTTGAGAAACGCATCCGTGGCCGTGTAAAACGTCAAATGGAAAAATCCCAACGCGAGTATTACTTGAATGAGCAAGTGAAAGCGATTCAGAAAGAATTGGGCGAAGAAGACGAGCGCGGCGAGCTGGACGCGTTGGAAGCAAAAATCAAAGAAGCAGGCATGAGCAAAGAGGCTGAAGAAAAATGTCTGTCTGAATTGAAAAAACTGAAAATGATGCCGCCGATGTCTGCGGAATCTACCGTCGTGCGCAACTACATCGATACTTTGCTTGAGTTGCCGTGGAAGAAAAAATCCCGTGTCAGCAAAGATATTGCCAAAGCTGATTTGATTTTGAATGCCGACCACTATGGTTTGGAAAAAGTCAAAGAACGTATTTTGGAATATTTGGCCGTTCAAAAACGTATGGACAAGCTCAAAGGCCCGATTTTGTGTTTGGTCGGCCCTCCGGGAGTGGGTAAAACTTCCTTGGGCGAATCGATTGCCAAAGCTACAGGCCGTCAATATGTACGTATGGCATTAGGCGGCGTGCGTGATGAAAGCGAAATCCGCGGCCACCGCCGTACCTATATCGGCTCTATGCCGGGCAAAATCCTGCAAAACATGGCAAAAGCAGGGGTGAAAAACCCATTGTTCCTGCTTGATGAAATCGACAAGATGGGCAGCGATTTCCGCGGCGATCCGGCCAGTGCATTGCTTGAGGTGCTGGATCCTGAGCAAAACAACAAGTTCGCCGACCATTATGCCGAAGTCGATTACGATTTGAGCGATGTGATGTTTATTGCCACTTCAAACAGCTTGAATATCCCGACACCGCTGCTTGACCGTATGGAAATTATCCGTCTGTCCGGTTATACGGAAGATGAAAAAATCAATATTGCCATGCAATACCTTGTGCCGAAACAAATGAAGCGCAATGGTGTGAAAGAGGGTGAGTTGGTGGTTGATGAAAGTGCGGTGCGCGATATTATCCGTTACTACACCCGCGAGGCAGGTGTTCGCTCGTTGGATCGCGAAATTGCCAAAATCTGCCGCAAAGTAGTAATGCAGGTTACCTTGAATGAGGACAAGAAAAAAGCGTCCAAATTCAAAACAGCAAGCAAGGCCAAGCCTAAGGCAATTAAAGTTACTGAGAAAAATCTGCATGACTATCTAGGCGTGCGCCGTTTCGACTATGGCGTGGCCGAAAGCGAAAACCGTATCGGTCAGGTAACCGGTCTGGCTTGGACTGAAGTCGGTGGCGAGTTGTTGACCGTAGAGGCGGTTGCCTTGCCGGGCAAGGGTACAATTCAATGTACCGGCCAACTGGGCGATGTGATGAAAGAATCGGTATCGGCCGCATGGTCGGTTGTCCGTTCCCGTGCCGAATCAGTGGGTCTGGCTCCTGATTTTTACGAGAAGAAAGACATTCACGTCCATGTGCCTGAAGGTGCGACGCCGAAAGACGGTCCGAGCGCAGGTATTGCCATGACTTTGGCGATGGTTTCTGCCTTTACCAAAATTCCGGTGCGTGCTGATGTGGCGATGACCGGCGAAATCACTTTGCGTGGCGAAGTGTTGCCGATCGGCGGTTTGAAAGAAAAACTGCTGGCTGCTTTGCGCGGTGGCATCAAGCATGTATTGATTCCGAAAGACAACGTCAAAGATTTGGAAGAAATCCCTGAAAATGTCAAAACCGGTCTGACCATCCATCCGGTCAAATGGATTGATGAAGTGTTGGCTTTGGGTCTGGAAACTCAGCCTGAGCAATGGGTTGCCGAATTGGCAGTTGCCGAGACCGTGCAAACTCCTAAGACAAAGTCAAGAACAAAAGCAACCAAGCATTAAGTTGGCCGTCTGATGTTGCAAAAAATGTGGTTTTGCCCTGAATGCCACAAAAATAGGGCAATTCCACATCTTTTACTTGACATGATAATTTCAGAATTGCTATAAAGTGCGTATGTGCTTTAAAAGTGCTTAAGCCCCGAGTATTCGGGCATTTCATCATTTTTTACGATAGGAAGGGACTAATTGTGAACAAGTCTGAATTGATCGAAGCAATTGCTCAAGAAGCCGGCATTTCCAAATCTGCTGCGCAAAAAGCTTTGGATGCTACTACTAATGCCGTAACCAACGCGTTGAAAAACGGCGACACTGTTACTCTGGTCGGTTTCGGTACTTTCTACGTCGGCGAACGTGCCGAACGTCAAGGCCGCAACCCTAAAACTGGCGAGCCTCTGACTATTGCTGCTGCTAAAACTCCTAAATTCCGTGCCGGTAAAGCATTGAAAGACGCTCTGTAATTTAGAGCCTTTCCCTGAATGGGAATAAAAAACCGATTTGATTCGGTTTTTTATTTTGAAGGCCGTCTGAAAGTTTTCAGACGGCCTTTAGTTTATTGAGTGTATAAAAAGGCTGAAATCCTAATGATAAAAGGATTTCAGCCTTTTTAGTTTATCTTGTTACATTTGATTTTTACATTAATAAGATTTATCATTAGCAAAGAAAATAACAATACTTAAAACAAACCGCACTTATTGAAAGAAGTAGCGAATAGCCACTCATAACCAACCTTTCAAATGTGCCACACATTCGTCAGCACTTCTCACATTTCTAATAATCTGATTTTTTAAAACAAATGAAAAGAGAGGCTTATGTCTGCCATTCCTTTGTCGCGTCTGAAAAAAGGCGCAGTCGTACATATTGATTCCATTGCTCCCAATCCTGTTTTTGGTGATTTGGATACCTTGGTAACCCGTCGTCTTGCGGATTTGGGTTTTTCCAGCGGAATGCCGTTGCAAGTGATTGCAGTGGGTGGTTTTGGGAGAGGCCCGTTTGCGGTACGTTTGGGTAACCAATCTCAATTTTCCCTGCGTTCGGAAGAGGCCGGGAAGATTATGTGTCGTATCGTTGAGGCCGTTTAAGGCCGTCTGAAAGAATAAGGAAAAATGATGGAACTAAGCTATTTTGCCTTGATTGGCGCGCCAAACTGCGGCAAAACCGTTTTGTTCAACGGTTTGACCGGCTCACATGCCAAGGTTGCCAATTATCCGGGCGTAACTGTCGATAAGCGCGAGGGCGCCTTCCTCGACGACGAGGCCGTCCGCATTATCGACCTGCCGGGCACATACAGCCTACGCACGACCAGCCCCGACGAAGCGGTGGCGAAAGATGTAATGGTAGGCAAGATGGGCATTCCGCCCGATGCCATTATTGCCGTTGCCGACGCGACCAACCTGCGTATGACCCTGCGCATGATTTTGGAACTGAAAACGCTGGGACTGCCTATGGTGGTGTCGCTGAATTTGAGCGACGTGGCCCGCAAAAGGGGCTTGAATATCGACGCGGCCAAACTGAGCGAGTTGTTGGATGCACCTGTTTTGGAAACAGTTGCAGTGAGCGCGTCGGGTGTACAGGCTGTACGCGAAGCCGTGGCGAAGCTGCCGCGCAAACGCTCTTTCCCCGCAAACCCCGCCTCTGCCGAACGCACGCTCGATGCGCTGGATAGCGACAAACTTTATCAAGAAGTCGAATCGATTTTGGCACAAGTGGTACGCACCCAGATGACGCTGCCCGCATGGCACAAAAAACTCGACGACATCGTGCTGCACCCCGTCTGGGGCATGATTATGCTGCTGGTCATCCTGTTTATGGTGTTCCAAGCGGTTTACACATGGGCGGCGCCGATTATGGACGCCATCGAAGGTGGCTTTACCGCGCTGGGCGAATGGATAGGCGCCAACATGGAGCCGGGCATCCTCAGCGACTTGCTCGTCAACGGCGTCATTGCCGGTTTGGGCAGCGTGTTGGTGTTCCTGCCGCAGATTACGATTTTGTTTGCCTTTATCCTGCTATTGGAAGACTCAGGCTATCTGCCGCGTGCAGCCTTCCTGCTGGATAACATCATGGCAAAAAGCGGTTTGTCCGGCCGTTCGTTTATTCCCCTTTTGTCCAGCTTTGCCTGTGCCGTTCCTGCCGTGATGTCGGCGCGTACCATTAACGACCCGCGCGAACGCCTTGTTACCATCGCGGTTGCGCCGTTGCTGACTTGTTCCGCACGTTTGCCAGTGTATGCGCTGATTATCGCCGCTGTTATTCCTGACCGTACAGTGGGTGGGATTTTCAACCTGCAAGGCCTGACATTGTTTATTCTTTATATCGTAGGCATTCTGTCGGCTGCATTGGCAGCGTATATCATGAAACGCTTGGCGCGGATGAAAGGCAATGTGCAACAATTCCCACTTTTGATGGAATTGCCGACTTTCCGTACGCCTAACTTCAAACACATCATGACCAGCTTGTGGGATAGGGTAAAAGCCTTCCTGAAACGCGCGGGTACCATCATTTTTGCGTTGGCCGTGGTCTTGTGGGGCTTGGTAAGCTGGCCGCAACCGCCTGAAGGCGCAACCGGTGCCGCCATCGATTACAGCTTGGCAGGTACGCTTGGTCATGCTATTCAGCCGTTTTTTGCACCTTTGGGTTTTACTTGGGAAATGTGTATCGCCATGATTCCGGGTATTGCCGCGCGCGAAGTGGTCGTTGCCGCATTGGGTACCGTTTATGCCGTCAGCGCGTCGTCTGAAGATGCCGTACAAAACGCATTAATTCCCATCATACACAACAACTGGGGCTTGCCGACCGCCTTTGCCTTCTTGGCTTGGTATGTGTATGCTCCGATGTGTGCCGCGACTTTGACCGTGATTAGACGCGAAACCAAATCCACGAAAAATATGCTTATGATTACAGGCTATTTGTTCCTGATGGCTTATTTTGCCGCATTCGTGGTTTACCAAATTTCTTCAAGGATACTATCATCATGACTCAATATATTATCGTCGGCTTGATTATGCTCGCCTGCGTATTCTTCCTCTTGCGAAAATTCGTATTCAAACCGAAAAAACGCGACTGCAGTAGCGGCTGCGGAAAATGTGGCGGTTGCGGTTAAATAAAGAGGGTTAGATAAGTAAAAGGCCGTCTGAAACTGTTTCAGACGGCCTTGGTTATTGGAGAAGGCTTATTTCAATGCTTCTAACAGCTTTCCGTGTATTCCGCCGAAACCGCCGTTGCTCATGACTAAAATATGGTCGCCTGCCTCGGCATTTTTCACGATTTCGGCAACGAAGGCATCGAAGTCCTTGCCGACGTGTAGCTTGCCGCCCAAAGGCGCGAGGGCTTCGGCGACGTTCCAGTCCACGCCTCCGGCGTAGCAGAACACTTGGTCGGCACCTTTGAGGCTTGCGGGCAGGGCGGCTTTCATGGTGCCAAGTTTCATGGTATTGGAACGCGGCTCGAGGACGGCGAGAATGCGGGCATTACCAACGCGCTGGCGCAGACCTTCGATAGTGGTTTCGATGGCGGTCGGGTGGTGGGCAAAGTCGTCGTAAACAGTGATGCCGTTTACCGTACCTTTAATTTCCATGCGGCGTTTGACGTTTTTAAATGCACTCAAGGCTTCGCAGGCCGTCTGAATATCGACTCCGGCATGACGCGCGGCAGAGATAACGGCGAGCGCGTTCATGCGGTTGTGTTCGCCCATCAGTTCCCAAGCGACGTGTCCGACCGTCTCGCCGTGATGGCATACGTCAAACGAGCCGTCGGCATGAACAGTGCCAACTTGCCAGCCTTGTTCCGTACCAAATTTTTCCACCGGCGTCCAGCAGCCTTTGTCCAAAGTGTCTTGCAGGCTTTGTTGTTGTCCGTTGCAGACGATGAGGCCTTCAGATGGCACGGTGCGTACCAAATGATGAAATTGGGTTTGAATGGCGCCCAAATCGGCAAAAATGTCAGCGTGGTCGAATTCCAGATTGTTCAAAATGGCGGTACGCGGACGGTAGTGTACGAATTTGGAGCGTTTATCAAAAAAGGCGGTATCGTATTCGTCGGCTTCGATAACGAAAAACGGAGATTTGCTGTTCGGATCTTGGCGCGGCGTTTGCGGCAGACGGGCGGAAACGCTGAAGTTTTCCGGTACGCCGCCGATGAGGAAGCCCGGCGCGAGTCCGGCATATTCCAAGACCCATGCGAGCATGGAGGCTGTGGTCGTTTTGCCGTGTGTTCCGGCTACGCCGAGCACCCAGTGCCGGTGCAATACGTTTTCAGCCAGCCATTGCGGACCGGAAGTATAAGGCAGGCCTTTGTTCAAAATGGATTCAATCACATCCATGCCGCGTTTGGCAACATTACCAATAACATAAATATCGGCTTTAAATTTGTCCAATTGAGCGGCATCAAAGCCTTCGTGTACGTCTATGCCCAAGGCTTCAAGCTGGGTGCTCATCGGCGGATACATCTTTGCGTCGCAACCGCTGACTTTAAAACCTGCTTCTTTGGCAATAGCTGCTACGCCGCCCATAAATGTGCCGCCGATACCGATAATGTGGATGTGTTTCATGATAAGACTGTCTTTGGATAAATTAATTGTAAAGCCGTCATTATAACGGAGTTTGGATAAAGGGGTCGTCTGAAAAGTTAGACAACAATAAGAATAGGAAAAAAATACGAGGGATTTGATTTTAAAAGGAGGGCGTTGAGGTTTTGATTGGGTAAGTATTACTTTGAAAAGAGTTATTTAATACGGTAAAGTCGTTCATGAAGGTCAAGGGAAGCATTGCCTTGAATTCATCCATGCTTGATAGCGTGAGGTTTTTGGTAATAGGTTTACTTGGATAGATTTTAGAAAATGGGAGGGTATTCAATAATGCCGTCTGAAAAATAAGCCCTGATTAAAACAAGTCATGACTTTTTTCAGACGGCATTTGTATTCTGTATCTTGTGATTTCTATTAAAGCGCTGCATCCGAACGTTCGCCGGTACGGATACGGATGGCTTCTTCAACCGGATAAATGAAGATTTTACCGTCACCGATTTTGCCGGAATGTGCGGTTTCCAAAATGGCATCAACAGCCTGATCGACTTTGTCGTCAGCCAATACCAATTCGATTTTTACTTTGGGCAGGAAATCAACCGCGTATTCTGCGCCGCGATAAATTTCCGTATGGCCTTTTTGGCGGCCGAAGCCTTTGACTTCGCTGACGGTCATGCCGGTAATGCCGATTTCGGTCAAGACTTCGCGCACATCGTCGAGTTTGAAAGGTTTGATAATGGCTTCGATTTTTTTCATATTAAATCTCCTTATTTAAGAAAAGGCCGTCTGAAACATTCAGACGGCCTTTGTTCCATTAAGTTCGTTCAAACTTTATTTGAGTGAACTTATTTCTTTTTCTGAGCCGGCAGGTCGGTACATACACCCAATGCCACTTCCGCAGCCATACCGATGGATTCGCCCAAGGTTGGGTGTGGGTGGATGGTTTTGCCGATGTCGGTTGCATCGCAGCCCATTTCGATGGCCAAGCAGACTTCGCCGATCATATCGCCGCCGTTAGGGCCAACGATACCGCCGCCGATGATGCGGCCGGTTTCAGCATCAAAAATCAGCTTAGTGAAACCATTGTCGCAACCGTTGGCAATCGCACGACCGGAAGCAGCCCATGGGAAGTTGGCTTTAGTGATTTTGCGGCCGGAAGCTTTGGCAGACAACTCGGTTTCGCCCACCCATGCCACTTCAGGAGAAGTGTAGGCTACACCCGGAATAACACGCGCGTCGAAGTAGGCTTTGTGGCCGGCACAGTTTTCAGCGGCAACGTGGCCTTCGTGAACGGCCTTGTGCGCCAACATTGGTTGACCGACGATGTCGCCGATAGCGTAGATGTGCGGCACGTTGGTGCGCATTTGTTTGTCGACTTCGATGAAGCCGCGGTCAGTTACGGCAACACCTGCTTTTTCGGCGCTGATGAGTTTGCCGTTAGGTGCACGACCGGCAGCCACCAGTACGGCATCGTAACGTTGTGGCTCTTTAGGCGCATTTGCGCCTTCAAAAGTAACGTAAACGCCGTCTTCTTTAGGCTCGACAGCAACGGTTTTGGTGTTGATCATGATGTTGTCAAAACGGTATTCGTTTTGTTTTTGCCATACTTTCACCAAATCGCGGTCTGCACCTTGCATCAGGCCGTCCATCATTTCAACGACGTCAAGGCGTGAACCCAGCGTACTGTAAACTGTACCCATTTCGAGGCCGATGATACCACCGCCGATGATCAGCAGTTTGCCCGGTACTTCTTTCAGAGCCAGTGCACCGCTGGAATCGATGATGCGTGGATCTTCAGGAATGAAAGGCAGTTTGGTTACGCGGCTACCTGCTGCAATGATACAGTTTTTAAAGGCAACGATTTTTTTCTCGCCTGTAGGAGTCGCTTGCTCGTACACATCGCCGGTGGTCAGCGATACTTCCAAGTGGTGAGGATCCAAGAATTGACCATCGCCTTGGATAACGTCTACTTTACGGCCTTTGGCCATACCGGCCAAGCCGGTAGTCAGGCGGGAAACCACGCCGTCTTTGTAAGCGCGAAGCATGTCGATGTCGAGTTCAGGCTCTGGGTATTTGATACCGTTGGCAGCCAAGTGACGTACTTCATCGATTACGGCAGCGTTGTGCAACAAGGCTTTGGAAGGGATACAGCCGACGTTCAAGCAAACGCCGCCCAAAGTTTTGTAACGCTCGACGATGGCAACTTTCAAGCCTTCATCGGCTGCGGCAAATGCAGCGGAATAACCGCCGGGGCCGCCACCCAATACGACCACATCGTACTCGGCATCGGCAGAACCGCCAAATTGTGCAGCTTGAGGAGCCGGAGCAGCAGCTTTAGGGGCTTCTTGTGCAGGAGCAGCTGGTGCTTCAGCTTTAGGAGCGGCAGCCGCACCTTCGGCTTCAACGACTGCAATCAAGCCGCCTTCGGAGATTTTATCGCCGACTTTAACCTTAACTTCTTTGACCACGCCCGCAACTTCGGCAGGTACGTCCATAGTCGCTTTATCGGTTTCCAAAGTAATCAGGGTATCGTCCACGGCAATGGTGTCGCCTACATTTACTTCAACCGCAATAATATCTACATTTTCGTGACCGCCAATGTCGGGCACTTTTAATTCAACTAAGCTCATGTCTAATCTTTCTGAATGATGTTCGGACTTCTTTTTTCAGACGGCCTGAGTAAAAAGGCCGTCTGAAAATGCTCGGATTACAGGGTAATACGGCGGAAGTCTTTCAACAGGTTAGCCAGGAATACGGTAAAGCGCATACCGGCGGCACCGTCGATGACGCGGTGGTCGAAGGACAGGCTCAATGGGCACATCAGGCGAGGAGCGAATTCTTTACCGTTCCAAACCGGTTTGATTTGGGATTTGCACACGCCCAAGATGGCAACTTCAGGAGCATTCACGATCGGCGTGAAGCCTGTGCCGCCGATACCGCCCAAGCTGGAAATGGTAAAGCATGCGCCTTGCATTTCTTGCGGTTTGAGCTTGCCTTCGCGGGCTTTTTTAGACAATTCGGTCAGTTCTTGGCTGATTTGTTTCAAGCCTTTTTGATCCACATCTTTGATCACTGGAACAACCAAGCCGTTTGGCGTGTCGGCTGCGAAACCGATGTTGAAGTAGTTTTTTAGCACCAGGTTGTCGCCATCCAGAGAGGCGTTGAATTCAGGGAAGGCTTTCAGCGCAGAAACAGAGGCTTTGATGATGAACGCCAACGGAGACAGTTTCACGCCTTCGCGTTCCCATTCTTTGTTCAGCTGTTTGCGGAATTCTTCCAATTCGGTCATGTCCGCTTCTTCGTGCACGGTAACGTGAGGAATCACAACCCAGTTGCGGGACAGGTTTTGACCGGAAATTTTCTTAATGCGAGACAACTCTTTAACTTCGACGCTGCCGAATTTAGAGAAGTCGACTTTAGGCCATGGCAACAAATCCAGACCGCCGCCCAAAGAGGCAGCGGCAGGTTTGCCAGCACCGCTTTGCATAACGGATTTAACGAAGGCTTTAACGTCTTCGCCCATGATACGGCCTTTCAGACCGGTACCTTTGACTTGACCCAGATCTACGCCCAATTCGCGTGCCAGTTTGCGTGCGGAAGGACCGGCATGTGCTTTGGCAAATGCAGCTTCGTCAATTTTGGCAGCTGCAGGTGCAGTCGGAGCAGGTGCAGCGGCTGGTGCTGGAGCGGCAGCAGGAGCCGGAGCAGCGGCTGGTGCAGGTGCGGCAGCTTGAGCGGCAGGAGCAGGAGCAGCTGCGGCAGAACCGGCAGTTTCTACTTCGATAATGGCAGAACCTTCAGATACTTTGTCGCCAACTTTTACAAATACGGCTTTAACCACACCGGCTTCTGTACATGGTACGTCCATAGTGGCTTTGTCGGTTTCCAGAGTAATCAGAGTGTCGTCAACGGCAACAGTGTCGCCAACTTTAATTTCAACGGCAATAATGTCTACATCTGTATGACCGCCAATATCCGGTACAACGACTTTTACAGTTGCACCGCCTGCAGGGGCTACGGCAGGAGCTGCAGGAGCTTCAGCTGCAGGAGCCGGAGCTGCATCGGCAACGGCGGCATCGGTTTCAACGGTCAGAATAACGCCGCCTTCGGAAATTTTATCACCGACTTTAACTTTAACTTCTTTCACGACACCGGCCGTATCGGCAGGTACGTCCATAGTGGCTTTGTCGGTTTCTAAAGTAATCAGGGTGTCGTCAACGGCAATAGTGTCGCCTGCTTTAACTTCTACAGCGATGATGTCGACGTTTTCATGACCGCCGATATCAGGGACTTTGATTTCTACGATACTCATTTGAGTTCCTTTAATATTTTCAGTTTGATGCCGTCTGAAAACTGTTTCACACGGCATCGGTACAGTTTGTCTGTTCAAACCATTCAAGCATTTAGTTTTCAGACGGCCTAATGTTGGCATGAAGCAAACAGGCCGTCTGAAACATCAATTAGCGTTTCCAGCTAGGAGCCGCATCGGCTTTGATGCCATATTTTTCAATGGCTTGTTGAACGGTTTCTTTGCTGACTTTGCCTTGTTCGGCCAGAGCGCTCAATGCAGCAACGGCAACGTTGTAGCGGTCAACTTCGAAGAAGCTGCGCAGGTTGGCACGGCTGTCGGAGCGACCGAAGCCATCGGTACCCAAGACATGGTAGTCGTTAGGGATGTAGGCGCGGATACGGTCAGCATAGCTGCGGATGTAGTCGGTAGCGGCAATAACCGGACCGTCATGACCTTGCAGTTGAGAAGTAACAAACGGTACTTTTGCAGTTTCCAATGGGTTCAGACGATTGAAGCGTTCCACTTCGATGGCATCGCGGTGCAGCTGGTTGAATGATGGGCAAGACCAGATGTCTGCTTCTACGCCGAAGTCAGCTTTAAGCAATTCGGCACCGGCAATCACTTCTTGCAGGATGGTACCGGAACCCATCAATTGGACTTTTTTGTCGCCTTTGCCGCCGGCTTTCAGCAAGTACATACCTTTCAGGATGTCTTGTTCTACGCCTTCAGGCATGTCCGGATGGGTGTAGTTTTCATTCATCAGGGTGATGTAGTAGAACACGTCTTCGTGGTTAACATACATGCGGCGCAAGCCATCGTGTACGATAACGGCTACTTCATATTGGAATGTCGGATCGTAAGTTACACAGTTTGGAATCAAGTCTGCTTGAATGTGGCTGTGGCCGTCTTCGTGTTGCAAACCTTCGCCATTCAGTGTTGTACGGCCGGCAGTACCACCCAACAGGAAACCGCGTGCATGCATATCGCCTGCTGCCCATGCCAAGTCGCCAACGCGTTGGAAACCGAACATAGAGTAGTAGATGTAGAAAGGAATCATGGCAAAGTCGTTGTTTGCGTAGCTGGTCGCAGCAGCAATCCAGTCAGCCATGGCACCTGGTTCGTTAATACCTTCTTGCAAGATTTGACCGTCAACAGATTCTTTATAGAACATCAGTTGGTCTTTATCTTGAGGAGTGTATTGTTGGCCTTTAGGGTTCCAAATACCGTATTGGCGGAACATACCTTCCATACCGAACGTACGGCTTTCATCAGGAACGATAGGCACCACGCGTTTGCCGATTT
Organism: Neisseria sp. HMSC078C12; assembly: GCF_001838065.1. Classification (NCBI taxonomy): domain Bacteria; kingdom Pseudomonadati; phylum Pseudomonadota; class Betaproteobacteria; order Neisseriales; family Neisseriaceae; genus Neisseria; species Neisseria sp. HMSC078C12. The sequence continues at coordinate 63,611 of NZ_KV835611.1, read as the reverse complement.
TTTTGTCTTTCAGCAAAGTAGACAGGATGCGGACGAAAGCCATAGTGGTTGAGAATTCACGGTCACCGCTGGATTTCAGTTGAGTCTCAAATGCTGACAGTTCAGGCACTTCCAGAACTTCTTGGGTAGGTTTGCGTTGAGGCAGGTAGCCACCCAAAGCTTCACGGCGTGCATGCAGGTATTTGTATTCTTCGCTGTCGGGAGCAAAAGTCAGGTAAGGCAGGTCGCCGCTGTCGATTTGCTCGTCGGTAACAGGAATGTCAAAGCGGTCACGGAATTGTTTCAGAGAAGCTTTGTCCATTTTTTTGGCTTGGTGGGCAACGTTTTGGCCTTCGCCGGATGCGCCCATGCCGTAACCTTTAATGGTTTTAGCCAAAATGACAGTAGGTTTGCCGTCAGCGTGGTTCACTGCGCGGTCGTAAGCGTTGTACACTTTTTGAGGGTCGTGGCCGCCGCGGTTCAATGCCCAAATTTCATCATCGGTCATATCGGCAACCAATGCTTTCAGTTCAGGGGTATTGAAGAAGTGTTCACGGACGTATGCGCCGTCTTTGGATTTGTAAGTTTGGTAGTCACCGTCCAAGCATTCTTCCATACGTTTGCGCAGGATGCCATCTTTATCTTTTGCCAAGAGGCGGTCCCAACGACGACCCCAGATGACTTTCACAACATTCCAGCCGGCACCGGCAAAGTTGCCTTCCAGCTCTTGAATGATTTTGCCGTTACCGCGTACTGGGCCGTCCAAACGTTGCAGGTTACAGTTGATGACGAATACCAGGTTGTCCAAGCCTTCGCGTGAAGCCAGAGCAATCGCACCTTGGCTTTCAGGTTCGTCCATCTCGCCATCGCCACAGAATACCCATACTTTACGGCCTTTGGTTTTAGCCAGGCCGCGAGATTCCAAGTATTTCAGGAAACGTGCTTGGTAAATCGCCATCAATGGGCCAAGACCCATAGATACGGTTGGGAATTGCCAGAAGTCAGGCAACAGGTGAGGGTGAGGGTAAGAAGGCAGACCTTTACCGTCAACTTCTTGACGGAAGTTGTTCAATTGGTCTTCAGTTAGACGGCCTTCAACGAAAGCACGTGCATAAATGCCAGGAGCAGCATGACCTTGGAAGAATACCAAGTCGCCTTCTTCGCCTTCGCCTTTGGCTTTCCAGAAGTGGTTAAAGCCGACCTCGTACATGGTCGCAGCAGATTGGAAAGATGCAATGTGTCCACCCAATTCCAAATCTTTTTTACCTGCGCGCAATACGATGGCCGCGGCATTCCAACGTACGAAAGCACGAATGCGGTGCTCGATGTTTTGGTCACCAGGAATGCCTTTTTCGTTTTCAACGGAAACAGTATTCAAATATGGAGTAGTGGTGCCGTGAGGCATGCGGATGCCTTTGTCACGGCTGTATTTGACCAAACTTTCCAGCAGGTATTGGGCGCGTTCGCTGCCTTCATATTCTAAAACAGAGCTTAACGCGTCTAACCATTCTTTGGTTTCAATTGGGTCAACATCGTGTAATTGGGTGGACATAATATCTATCCTTGTGTTGAGTGTTTTTCAATGACGGAGTAGTACCCCGATATTTTCGTTTGTGAACAAATACGGCTTATAAACGAAAATTCCAAGAGTCAAATTCGAAAAAATTTTAATTATTTAAATATTTTCAATACGTTATATTAAGCAATGAAAATTCTGAAAAATTAAAATTTTTTGCAAACTGGCTAACCTGCAAATGCTATCAGTAATTGGGCAAACTGGCAAATCGCGCTGTTGATATTAATAGGAGGGTAGAGGTTGAATTGATGATTTTTTGAGAGTGCCCTTATGATGATTTTTAAATTGAAATATTAAACAGACACGGTAAAAAATCTCTGTTGTTTTGATGAATAAATTCGAATACGAAAATTAATTTTCAAAATTTGTCTAAAATCGAAAATTAAATTTAAACTTTGAGTTTGGAAAAGAAAATTAGACCGTGTTATTTTTTACAAGCGAATGGGCTGTCTGAAGATTTTGGAAGAGGTTAAGAAAGAGTGAAATTCTAAGAGGACGATGATTGAGGAAGGGAAAATTAAAAAAAAATGACATGCACAGGCTGGTTGAATAGCTGGGCATGTCATTTATTAGTAGTCTGAGAATTTCAGACGGCCTTTAAACTGCAGAGGATTTTTGAGCAAATTGCTTCCATTGAGCTAAAAGCTCTTTGAGAACATCTTGCTGCTCATGTCCATGTTGGATGGCTTCTTGCAGCCAAAAGCATGCGTTATTGATGTCTTTCTCTACACCCAGGCCGTGGTAATACAGGCAGGCAAGATTATATTGAGCCATTGTATCCCTTTGTTTGGCTGCCGCTTCAAACCATTTCGCCGCTTGGGCATAATCGACAGGTACGCCTTGTCCGCTGTAATACATCATGCCAAGATTGGTTTGTGATTTGCTGTGTCCTCGTTCTGCAGACTGAAGGTATAGCTCCAGTGCTTCAGCATAATTTTGTTGGCGTTTTAAACCATAGTGGGCCGCGAATGCTAATTTGTATAGGCGCTCGGCCTCTTGGCGTTGGAGGGCGATTTCTTTGGTCAGCTCGTAGTTTTGCTGGTTATTCAACGCGCTGTCAGATAGAAGTTTTTGGTAAGCGACAAGATTGCCTAAGTCGGCTGCGCGTTGATAATACTGACGGGCGGTGTCTGCATCAACTGCTCGTCCCAATCCGTAGCGATGGATATCTCCCAAAAGGCGCAAGCCTTCCGGATCATTTTGATCTGCGGCAGACTTAGCATGTTGATAGGCCTTTTGAGGGTCTCGTTCGGTGTTTTTTCCCAAAAGATAGATTTCGGCAAGCGCTACATGCGCATTGTTGTCTCCTTGTCCTGCCGCTTTTTCAAACCATTCTAATGCCTCGGCAGGGTTTGAGGCCGATAAGAGTTCTGCAAGAGAAGTTTGAGCCGGAACAATATCGTAATTGGCGGCAATGCGTAAATGTTCGATTGCTTTTTCAGGATTTTGTGCGACACCTTGCCCCAATTTATATTGAAGACCAAGTTGCCAGTGTGCAGCAATAAACCCCTGTGCGGCAGATTGCTGGTAGAGTTTATGGGAATATTCTAAATCGGGGGTGCTTGAGTATTGGTAGTGTTGGGCTAAGAAATATTGCGCCTGAGGGTTTTGTTGCTCGGCAGCTTTCAATGCCCATTTGACTGCTTGCTGTTCATTGCCACTATCCGCATATAAACGCATCAGGCGTAGCTGGGCCGGGACCAAGTCTTCTTCGGCAAGTTCTTGATAGGCTGAAATAAGCGTTTCTACTTCTGCACCGTTATTTTCTTGTAATTGGAGAAGATTGTAGCGGGCATAGGGATGACCGGCTCTTGCCGCTTGTTTTAAATATTCAACTGCAATTGCCAAATCTTGTTCGTTTTCGTGGTTTTCGAACAGGCATCCTGCCAGCTGAAATGCAGCCTCGATATGTCCTGCCTCTGCTGCCTCGCAGAGCAATGGAATAGCTTGCGCAAAGTCAGGCGGGTCTTGAGTAATTAATTTTTTTGCCAGAAGAAAAGATTCTTCATATTGTTGAGCATTCATCGTTTTTTATATTTATGAAGGATTCAAGGATAAAATAATCGGCCGACAGGGTGCGGCCGTTATGATTTTGTAATTTTGGGGTTATTTACAAAAACAGGCAACCGTATTTGTATTTTTATACTTAGAATGATGGAATAAATTGTTTTATGCTGCATAAATACAACAGAAGATGGAATAAAGTGGGTTGAGAAAATACTTCTGCTGTTTGTTCAGTTCGAATTACTCTTCGTCCGGTTTTTTACGCCATAAAACAAGTAATTTACCAATGTGTTGAACCAGTTGGGCACCCAGTGTCTCACACAGGGCATTGCAAATTTCAATACGTTCTGCACGGTCATCGCCAAAAACGCGGACTTTAATCAATTCGTGTGCTGTCAATGCGGCGTCGGTTTCTTTAATGACAGAGTCAGTCAAACCTTGTTGGCCAACCATAACAACGGGATGGAGGTGGTGTGCTTGGGCTTTCAAGGCCAAAATTTCTTTGGTGCTTAGTTTGTTGTCGCTCATTTTGATAAGTATCCAATTAAAAAGAATAATGGCTATATTGTACGCGATTTAGAACATTTACGGGGGAAATAACGTACAATACTGGTTTTTAACTTAAGCATTTCAAACCAAGATGGCTGTACGCTCAAAATCTTCAAAAGCATGGCTGCATGAGCATGTCAACGATCATTATGTCCATATGGCACAAAAGGATGGATATCGTGCCCGAGCGGCTTATAAATTATTAGAAATCAATCAGAAAGATAAATTGATCAAGCCGGGTACGGTCTTGGCGGATTTGGGTAGTGCGCCGGGTAGTTGGTCGCAGGTGGCAGCCAAGCTGGTCGGTAAAACAGGGGCGGTGTTTGCTTTGGATATTTTACCGATGGATGCGATTGATGGTGTGTCGTTTATTCAGGGAGACTTTAGGGAAGATGCTGTTTTGGAGCAGTTTGAAGCCTTATTGGATAATCGCCCGTTAGACCTTGTAATCTGTGATATGGCACCCAATATGTCAGGCAATGCTGTAACAGACCAGGCACGCAGTTTTTACCTGTGTGAACTGGCTTTGGATTTTGCCTCGCAGCATTTGAAACCCGGAGGCAGTTTTTTGGTGAAGGTGTTTCAAGGCGCGGGCTATCAGGAATATACGGCGGCAATGCGCGAAATTTTTGCCAGTGTGCAAACTCGAAAGCCGGATGCTTCCCGCAATCGTTCCAGTGAGATTTACCTATTAGGCAAAAATAAACGCTGACAATGTAGGGTGGGTGCTTTAAAATTCTTTCCCTTGATTTTATTTATTTTGTAACCATGGAGCCTGTTCAGTGGGGAATACCATTAAAAACATATTAGTCTGGGTAGTGGGTGGTGCTATGCTTTTAGCAGCATTCAATGCGCTCAGCGATAAGCAGGAAGATAAACAGCAAATCGAATATTCTCAATTTATTCAGCAAGTTAATAGTGGCGAAGTATCCAATGTCAATATTGAAGGATCTGTTTTCAGCGGCTATCTGATTAAAGGTGAGCGCACCGATAAAACTGCCTTCTATACCAATGCGCCTTTGGATGACAACTTAGTTAAAACACTGTTGGACAACAAAGTACGCGTCAAAGTAACTCCGGAAGAAAAACCAAGCATGTTGGCCAGTCTGTTTTACAGCCTGCTGCCTGTTTTGTTGTTGATTGGTGCATGGTTCTACTTCATGCGCATGCAAAGTGGCGGTGGCGGTAAAGGCGGTGCCTTCTCTTTTGGTAAAAGCCGTGCGCGTTTGTTGGATAAAGATTCCAATAAAGTGACTTTTGCCGATGTTGCCGGTTGTGATGAGGCAAAAGAAGAAGTACAAGAAATCGTAGATTATTTAAAAGCCCCCAATCGTTATCAAAGCTTAGGCGGTCGTGTGCCGCGTGGTATTTTGTTGGCAGGCAGCCCCGGTACGGGTAAAACATTGCTGGCCAAAGCGATTGCCGGTGAGGCAGGTGTGCCATTCTTCAGTATTTCAGGTTCTGACTTCGTAGAAATGTTTGTCGGTGTCGGTGCGAGCCGTGTCCGCGATATGTTCGAGCAGGCCAAGAAAAACGCACCATGTATCATCTTTATCGATGAAATTGATGCGGTCGGCCGTCAGCGCGGTGCCGGTTTGGGCGGTGGCAATGATGAGCGTGAGCAAACATTGAACCAATTGTTGGTTGAAATGGATGGTTTTGAAAGTAATCAAACCGTTATTGTGATTGCAGCAACCAACCGTCCTGATGTACTTGACCCTGCGTTGCAGCGTCCGGGCCGTTTTGACCGTCAAGTCGTTGTTCCGTTGCCTGATATTCGTGGCCGTGAGCAAATCTTGAAAGTTCACGCTAAAAAAGTGCCTTTGGATGCATCTGTAGATTTGACTTCTTTGGCTCGTGGTACACCTGGTTTTTCAGGTGCGGATTTGGCAAACTTGGTCAATGAAGCTGCTTTGTTTGCCGGTCGTCGCAATAAAGTTAAAGTCGATCAAAGCGACTTTGAAGATGCGAAAGACAAAATCTATATGGGTCCTGAACGCCGTAGCATGGTGATGCATGAAGATGAAAAACGTGCGACAGCCTATCATGAGGCAGGCCATGCAATCGTAGCGGAAAGCCTGCCGTTTACCGATCCGGTTCACAAGGTAACCATTATGCCGCGCGGCCGTGCCTTAGGTTTGACTTGGCAGCTGCCTGAGCGTGACCGCATCAGTATGTACAAAGACCAAATGTTGAGCCAGATCTCAATCTTGTTCGGTGGCCGTATTGCTGAAGATATTTTTGTCGGCCGTATCTCTACCGGTGCCTCTAATGACTTTGAGCGTGCAACTCAAATGGCACGCGAGATGGTAACGCGTTATGGTATGAGCGACAAAATGGGGGTGATGGTTTATGCTGAGAATGAAGGTGAAGTGTTCTTGGGTCGCAGTGTAACCCGTTCTCAAAATATTTCCGAGAAAACCCAACAAGATATCGATGCGGAAATCCGCCGTATTTTGGATGAGCAATACCAAGTGGCTTACAAAATCTTGGATGAAAATCGCGATAAGATGGAAACCATGTGCAAAGCGCTGATGGATTGGGAAACCATCGATCGAGACCAAGTTTTGGAAATTATGGCCGGTAAACAGCCTAGCCCGCCTAAAGATTACAGCCACAATGTCCGTGATGACAAAGTAGAAGAGCCTGAAGCGCCTGTTGCTGAAGCTGCCAAACCTGTTGAGCAAAATGAGGTTCAGACTGAGTCAGTAGAAGCAGACAAAACAGATAAATCTGTATAAGGTCTGAAACAGAAAACGGTAGCTTTTAAGCTACCGTTTTTATTTCAGGATAAGTTAAAGGCTGTCTGAAAAATTTTAGACGGCCTGATTTTATTTGGTTAATTACAAAACAGCTAAAGCAGCTTCGTAGTCAGGTTCATTCGCAATTTCAGAAACCAGCTCAGCGTGGAGAACTTGGTTTTGCTCGTTCAAAACCACCACTGCGCGGGCAGTCAGGCCGCGTAATGGGCTTCCTGTCAGTGTAACACCGTAATCGTTAGAAAAGCTGCTGCGGAATGTAGAAAGTGTCACTACGTTTTCCAAACCTTCTGCACCGCAGAAGCGGGCTTGTGCAAACGGTAAATCGGCAGAAATGCACAAGACGACGGTATTGTCCAAAGACGAGGCACGTTTGTTGAAAGTGCGGACGGACTGGGCACATACGCCGGTGTCAATGCTAGGGAAAATATTCAGCACTTTGCGTTTGCCTGCAAAGTCAGCCAATGATTTCTCAGATAGGTCTGCTGCTACCAATGTGAAATCAGGTGTAACTTGGCCGATAGCGGGCAAATTGCCGTTTGTAGAAATAGGAGAGCCTTGGAAAGTAACTTGAGCCATGATTCAGTCCTTATATCAGGGGTAAAATAGGATGGGCAGGATTTTAGTAATGACGGCGACGGAAATAGAACATGCCTTCGCTGTCAATTTCTAAAATATAGCGGCCGTTTTGGACGGCGGCATAACCGCTTTTGCCTTCGGTATAAGGCTGTAAAGCAGCGTGTGAAATCAGATAGTCGGTCAGTTTGCCGCCGTCTTGGGCAATATTGTCCACCATTTTTGCAAAGGCAGTGTGGCAGACGCCGTTGGTTGACCAGCCGGCTGAAACGCCTTTTTCATTTTTTTCCATGCATTGGCCGTTGATGACTTCTAAGTCGTTAGGGTGCTTGCCAATCAGATTGATAACGCCGCCCTCTATGCCGTTAATCGGATAGGTGCGTTGTTTTTTACCTTCTTTAGTTTCGCCTTCTTGAGCTGTACCCAAATCCAAACCGGATATGGCTTGTTCATCGATGTATTTGACTTTGAAGGTAGGTTTAGGCGCTTTGCCTGAAGCAGCATCATTGGCGGCAGTATCTTCAGACTTGCCGCCGCAGGCGGCCAATAAAAGGCTAAGTAGGATAAGAGGGAAGGTTTTTTTCATATGAGAAACCCTGAAAAATAGTGATATTTTAAAAAATAGCGAGATGATGGCCGTCTGAAATTTTCAGACGGCCTTGCTATTATTTCAACGGACGAATACCTACTGCATCGCGGACTTTATCCAACAATTCGCGTGCTTCTTTACGCGCTTTTTGTGCGCCGGCCTGCAAAATATCTTCAATTTGAGAGGGTTTGGCTGTCAACTCATTGTAACGCTCGCGCGGTTCTGCGAGTTCGGCATTGATTTTTGTGCCCAAGAGTTTCTTGGCTTCGCCCCAAGCAAGGCCTTTGGCCAGCATTTGTGTGAACTCGGCAGTTTCAGACGGCGTAGAGAAGGCTTTGTAGATTTCAAACAGAGGACTTTCATCAGGCTGTTTCGGTTCGCCGGGCTCTTTCATGTTGGTGATGATCTTGTTGACCGATTTTTGGGTTTTCTTGTCGTTTTCCCAAAGCGGAATGGTATTGCCGTAGGATTTGGACATTTTACGTCCGTCCAGGCCGACCAAAAGTTCGACATTTTCATCGATTTTTACTTCGGGCAGGGTAAAGAGCTCTTGGAAGCGATGATTGAAGCGTCCGGCAATATCGCGCGCCATTTCGACGTGTTGGATTTGGTCGCGACCGACAGGTACTTCATGGGCATTGAACATAAGGATGTCGGCAGTCATGAGGATAGGGTAGCTGTATAGGCCCATTTCCACGCCATGATCCGGATCTTCCTGATCGTTTTCGGTATTTGCCTGTACTGCGGCTTTGTAAGCGTGTGCGCGGTTCATCAGACCCTTTGCAGTAATACAGGTCAGAATCCAGTTCAATTCCATTACTTCAGGAATATCGCTTTGACGGTAGAAAGTGGTCTGTTCCGGATTGAGTCCGCAGGCGAGCCATGTGGCGGCAACAGCTTGAGTAGATTGATGAATCATTTCCGGCTCATGACATTTAATGATGCCGTGATAGTCGGCCAAAAAGAGGAATGATTCGGTATTGGCATCCTGCGCAGCACGGATAGCCGGGCGGATGGCGCCGACGTAGTTGCCCAAGTGAGGAATGCCTGTTGTGGTAACGCCTGTTAAAACTCGTTTTTTGCTCATGAAAGTATCCTTCGGCGCAAAGGCCGTCTGAAAATTAATATGTTGCCGATTATACCTGATTCTTCTTGATTTTTCAGACGGCCTTTTACGTATGGGACAACTGGAAAAGAAAAGTTATACACATAAAATCATAAAAATAAATCAATATAAAACAATAACATAAATTAAATTTACTATTTAATGAAAAAATAACTCTTGAGTTATCCACATTTGCGCTTATATAGGATTCAACGGAAATATATTTGTAGAGGAACGTAAAATGAGATTTGATAAATTGACTGCTAAATTTCAGCAAGCTCTGCAAGAAGGTCAAAGCCTGGCTTTGGCTGCGGACAGCAGCTATCTCGAGGCCGGCTTTATCTTAAAAGCATTGCTTGATGATCAAAACAGCGGAGCTGCTGCGTTACTGGCCCATGCGGGCGTGAATGTGCCTCAAGTCAAACAGCGTTTGCAGCAGCATTTAAACAGCCTGCCGAAAGTATCCGGCCAGGGTGGCGATATTATGCCCAGCCGCGAATTGCAAGCTGTATTAAACCTGATGGACAAGGCTGCGACCAAACGTGGCGATGCCTATATCGCCAGCGAACTTTTCCTGTTGGCTTTGGTGCAGCAGAATGACGCTACCGGCAAAATTTTGAAAGATGCCGGTGCAACCGAACAAAACATAAATGCCGCAATCGATGCGGTACGAGGAGGACAAAACGTGAACGATGCCAATGCTGAAGACCAACGCGATGCTTTGAAAAAATACACACTCGACCTGACTCAACGCGCCCGTGACGGTAAGCTCGACCCTGTTATCGGCCGTGATGATGAAATCCGCCGTGCGATTCAAGTGCTGCAACGCCGCACCAAAAACAACCCTGTGCTGATTGGTGAGCCTGGTGTGGGTAAAACCGCTATTGTTGAAGGCTTGGCGCAACGTATTGTTAACGGCGAAGTGCCCGAATCCCTGCGCAACAAACGCCTGCTGGTTTTGGATTTGGCGGCATTGATTGCCGGTGCGAAATACCGCGGCGAATTTGAAGAACGCTTGAAAGGCGTGTTGAATGATTTGGCGAAAGACGACGGCAACACCCTGATTTTCATCGACGAAATCCATACTTTGGTCGGCGCGGGTAAAACCGACGGAGCGATGGATGCGGGTAATATGCTGAAACCGGCTTTGGCGCGCGGCGAACTGCACTGCATCGGCGCGACCACCTTGGACGAATACCGCCAATACATCGAAAAAGACGCAGCACTCGAACGCCGCTTCCAAAAAGTATTGGTTGGTGAGCCAAGTGTGGAAGATACCATCGCTATTTTGCGCGGTTTGCAAGAGCGTTATGAAATCCACCACGGCATCGACATCACCGACCCTGCCATCGTTGCCGCAGCGGAGTTGAGCGACCGTTACATTACCGACCGCTTCCTGCCTGACAAGGCGATTGATTTGATTGACGAAGCCGCCAGCCGCATCAAAATGGAGCTGGACAGCAAACCCGAGCAGATGGATAAACTTGACCGCCGCATCATCCAGCTCAAAATGGAAAAAATGCACGTTGCCAAAGAAAGCGACGAGGCCAGCAAAAAACGTTTGGAGTTGATAGACGAAGAAATCGACGGTCTGCAAAAAGAATACGCCGATTTGGACGAAATCTGGAAAGCCGAAAAAGCCGCGTCTTCCAGCACCGCCGACATTAAGAAACAGATGGACGACATCAAAGTCAAAATCGAACAGGCCAAACGTCAAGGCGATTTTGCCCGCGCGTCCGAACTCGAATACGGCGAGTTGCCTAAATTGGGTGCGCAATTGCAAGCAGCAGAAAGCAATCCTGAGGGCAAAAAACAAAACAAACTCTTCCGCACCGAAGTTGGCGCGGACGAAGTAGCCGAAATCGTATCGCGCATGACCGGTATCCCTGTGTCCAAAATGATGGAAGGCGAACGCGACAAGCTGCTGAAAATGGAAGAAGTATTGCACCGCCGTGTGGTCGGCCAAGACGAAGCCGTGCGCGCCGTGTCCGACGCCATCCGCCGCAGCCGCTCCGGTCTTGCCGATCCGAACAAACCTTACGGCAGCTTCCTGTTCTTAGGCCCGACCGGCGTGGGTAAAACCGAGTTGTGCAAAGCCTTGGCAGGCTTCCTGTTCGACAGCGAAGACCACCTCATCCGTATCGACATGTCCGAATACATGGAAAAACATGCTGTTGCCCGCTTAATCGGCGCGCCTCCGGGCTATGTCGGCTACGAAGAAGGCGGTTACCTGACCGAACAAGTCCGCCGCAAACCATACAGCGTAATTCTTTTGGACGAAGTGGAAAAAGCCCATCCAGACGTGTTCAATATCTTGCTGCAAGTTTTGGATGACGGCCGTTTGACCGATGGACAAGGCCGAACTGTGGACTTTAAAAATACTGTTATCGTCATGACTTCCAATATCGGTAGCCAACATATCCAACAAATGGGTACTCAAGACTACGAAGCAGTAAAAGAAGTTGTGATGGAGGATGTGAAAGAACATTTCCGTCCTGAAATGATCAACCGTATTGACGAAGTCGTCGTGTTCCACGGTTTGGATCAGGCCAATATCCGCAGCATTGCGAAAATCCAGCTTAAAGGTTTGGAAAAACGTTTGGAAGCGCAACATCTGCATCTGAAAGTCGATGATGCTGCCTTGGATCTGATTGCCAAAGCCGGTTTCGACCCTGTGTATGGTGCCCGTCCGCTCAAACGCGCCATCCAGTCGGAAATCGAAAACCCGCTGGCAAAAGCCTTGCTTGAAGGCAAATATGCGCCCGATAGCACAATCCATGTTAAAGAAGAGGGTGGCAAACTCTTGTTTGCATAGGATTAAATTAATGTAGTATTTTGTTGTAACAGGCCGTCTGAAAGAATTCAGACGGCCTTTCTTGATTATTGATTCATATTATATAATTATTATGTAATTTGATTATCCTTTGAATTTTAGGGAAATTGATCAAAATCTTATGCCTTAGTTTGATAAAGAATGCGCTATAATCCGACTTGTTTACCAAGGTTCTTGCTAAATACCTAATTTAATGTAATAATACTACAATGCAAAAACTGACTAATCAAAATCTTCACATTATTTTGTCGGAACGCTTAAACGATACCGACTTTGTTCTTATCCTCAATGCCTTAATCAAATTTTTGCGCCGAGGAGGCAAAAAGAAGGCTTCCGAACGTTTTGATTTGATTTTATCTACGTTAAAACAAGACGATGCTTTATGTCGTCAATTCAGCCTGCGCTTTTATACTTGGCTGTCTAAAGTTCATATTTATCCTGCGCTGATTAAGCTGGGTATTTTCTCGCGCCATAGTTTTACCCGGGAAATGGGCATACGGATTTATGAGCGGTTCAGCCCGTCTTATAAAGATTTTTCTAACTTGCGCGAAGTATTTTTATATCTTTTTCATTCTGAAAACGATGATAAATGGTTGCAAACACTGAGTTTACGACAATGGCTGGGCATGTATGAATTGTTGTTGGCTAAGGCGGATCCCGCTTTGCTCCAGACGGCCAGCCGACAATTGACAGATGCACGTTTGCGTGCGGTAGAAATGTTGTCTATCTGGATTGCTTCCGAAGCGATTGAGCCGGATTTAATACGGATTGCCCCCCGTTTGTTGGAAGCGGATTCTGCATTTGTCGCTTTACAGCGCGAAGTTGCGAAGATGGTGGAACATTATCGCCATAGTGAAGAAACTTATGATACGGCGCACTTGGAGGTTATGTTTGACCAGTGTGAAAAGCAAATTGACTATTTGCGCCGTCGCGGTACGGGAGCAGGGTCTGGTTCGTCAGTAAAAGTTGCCCACTTGCTCGAACGCCTGCAACAAACCATAGACCGTCTGAAACTGTTGACCAATATTCAAATTGAAACCGGCAGCCGCACCCGCTTAACCGTCAATCTGATGAATGCGATGATTTATGCGGCGGTGGAGCAATACAGCACCAGCCACTTGCGTAAAAGCAGTATCCGAATGCTGGCACGCAGTATTACGGAAAACAAAAGTCATCATGGCGAGCATTACATTACGCGCAACCGTAGCGAATATTTCAAAATGTTTTATTCCGCAGCAGGCGGCGGCGTAATTATTGCTTTGATGGCATTGAATAAAATCCATATTGCGTCTTTGGGGTTCGGCGAATTTACTACTGCATTCTTGGCCGGGCTCAATTATGGTTTGGGCTTTATGCTGATTCATATGCTGCATTGCACTGTTGCAACCAAGCAGCCTGCCATGACGGCAGCGAGCTTTGCCGAACAGGTGGACTCGAATGAAGGCAGCAAAGCGGTGGACAATAAATTGGCTAAACTGCTGATTGACGTGTGCCGTTCGCAAAGTGTCGCCGTGTTTGGCAATGTATCGATTGCGGTATTGTTGGCGGCAGGGATTGCTTTTGGCTATGCCCATACGCATGGTCAGCCCTTGCTGAATGAGGCAGTTACGGCCTATCAGTTCAAATCCATTGAGATTTTTACCCAGCCGACCTTATGGTATGCCGCTATTGCCGGCGTATGGTTGTTTTGTTCGGGTATTATTGCCGGCTTTTTTGACAACCGTTCCGATTATCTGAACCTGCGTCAGCGCTTGCCGTTTAATCCGTTTTTACGAAAAATCATGCCTCCGGAGCCGCGCCGTCGGTTGGCTGCTTATATTCATAAGCATTATGGTTCGCTTATGGGTAATTTTATTTTCGGTATGCTTTTAGGCATGACAGGCTATTTTGGCCATCTTTTCGGCTTGCCGCTGGATATTCGACATGTGGCGTTTTCTTCGGCAAACTTGGGTTATGCCGCGATCAGCGGCCATGCAGATGTATTCACGTTTATACTCGGCTTGGCAAGCGTATTGGCAATCGGTATGGTAAATTTAGTGGTCAGCTTTTCTTTGGCTTTGGCTGTTGCGCTCCGTTCCCGCGGTACGCGTTTGGGCAGTATACGCAATCTGCTGAAAAGCTTTTGGAACCAAGTAAAAGCCAACCCTTTAATTTTACTGTATCCGGTTCAAATGAATAATAAAGACAATACGAAGTAGGATTGAAAAAAGGCCGTCTGAATATATACGTTCAGACGGCCTTTGATTTAAACCGATAAAGATTAGGCTTGCAGAGATTCGCGGTTTTCCAAAACTTGGTCAATCAAACCGTATTCTTTGGCTTCATCGGCAGACATATAGTTGTCGCGGTCGGTATCGCGTTCCAAATCGGCCAAATCGCGATCACAATGTTTGGCAAGCAAGCGGTTCAGTTTTTCTTTGATTTTCAGCAACTCTTTAGCATGAATTTCAATATCGGAAGCCTGACCGGCCAAGCCGCCGCTGATGAGCGGTTGGTGAATCATGATGCGGCTGTTTGGCAGGGCAAAGCGTTTGCCTTTTTCGCCTGCGGACAACAGGAATGCGCCCATGCTTGCCGCTTGGCCCAAGCATAAGGTAGAAACATGAGGCTTGATGAAGTTCATGGTGTCGTAAATCGACATACCGGCAGTAACCGAACCACCCGGAGAGTTGATATAGAAGAAGATATCTTTATCAGGGTTTTCGCTTTCCAAAAACAGCAGTTGCGCGACAACCAGATTGGCAGATTCGTCTGTTACCGGGCCGACCAAGAAAACGATGCGCTCTTTCAAAAGGCGTGAGTAGATGTCGAATGCGCGCTCGCCGCGACCGCTTTGTTCGATAACGGTAGGGACAAGGTAGTTATTGAAATCGAAGGACATTTTTGTCTCCTGTTAATGATGGAAAAGCACCAAAGCCATTTAAAGCGCTTCGGTGCTTTTGATTGTCTGTTTCAGACGGCCTTAGAGCAATTAAGCTTGTGCGCCCATTACTTCGTCAAAAGACAGCGCTTTTTCGGTTACTTTAGCTTTGCTCAGAACGAAATCAACAACGTTGCTTTCTACTGCCAAAGAAGTCGGGCCTTGCAGGCGGGAAGGCTCTGCGTAGTACCAGTCGATAACTTCTTGAGGATCTTCGTAGCTTTCAGCGAAGTTGGCAACAACGGCTTTGATTTGGTCTTCAGTTGGCTCAAGTTTGTTTTCTTCAACCAATTTAGCCAAAATCAGACCCAAAGCAACGCGGCGTTCTGCTTGTTCTTTGAACATATCCAAAGGCAGATCCAAGTTGGCAGCGTCAGCCATACCTTGGTTAACGAAGTTTTGTTTCATTTCGTTTGCCAGGCGGGCCGCTTCTTCGTTGACCAAAGCAACAGGAACTTGCAAGTCAGTCGCTTTGAGCAGGGCGTTCATGACAGATTCTTTGGTTTGTTCACCAATACGGCGTTCAACTTCGCGGCCGACATTTTTCTTCACTTCTTCACGCATTTTGGCAACGTCGCCGTCTTCAATGCCCAGAGCTTTAGCAAAGTCAGCGTTAACTTCAGGCAAAGTAGCTTCAGAAACGTTGTTCAGAGTGATGGTGAATACGGCAGATTTACCGGCAACATCTTTACCGTGGTAGTCTTCAGGGAAGTTTACGGTGACGTCTTTGCTTTCACCGGCTTTCATGCCGACAACACCGGCTTCGAATTCAGGCAGCATTTGGCCTGCGCCCAATACGAAAGCGTAGTTTTTAGACGCGCCGCCGGCGAAAGGTTCGCCGTCGATTTTGCCTTCGAAGTCGATGATGACGCGGTCGCCGTTTTGGGCTTCGCGGTCAACATGGTTGAAACGGGTGCGTTGTTTACGCAGGATTTCTACGGTTTGGTCAACTTCGGCATCGCCAACGGTTGCAGTTACTTTTTCTACTTCTTGGGCAGACAGGTCGCCGATGGTTACTTCGGGGAAGACTTCAAAAATAGCGGCAACTTTGAAAGACTCTTGATCGTCTTGTTCTTCAACGGCTTCAAAGCGTGGGTAACCGGCAACTTTCAATTCTTGAGCAACGGCAACATCGTAGAATTCGCGTTGTACCAATTCGTTGATAACGTCGTTTTGTGCGCTTGCGCCGTACATTTGGGCAATCATTTTGAACGGTGCTTTACCCGGACGGAAGCCGTCAATTTTTGCACGGCGTTGGGTTTGTTTCAGTTTTTTCTCAGTTTCTGCGTTGATTTTGGACCAAGGCAGAGACAATACTACTTTGCGTTCCAGATTTTCTAAAGTTTCAACAGTTACGCTCATCGTAAGCCCTTAAATTTGTTGTGTTAAACGGTTATCCTTCTGCTTAATCCCCCGAAGGATTTCGGGAATATGCATAAGGTCAAAATTTAGCTGCTTAGTATAACACAATGTTTCACGAATAACATAAAAAGGCCGTCTGAAAAGTGGGAAATTCTTTTCAGACGGCCTTTTTGCTTTGACATTGTTTTTTAAAGCTGGTCTTTTTGCGCCAGAATCCGTCGGCTGCCGTTGATATCTGCCGGAGAAAGCACGCCGGCATTTTCAAGCGCATCTATTAAATTGGCGGCACGGTTGTAGCCGATGCGCAATTGGCGTTGCAGGGATGAGATGGAAGTCTTCCGGCTTTCCAATACGAAGGCAACTGCTTGATCAAACAGTTCATCACTGTTGGCGTTCGGATTGACAATATTGGTGGTTTCGATGGCCGCTTCACCGCTGAGCAAGCCTTCCACATAATTGGTCGGCGCTTGTTCTTTGATGAAATTGACGACTTGATGCACTTCATCATCGGAAACAAACGCACCTTGCAGGCGTGTCGGTTCTGCGCTGCCAGGTTGCAGGAATAATGAGTCGCCGTATTTGAGCAATTCGTCCGCACCCATTTGGTCAAGAATGGTGCGGCTGTCGATTTTGCTTTGTACGGTAAAGGCCATGCGTGTCGGGATGTTGGCTTTAATCAAACCGGTAACCACATCGACACTCGGACGTTGGGTGGCGACAATCATGTGAATGCCTGCCGCACGCGCTTTTTGGGCAAGGCGTGCGATTTGCTGCTCGACGGATTTGCGTTCGGTCATCATCAAGTCTGCCAACTCGTCGATGACGACCACAATCAACGGCAGTTTTTCCAGAGGCTCGGGATCATCGGGATTCAGGCTGAACGGATTGAGTAATGGCTTGCCTGCCGCTTTGGCTTGTTCGACTTTTTGGTTGAAGCCGTCCAGATTGCGCACGCCGGCGTGTGAGAGCAGGCGATAGCGTTTTTCCATTTCGGCAACGCACCAGTTTAACGCTTGTCCTGCCTCGCGCATATCGGTTACAACCGGGCAGAGCAGGTGCGGAATGCCGTCATAAATGCTCAATTCCAACATTTTCGGGTCAATCATAATGAAGCGGACTTCGTCGGGCGTGGCTTTGAAGAGCATGGACATAATCATGCCGTTCACGCCGACAGATTTACCCGATCCGGTCATGCCTGCGACCAAAAGATGCGGCATTTTTGCCAAGTCGCCGACAACGGGCGTACCTGCAATATCTTTACCCAAGGCAACGGTCAGTTTGGACTTGGCATCGGTAAACACGGGCGAAGAGAGGATTTCGCTCAACATGACGTCTTGGCGTTTCTCATTGGGCAATTCAATCCCCATAGTGTTTTTACCGGCAATGGTCTCAACAATGCGTACCGCTTGCAGGGACATCGAGCGTGCCAAATCTTTGGACAGGGCGACAATTTGGCTGCCTTTGACACCTTGTGCCGGTTCGATTTCGTAACGGGTAATCACGGGGCCGGAAGTGGCGGAAACAACCTGTACGCCGATGCCGAATTCAGCCAGTTTGGTTTCAATCAATTCTGCAGTCTGTTGCAATTCATCCGGATTGACGGCAACCGGTTCTTCAGACGGCATACGCAACAGGTTCATATTGGGTTTGTGGTATTCGCCGTTGTTTTTAGGTTCGGTATCGTCAAACAGGGAAGTTTGGATTTTAGGAGGCGGTGCAACGGACACGGCAACGGTTTTACGGTTGCTGCTGCTGCCGGCCAACGGAGCAACCGGAGTAGCGGTAATGGTTTTGGCTTCTTTAACCATGCGGCGCGTATTTTGGGTTTCCAAAGCTTCGGCGCTGACGTCTTCTTTTTTATTTTTGAATTGAGACAATTTTTTCATCAAGCTGCCAAACAGGCCGCCCACATGGCTGCCGGATTTGGCCATGACTTCCAACCATGACACCTGAGCCAGCAGGGAAATGGACAACAGCAACATCACCAGCATAATCAACAGGCTGCCTGATTTGCCCAGCAGCCAAGCCAAGCCTGAGCCGGCCAATAAGCCGACCAAGCCGCCGGCACCGACGGGAAGGGATTCGCTCAATGCGTTGTCAAACAGGAAGTGCTCGATAATCGGGCTGCACACCAGCAGGAGGAACAATGCCAAAGCGGCTACGCCGTGATTGTAGGGCTTATGGTTTTCCTGCTTTTTCATGGGGCGGAAGTTTTTGTAGAGGAAAACGCAAGAGGCGACGATCCACCACCAAAATGACAGGCCGAACAAATAATACCCGACATCGGAAAGATAGGAACCAAAAAGTCCGCCGAGGTTGGCAACATCATGGCTTTTGGGAACGCTGCGCGACCATGCAGGGTCGTCCATGCTGAAACTGGCCAGGGAAATGGCCAGATAAATGGTGATAACCAAACCAAACAGCCATAAGGCATCATTAATCAAGTTGACGACATGTTCGGGGCGCGCTTTTTTTTCTTCGTTTTTTTGCAGCTCTTTGGCGGCTTTCAGGCGTTGGGAGACTTTATTGTCGGCTTGAGTTTGTGTTTTGGCGGATTTGCGTGTGGTCGGTTTGGTAGCCGGTTTGGTGGAAGCACGTTTTTTTGTTTGGGTTTTAGAAGATTTTGCAGTCATGAGATAAAGGCCGTCTGAAAAGACCGGAGGTAATGTGCGTAAAGGGCAAATTATACCGTATTTACCAGACACGAGAAATTGAAACGGGCGTAATCATTATGGGATTCAGGCCGTCTGTATGGCGTGACGAAAATTTTGGATTTCGTTTCCACCTGTTCAGACGGCCTGATGTTTTGATTGATTTGAACTTACATTCTGCCCAGTTCGCGCTGGAGGGCTTGAATGTTTTTCTCCCTATCCAAAACCGCACCTTGCAGCGTACTGATGGCCTGTTGATTGACGCTGCCGCCTTTGGCTGTCCGCGCTTGGCTCAGTTGCTTTTTGGCATCGGCCAAAGCCGCGCGTTCATTGGATAACTCAGTTTCCAAAATAGAGCGGCGGCTGTTGACACCGGAGGATTTGGGAACCGGAGGAGGAGCCGCTTCAGAAGCGGTGCGGACAGGGGCAGGTTTAGGCGTTGCTTTATGGTTGGATTTTGCCGCCGTATTTTTGCTTTTTGCCGGAGCCGTTTGTGATGTCGGCGCGTTGAGTGTAGGCGCATCGCTGACCGGGGCATCGTATCGGCTGCTGCTGTATTTGCCGACAATCGGCAAATCGTTGACGGCTTGGCAGTTGCCGCTTGGACGTGAGGTATAGACAATCGAGCCGTTGATTTCACAAGTGTAGATTTTTGCGGCATAGGCTTGGCTGTTGAAAACAGCAAGCGGCAGCAGGGATAGGGTAAGCAGATATTTTTTCATGATTCAGGTAGGGCTGATGCGTTGCAGTTGAGCATTTTATTCTTGTTCAGACGGCATGGGCTGCTGTTTTTTGGCTTTTGCACTGTTTTTGTTTTTGCTCGGTTTGTCGGCTTTTTTCTCTTGTTTATCCGATTTTTCCGTGCGCTTCTTTTTCTTGGGTTTTGCATTGACGCGTTCATCAGAGGCATTGAGGCTGCGGATGTTGAGATGATAACCGCTGCCTTGATGGCCGCTGATTTTAGGCAATTGGGCATGTGCGCAAGAGGAGTTGGGCTCGGAGGTATAGCTGCCGTTGCCGCAGGAATAAACTGCGGCGGTTGCGTGAAGAGAAATGCCCAAGACGAAAGAGGATACGAGGAAGTATCCGGCTTGTTTGATAATTGAAGTCATGTTTTTCCGTATTGTGTTTTATTTCAGACGGCCTGATGGCTCTATTTTTATTGGGAAAACTCGGCTTCGACATCAACTTGGATTTGCTCAAGCTCTTCTTGCCATTGCAGCCAGTTTTCTTCCAGTTGCGTTAATTTTACTTTAGTTTCTGTTAATTGTGCGAGTGTCTCTTGCAATTTGGGTTTATTTTCTTCTGAATAAGCAGATTCTTGTGCCAAAAATGCTTCACAGGCCGTCTGAATATCAGTCAAACGCGCGATTTCTTTTTCGGCTTTGTCGATTTTCTGCTGAATCGGTTTACTGCGTTTGGCTTTTTCCTGACGGATTTGTGCCTCGATACGCTTGGTGTCCTTGCGGCTTTGGCTTTGTGCAGATGCAGCGGGGGCTGTTGCGGCGTTTTCTTGTGCCAACCGCCATTGACGGTAGTCGTTCAAATCGCCGTCGAAGTTGTTCAGACGGCCTTTGTCAATCAATAGGAAGCTGTCGGTAGTCGCTTCAAGCAGGCTGCGGTCGTGCGATACGACAATCAATGCGCCTTGGAAACTTTGCAGGGCAAGTGTCAGGGCGTGGCGCATATCCAAGTCCAAATGGTTGGTCGGCTCGTCAAGCAGCAGCAGATTAGGCTTTTGCCAGATAATCATGGCAAGGGCAAGCCGCGCTTTTTCGCCGCCGGAAAAGGGCTCGGTCTTTTGAACCGCCATATCGCCAATAAAGTTGAAACCGCCTAAAAAGTTGCGGATTTCCTGTTCACGGACTTCGGGCGAAAGCTGTTGGATATGCCAAACCGGACTTTGGTCTGCACGTAAGGTATCCAGTTGGTGTTGGGCAAAATAGCCGATATTGAGTTTTTCAGAGCGGACGATGCTGCCGGAAAGTAAATCGATTTTTCCTGCCAATACTTTGATAAATGTGGATTTGCCGCTGCCGTTAACACCCAGCAGGCCGTAACGTGCGCCGCTTTCCAGAGACAAGGTGATATCGTGCAAAACGGTTTTGTCGCCATAGCCCAAGTCAGCATGGTCGAGTTTCAGTAATGGATTGGGCAGATGAGTCGGATTGGCAAACTCAAAGGAAAACTCGCTATCCAAATGCGCAGGGGCGATGCGCTCGAGTTTGGCTAATGCCTTCATGCGGCTTTGGGCTTGTACGGCCTTTGTGGCTTTGGCTTTGAAACGGTCGATAAAGGATTGCAGATGTTTGATTTGCGCCTGCTGTTTGACGTAGGCGGCTTGTTGTTGCGCCAGACGTTGGGCGCGTTCCGCTTGATAGAAATCGTAATTGCCGCCGTATTGGGTCAGTTTTTGTTGTGACAGTTCGATGGTGTGCGTGGTGGTGGCATTTAAGAAGTCGCGGTCATGGGAAATGATGATTTGCGTACAGGGCAGGGAGGCGAGATGGTTTTCCAGCCACAGTACGGTTTCTAAATCCAAGTGGTTGGTCGGTTCGTCCAAAAGCAGCAAATCGGCACGGCAAATCAGTGCTTGGGCAAGGTTGAGACGCATACGCCAGCCGCCAGAGAAGGATTTGACGGGGCGGATATGTTCTTCTTGTGCAAAACCCAAGCCGCTCAACAATTTCGCCGCGCGTGCCGGAGCGGTATAGGCATCGATTTCTTCCAATTTGGCATGATGTTCGGCTTGCTTCATGCCGTCGTTTTGCGCTTCTGCTTGTGCTAGGGCCGTCTGAAAAGCCTGCAATTCGGCATCGCCTTGCAAAACGTAGTCTAAAGCGGAAATATCTAAATCAGGCGTTTCTTGAGAGACGGAAGCTAGACGCCATGTTTTGGGAATCAGGATTTCGCCGCCATCTTGAGTGATTTCACCTTTTATCAGCGCAAACAGGCTGGATTTTCCCGTACCGTTTTTACCGATTAAACCAACGCGTTGGCCGGGGTTGATTACGGCATCGGCTTTCTCGAGTAGGACTTTCAAACCGCGTTGCAGGGTGAGTTTTTTGATTTCTATCATGATGGCGGGTAAGGAGATAAGTAAAACGAAAGGCGTTATTTTACCTGAAAAGACATATAAAAGGCCGTCTGAACAAGTATGAAAACGAAATCAGCGATTTCTATTTCACTTATTCAGACGGCCTTTATGAAATGACAGTCGGAAATGCTTTCAAATTGTCTGTCGTTTCAATTAATTTTAAAGGTCGGCATTGTCCGCACGGATCTGGCGCAGGAATTTTTGTGTCCGCTCATGTTTGGGATGATTAAACAAATCTTGCGGGCTGCCTTGCTCGACAATAACGCCGCCATCCATCACGACGACGGTGGTTGCCACTTCTAAGGCAAACTTGATTTCATGAGTAACGACAACCATGGTCCAGCCTTCTTGTGCCAACTCCTTCATGGTATCCAAAACATCTTGCACCAATTCGGGGTCAAGCGCGGAAGTCGGTTCGTCAAACAGCATCAGTTCAGGCTGAATCGCCAATGCTCGGGCAATACCGACGCGCTGCTGTTGACCGCCGGAAAGCTGGTAGGGGTAGAGGTCGATCTTGTCGCCCAAACCGACTTTTTCAAGCAATTTGACAGCCTCTTCACGCGCTTGGGCGACAGGCTTGCCTTGTACGGCAACCGGCCCTTCCATGACGTTTTCCAACGCAGTTTTGTGCGGAAAGAGGTTGTATTGTTGGAACACCATGCCGGACTTGCGGCGCAGTGCCAAAATATCGTGTTTGCTTGGTTTTTTGGAAAAATCGATGCTTAACGGCTGTGCGTTGTCAAACTCGATCTGACCTTGTTCAGGCATTTCCAAAGCGTTTAAACAGCGTAAAAACGTGGTTTTGCCCGAGCCGGACGGGCCTAGGATAACAACCACTTGTCCTTTGCCGACATCCAAATCGATGCCGCGCAAAATGGTATTTTCGCCAAAGGTTTTATGGATATTGCGGATTTTAATCATGACAACTCCTTATTTGGCGACATAGCGGTCAAAGCGTTTTTCCAAGCGCGCCTGAATCATAAACAGCACTTTGCAGAAGCACCAATAAACCAATGCGGCTTCGATATAAACGGGCAAAAAGTCATAAGTACGGTTTGCTGTCTCTTGGGCAACACGGAAAAGCTCGGTTACCGTTACTACGGCGGCAAGCGAGGTATTTTTGAACAAGCCGATAAACTCGTTGCTCAAAGGCGGTACGGCAACGCGGAATGCCTGTGGCGCGATAATGCGGCGGAACGTCTGCATATAGGTCATACCGATGGAGAAACCGGCTTCCCATTGGCCTTTAGGTACGGACAAGATTGCCGCGCGTATGGTTTCGGAAGCGTATGCGCCGACATTGAGCGAAAAGCCGATGATGGCGGCAGGAATCGGATCGATATAGATGCCGACGGAAGGCAAACCATAGAATACGATGACCAACTGCACCAAAAGCGGCGTACCGCGAATGACGGAAATATAAAATTCTACCAGCTTCAGCAAGCATTTTTGGAAAACACCACCGGAGGGCATGATCCGCACCAAAGCAACTGCTACGGCAATAATCATGCCGATAACGAAAGAAGCGATCGCCAAAGGCAAAGATACTGCGAAGCCGGCTTTGACCATGGGCCAAAACGCGCTGATGAGCATATCAGCGCGTGTTTCCGTCATAAACGGCAGAGAGGCAAGGAAATTATTTAACACTGATGTCTTTTCCGAAGAATTGTTCGCCCAGTTTTTTCAGCGTGCCGTCGGCTTTCAGTTCGTTCATGGCTGTGCTGAATTTAGCCAATGCTTCATCGTTGCCTTTATTGACAATCAAGCCGGAGCCGACTTTTTCGTTAGCCGGTGCAGACCAAACGATTTTCACGCCGGCATTCGGATTTTTCTTCAGGTAGTCCAATACCGCCAATTCGTCGTTCAGAGTTGCATCGGCACGTTTTTGTTCAATCAAGGTCAGGGATTGCGCCAAGCCGTCTACCGGTACAAGTTCAGCTCCTGCCGCTTTGGCTTTTTCGCCATAGTTGCTGGTCAGGGATTGTGCGGTTTTCACGCCTTTGATGTCGTCGATGGATTTGATGTTGCTGTCTTTGCGTGCAACCAATACAGCACCGCTCCAGCTGTAAGGCTCGGATTTGTCAAAAGTTGCTTGACGTTCAGGGCTGGTTAGGCCGACTTGGTTGGCAACCACGTCGAAACGGCCGGCTTTCAAACCTGCCATCATGGAGTCCCATTGTGTTTCTTTAAATTCGACTTTTACGCCCAATTTGTCGGCAACGGCGCGGGTAACTTCGACATCGTAGCCGGTCAATTTGCCGTCTTTATCATGGTAGGTGAAGGGTGCGTAAGTGCCCTCTGTGCCGACAGTGATGGTACCTTTGTTGTTGATACGCTCAATCAGTGAGCCGGAGGCCGCGCCGGATTGGGCCGGTGCAGAAGAAGCTGAGTTGCTGCTTTCGCCGCCGCAAGCAGCCAAAACTACTGCAGCGATGGTGCCAAGTACGAATTTTTTCAACATGGATTTTTACTCCTGATTTTTAGTGTGTCATCTGGTATTAAAGCATGCATTCTAAGCGAAACTGCCCAAAATACAAAATACATCTTAGTTTCTTAAAAGGCCGTCTGAACGCTGATTTGTTCAGACGGCCTTGAGTGGTGTATCAAAATTTCGGCTTATGCAATTTCAAGCCACATGACTTGATAGGGTTGCAGTACCAAATCCTGATTCAGGGAAACGGTTTGACCGCTGATCAAATCGTGTGCTTTAAACGGCATGGCTTGCAGCGTATGCGCACTGATGGTTTGCGGATGTTCGCTGAAGTTGCCGAATGCCAATAGTGCGTTGTTGCGCATATAGCCGATGATGTGTTTGTTGTTGGTATTGAAGGTAACCAACTTGCCGCCGTCAAAGCGCGGATTGCTTTGGCGAATGGCAATCATATGGCGCAAACCTTGGAAGATTTGACCGGCAGTGGTCGAGCTGTCATGGCGTTGGTTGTACAACTCTTCATTATAACGAGGACGGTGTGCCCAGCGGCTGTCGTCGCTCTTATTGCTGTCTTGCGACCAGTCGTCATCGTTGAGCGTACCCACTTCGTCACCCAAGTAAATCAGCGGCAGACCGCCGGTACTCAGAGCGATGCTGTACAAAAGTTTGATGCGGTCAACGGCATACGGGTCATTTTGAGCCAAACCAACCAATGCTGCGGCTGTACCGCTGACACGGCAGTCGCCAGTGTTGGGGTTGTATTGGAACGGTACACCGCGCGCGAAGCTGCCGTCAAAATGGTTGACGAAGAAGCGGTTGAGGAATTGTCGGTGGTCGTAGCCGTGGATGCCGAACTGCCATGCGTCCTCATCCGCAAAGGTCCAGCCGATGTCGTCATGGCTGCGGACGTAGTTGACCCATGCAGTGTGGTCGGGCAGGTTGTGGCGGTAGGTCAGTGCCTGATGGAGCAGGTTGACTTCGCGCGTGGCAAGCGTGTTCCATAACAATGCCATTTGCAATGGGTTGTAGCCGATTTGGCATTCGTCTTGGCTGATGTATTGGACAACTTGGTCGGGGTGGACGATGGCTTCGGATTTGAAGAACACGGCCGGGGCGGCAATACGCATGACGGAGTTAAACGCACGAATCAGGGCGTGTGCCTGAGGCAGGTTTTCGCAGCTTGTGCCCATTTGTTTCCAAATAAAGGCAACGGCATCCATGCGCAGAATATCAACGCCCAAGTTGGCAAGGAACATCATTTCGCCTGCCATGGCGCGGAATACCCATGGGTTGCTGTAATTCAAGTCCCATTGGAAGGAATTGAACGTTGTCCATACCCAGCGTCCGTCTTCCAGTTGTGAGAAGCCGCCCGGGTGTTGGTCGGGGAAGATTTCGCGCAGGGTGCGGTCGTATTGGTCGGGCATCCAACGGTCAGGGAAAATGTAGTAGAAATTGTCGTAGAGCGGATCGCCGGCGGCGCAGCGTTTTGCCCATTCGTGTTCGTTGGAAGTGTGGTTGAAGATGAAATCGACAACGGCGGAAATGCCTGCTTCGTGCAAAGCGGCAATGACATCGCGCAAGTCGTCTATCGTACCCAAAGCCGGATTGACATCGCGGTAGCTGCTGACTGCATAGCCGCCATCGCTTTTGCCTTCAGGACATTTAAACAGGGGCATCAGGTGCAGATAGGTCAGGCCCAATTCTTGGAAATAAGGAATTTTGGCTTTCAAGCCTTGCAGATTGCCTGCAAATAAATCGACGTAGCACACGCCGCCGACCTGTTTGTTGGATAAAATCCAGTCAGGATCGTTTTCGAGCGCGATATCAATATCTTTTAAAGATGCGTTGCGTTGGGAATAACTTTGCCATGCTTGGGCAATCAGTTGCTCCAGCATGGGGAGGACGGCTTCGTTGTTGTTGTAAACGTTGTCCAGCTCGTGCATCAGTTTTGGAAAGTGTTCTTCAAGCCGTCTGTCAAACTGTTTCCAGTCTTCAGATGCCTCGATGCTTGCACGCTGTTCGGGAGTGTATATCGATAGGGTGCGTTCTTTAAGGTGATGCAAGGTCAAATCAACCTGTTGAGTCTGGGTCAACATAATGCCTACTCCGAAGTTAAGGTGAAATTGTTTTGAAGCTTGGTTTCACTTCTTTTGCAAATCCATGCCGATTGTGGGCGGCCAAGACTGTAATTTTGCGTCAAGAAACTGCCTCAATGATACTGGAAGTGTTTGAGTGTGCCTAGGGTTTTCAAGGCTATTGAGTAGGATTTTCAAGTGTTTGATTTTGATTGAAAGTAAGGTTGAATAAAAAGAATATGGCCTTTAGCCGCAGTCATGTTTCAGACGGCCTGAACTTTTAAGAAAAACTTTTATTTTTATTGCCTTAGATATCCTTTGTTCTCATATGGCCGTCTGAAACATAAGCACGGCATAGAGGGTCATCTGTCTTCTCGAAATTTGGGAAATATCGATTATTTTCATGACTTCTGATGTAAATCAAGATTGTATGGTTGGCAGAGTATCTTATTGCAAAGAAGAAACTCAAAAAAATACTTGTTTATTATTGAATGAATCCATGATCTATCTTATTTGATAGTGGTTATTATGTAGATTATCAAGTTAATAAGGGAAAGGTGTTTGTCTGATTTGTCATGCTTGTTTAATATTATTTTTTAAAATTAGACTTGACCCGTTACAAGCAATTACTTAAAGTACCCATCTTAATTTTTACACAAGAAAACGGGTTGTCCCGTTCTAAAAAAATGAGCGCAATCAAACCACCACAAATCACTGTATACGACAGCAAGCCAACTGATGTTTATTTCTTCGGTACTTGCGTTCTCGATATCTTTATGCCGGAAGCGGGTATGGATGCCATCACCTTAATCGAGCAACAAGGCATCCGCGTCCACTATCCAATGGAGCAAAGCTGCTGCGGCCAACCTGCCTATTCGTCCGGCCATCCGAAAGAAGCTTTTGATGTGGCCAAAGCCCAATTGGATTTATTCCCGGAAAATTGGCCGATTGTCGTACCGTCCGGTTCTTGCGGCGGTATGATGAAACACCACTGGCCGACTTTGTTCAAAGGTACCGAGTACGAGCAAAAAGCCATTGATTGCGCCAACCGTATCATTGAATTTACCCACTTCCTACTGGCCATCGGTTACAAACCTGAAGATAAAGGCGAGCCGGTTAAGGTGGCCGTTCATACTTCTTGCGCGGCGCGTCGCGAGATGAATGTTCATTTGTCAGGCTGGCAGCTGATTGACGGCATGGAAAATGTCGAGCGTATCGTTCACGATCATGAAAGCGAGTGCTGCGGTTTTGGCGGTACATTCTCTGTCAAACAAGCCGATATTTCCGGCGCAATGGTAACCGACAAAGTTGCCGCACTGAAAGAAACCGGCGCGACCGAAATCATTAGCGCGGACTGCGGCTGCATGATGAATATCGGTGGCAAAATTGCCAAAGACGAACCGAATATGCCACGTCCGAAACACATTGCATCCTTCCTGTTGGAGCGTACCGGAGGTAAAGCATGAGCGCGCGCGAAAATATTTTGGCGAAATTGAAAAAAGCCGATGCCTTACCAATGGAAGAGCCGCCGGTTTTCGATTATTACCGTGAAATGGGTGTTTCTTGGGCTAACGATGTTGAACGCTTGAAACATTGGGCGGCTGCCATGCGTGCCGTCAAAACAGAAATCTATTGGGTTACCAAAACCAATTGGCCGCAAGTATTTCGCCAAGCAGCCGAAGGCAAAGGTTTGAAAAACATTCTGCTGCCATTGGAAACAGAACACGGCCAGCTGGCTCGTGCAGCTTTGGCCGATACCGATATCGAACCGCGCGGTTTTGAGCGAAAAATCGACGACTGGAAAAACGAATTTTTTGCCGATATTGAGGCCGGATTTAGTGGCTCTAAATGCGGTATTGCCCGTACTGGCACGATTATGCTGGAGTCCAGTCCTTTGGAGCCGCGTAGTTTGAGTTTGGTACCGCCTGTGCATTTCTGCCTGTTTGACACCAGCAAAATGTACAACGAATTCCATAATGCTGTTGAAGGCGAAAAACTGGTAGAAAAAGGTATGCCTACCAACGTTATTTTGATTTCCGGCCCGTCTAAGACTGCCGATATCCAATTGACTTTGGCCTATGGTGCACACGGCCCGCGTGATTTGGTGGTTTTGGCCGTTCTGCCTGATCATATTTCCCCTGCCGATTTGGAGGAAAAAGCATGAGTTCCCAAACCATTAAATTCCATATGAAGCCGGAAACGTTCAAGCAAAACGCCGCGATTTCTTTGCAAGACAAGCCTCTGCGTAAAAGCTTGCGTACGGCGATGGATATGCTGATGACCAAGCGCAAAGCTGTTTTGACAGATGAAGAAGAGCTGCAAAGCCTGCGGGATTTATGTGAACACGTCCGTCAGCGTTCTTTGTCCAAATTGCCTGCATTATTGGAACAATTAGAAGCAAACCTGACCAAGTTGGGCGTTAAAGTCCACTGGGCGGAAACACCGGCCAAAGCCTGCCAAATCATTCACAACATCATTACCGATAAAAACGGTAAGCTGATGGTAAAAGGCAAATCTATGGTCAGCGAAGAAATCGAGCTGAACCATTATCTGCAAGACCGGGGCATCAAAGCGGTTGAGAGCGACTTGGGCGAGTTTATCGTTCAAATGGCCGGCGAGAAGCCAACCCATATCGTGATGCCTGCCATTCACAAGACCAAAGAGCAGGTGAGCGAGCTTTTCCATCAAAACCTCGGTACGCCGTTAACTGACGACGTGGACCAACTGACCGGATTTGCGCGTAAAGCCTTGCGTGATATTTACAGCACTGCTGATGTCGGTTTGAGTGGTGTGAACTTTGCCGTTGCAGAAACAGGCACTTTGTGTCTGGTTGAAAACGAAGGTAACGGCCGCTTGAGTACCACTGTGCCGCCTGTGCACATCGCCATTACCGGTATTGAAAAAGTGGTTGCGAAGCTGTCGGATGTTCCGCCTTTGTACAGTCTGCTTCCGCGCTCCGCCATCGGTCAGAACATTACCACTTATTTCAATATGATTACCGGCCCACGCCGTAGCGAAGAACTGGACGGTCCGCAGGAAATGCACTTGGTTCTGCTCGACAACGGCCGTAGCCAAGCGTATGCAGAAGATCAAATGCGCCGTACCTTGCAATGTATCCGCTGCGGTGCATGCATGAACCACTGTCCGGTTTATACCCGTATCGGTGGCGCGGCATATGGCACAACCTATCCCGGTCCGATTGGCGAGATTATCTCTCCGCATTTGTTGGGCTTGGATGCGACACGCGATCTGCCGACTGCATGTACCATGTGCGGCGCCTGTGTCGAAGTTTGCCCGGTACGCATTCCGATTACCGAACAAATGCAACGTCTGCGCGTTGAAGCACAACGTTCGCCAACAGAAACCGTTCCTCATCCTATCCGTGGTCAAGGCGCATCGCATACCTTCGGCGAGCAAATGGCGTGGCGTACGTTTAACGGCATTTTTAGCGGCAGTAAGGCTTATCGAGCATTCGGTTGGGCGGCTACCAAATTCCGTGCATTGACGCCAAGCAAGCAGTTAAGCTGGACCAATAACCATGTTCCGATGAAACCTGCCAAGCAAACATTGCATGAGATGATGGCAGAAAGAAAACGTCAGCAAGAAAAAGCATAAGGCTTGAAAATAAAACCTGGGGGATAAAAGCCTCAGGTTTTATTTTTTATTGAATAGTGCTGGTGTTGAATGACTGATAGTAATTGATTGTATTATCTTATTTTTATTTCTATTAAATAAGAGGCCGTCTGAAAATGAATTTCAGACGGCCTTTATTGCAGCACAAAGTTTAAAGCAACACTTTTTCTACGCCGCCGTTGTTGGTTTTTTTTACGAACTCGTCCAGCCAGTTTTCGCCGAGAATATGTTTCGCCATTTCGATGACGATGTAGTCGGCGGGCATGTCGTTGTCGTCGGCGTAGCGGCTTAGGCCTTGCAGGCAGGCGGGGCAGGTGGTGAGCATTTTGACGGGTTCGCCTTGCGGCAGCTCTTTGAGGTTTTTCTCGATTTCTTCCTGTTTGCGGAATTTGACTTGGGTGGCGATGTCGGGGCGTTTGACGGCGAACATGCCGGATTCGCCGCAGCAGCGGTCGCTTAAGACGACTTTCTGCCCCATGAGGCTGCTTGCCATTTGGGTGGCGTTCATAGTTTTGATGGGTGTGTGGCAGGGGTCGTGGTAGAGGTATTGCTGGCCTTTCACGCCGTTCAGTTGCACGCCTTTTTCGAGCAGGTATTCGTGGATGTCGATGATGCGGCAACCGGGGAAGATTTCTTCGAAGCGGTATTTTTCGAGCTGGTCGTAGCAGGTGCCGCAACTGACGACGACTGTTTTGATGTCGAGGTAGTTGAGGGTGTTTGCCATGCGGTGGAAGGCGACGCGGTTGTTGGTGCTCATTTCTTCAGCTTTAGCTTTGTTGCCGCCTGCGTCTTGCGGATAGCCGCAACACATATAGCCGGGCGGCAGGACGGTTTGTACGCCGACGTGCCAGAGCATGGCTTGGACGGCGAGTCCGATTTGGCTGAACAGGCGTTCGGAACCGCAGCCGGGGAAGTAGAACACGGCTTCGGCATCTTCAGGCGCGGCGGGATTGCGTATGATGGGGATGCTTTTGTCGTCTTCGATGCCGAGCATGGAGCGCGGTGTTTTGGCGGGCACGCTTTTGGGCAAAGGACGGTTGATGAAGTGGATGATTTGTTCTTTGACCGGGGCGGTGCCGACCGTGGCTTTAGGTTCGGCTTTTTGCTTTTTGGTGCCGATTGGAAGAAGTTTGCCGATTTTGTAGGCGAAGTTCTGCGCAGGGAAGCCGGTCTGTATCATGGCGGCGCGCAGGGCTTTGATGGTTTTAGGGCCGGTGGCGTTCAAAAACGCCATACCCATCGATGCAGCGGGTGCAAAGCGTTTGTGGCCGGAATCGGCAAGGTAGTTGCGGATGGCTACGGTTACGTCGCCGAAGTCGATGTTGACGGGGCAGGGTTTGACGCAGCGGTGGCACACGGTACAGTGGTCGCCGATGTCCATGAGTTCTTCGAAGTGTTTGATGGAAACGCCGCGGCGGGTTTGCTCTTCGTATAAGAAGGCTTCGGTCAAGAGCCCCACGCCAAGGATTTTGTTGCGCGGGCTGTACAACAGGTTGGCGCGCGGAACGTGGGTGGAGCAGACGGGTTTGCATTTGCCGCAGCGCAGGCAGTCTTTGATGGAATCGGCGATGGTGCCGAGATCTGATTTTTCCATAATCAGCGATTCTGCACCCAAAAGCTCGAACGACGGCGTGTAGGCGTTGCGTAAGTCTGAGCCTTTCATCAGTTTGTGGCGGTTGAAGGTGTGTTTGGGATCGACTTGGTTTTTGTAGTTCCAAAACGGCTGCAAGTCTTCATCGGTCAGAAATTCGAGCTTGGTGATGCCGATGCCGTGTTCGCCGGAAATCACGCCGCCGAGCGAGCGGGCGAGTTTCATGATGCGCTCGACCGAACGGTAGGCGGTCTGAAGCATTTGGGCGTCGTCTGAATTGACTGGGATGTTGGTGTGGACGTTGCCGTCGCCGGCGTGCATGTGCAGGGCGACGAAGACTCTGCCGCGCACGGTTTTGGCGTGGATTTTACCCAAGCCTTCGATGATTTTGGTGTCGGTTTTGCCGCTGAAGATTTCGGCGAGCGGTTTCATTACGTCTTCTTTGACGGACACGCGCAGGCGGAAGTCGCGGAATGCGGTGAAACAGCTCTCGTCGTCTTTTGCTTCGGACGCGGCATGGACGGCTGCGCCGTAGCGGGCTTTGTAGTCGGCAAGCGGCGTATCGAGATGGGCAAGCAACCAGTCCCAACGCTCTTTGACGGCGGAAACGTGGGCAAGGGCGTGTTTGCCGCGTTCACCTAAAAGTTCGGCGGTCGGCAGGTCCGTGCCCATTTTGTCGATGGGGAGTTTGCCTGACAGATATTGCTCTAATTCAGCACAGAGTTTGAGTTTGTTTTGAATGGAAAGCTCGATGTTGATGCGTTCGATACCGTCCGAATACTCGCCCAGCCGCTCCAGAGGAATCACCACGTCTTCGTTGATTTTAAAGGCGTTGGTGTGTTTGGCGATGGCGGCGGTGCGGCTGCGGTCGAGCCAGAAGGTTTTGCGCGCTTCGGGCGATACGGCGATAAAGCCTTCGCCGTCGCGGGCGCGGGCAAGTTCGCAGATGTGTTCGGCAGCTGCCTGCACGGCAGCTTCGTCGTCTGAAACCACGTCCGCCAGCAAGACCATTTTCGGTCGCCCTTTACCTGCCGCTTTGGTGGCGTAGCCGACGGCGCGGACATAACGCCAGTCCAAATGCTCCAAACCCGCCAGCTGAACGCTGTCGTGGGCGAGCAGGAAATCTCGGATTTCGACGATAGAAGGCGTGGCGGTGGCGACTGTGCCGAAAAACTCCATACACACGGTGCGCGTGTATTTCGGCATTTTGTGCAACACGAAGGCAACGCTGGTAATGATGCCGTCCGTGCCTTCTTTTTGCACGCCGGGCAGGCCGCTCAAGAATTTGTCGGTAACGTCTTTGCCCAAACCGACTTTGCGGAATTTGTGGCCGGGAATTTCCAAGCGTTCGGTTTTAACGACATTGAGGCCGTCTGAATCCAGCGTGTGAACGTCGAACACGGCGGTTTCTTCATCGTGAATTTTGCCGAAATTGTGGCGCACGCGCTCGATGCGTAGCCATTCGCCCTGCGGGTTGACCATGTTCCAGTAGGCGAGGTTGTCCAAGGCAGTACCCCACAGCACGGCTTTTTTGCCGCCCGCGTTCATCGCCACATTGCCGCCCACGCAGGACGCGTCGGCAGAAGTCGGATCGACGGCGAACACCAAACCCGCCTGATGCGCGGTTTCTTCTACCCGCCGCGTTACCACGCCCGCGCCGCAATGGATAATCGGATGCTTTCCGTCCAAGCCCGCCAGTTCGACAAATTCGACGCCGCGATGTTTGTCCAGCTTTTCCGTATTGATGACCGCGCTCATGGCATCCAAAGGCACGGCACCGCCGGTATAACCCGTGCCGCCGCCGCGCGGGATAATGACCAAATCCAGCTCGATTAAGGCGCGCACCAAAGGCGCGACTTCCGCC
Source organism: Neisseria sp. HMSC078C12 (assembly GCF_001838065.1). Classification (NCBI taxonomy): domain Bacteria; kingdom Pseudomonadati; phylum Pseudomonadota; class Betaproteobacteria; order Neisseriales; family Neisseriaceae; genus Neisseria; species Neisseria sp. HMSC078C12. Next base: position 30,017 of record NZ_KV835611.1, on the reverse strand, counting down.
TCCGTGTCGGGATTGACGACGACAAACGGATATTCGACGCGCCAGTCGGTCGCATCGGTAACGTGCGTTACCCGAGCCAGCCCGTCAAACATAATATTGTGCGGCTTGGTGATTTTGCTTAAACGTTCCAAAATCTGCCGCCGTTTTTGGCGCGTTTCGTCAAAGCTGCCGTCAAAACGCTCGACTGCCTTTTCCGCCGCCGCAACCAATACATCGACTTGCGGATTGTCGTCGCGGCGTTTGCGGATTTCGTTCAACCGGTGGCGCATTTCCCGTACCAGTGCGGCGCGACGTTTCGGGTGTTCCAGCAAATCATCAACCAGATACGGATTGCGCACGACCACCCAAATATCGCCCAACACTTCAAACAACATCCGCGCCGAACGCCCCGTCCTGCGCTGTCCGCGCAAGTCCTGCAGAATCTGCCACGCCTCATCGCCCAACAGGCGGATGACGATTTCGCGGTCGGTGTAGGAAGTATAGTTGTAGGGAATTTCCCGAATACGCTGCGGGGCGGTAGTCGTGGTCATGGTTGAGTTCCGTTGATAGGTATAATGTTTTTATATTAAAGGCCGTCTGAAAAATACGATTTCTTCTTAATGGCGTGATGTGTTAATGTAGTGTAATTTTCGATATTTTTCAATGTAAAAGACGATAAACATTTCAATGCGAATGATTTTCAACTAGGTAATTTTGTTTACAATCTTGTCATGTAGATGGTTTTCAGACGGCCTGACAGATTTTATCGCTTGAGTTTTTCTGTAAAACCGCTATAATGCGTTTCTTCTATGGCGGGTCTCCCCGCATGGGAATTCGGAACACCGGGTCAGGGGCGGAAGCCAGCAGCCCACTCTGATGAGCCAGTGCCGGGGGTTCGGCTCGCCACCTTATTCAAAAATGCCGGAGATGATTGATTCTCCGGCATTTTTCATTGTATAAAGCGTAATGATCAAAAGGCCGTCTGAAATCTCATTTTCAGACGGCCTTTGAGTTTATGAGCAAACTATTTATGCTTCTTCTGATTTTGTATTGGGCAAAACACAGTTCAGGATAATGGCCAATACGGCGCACAAACCTACACCGGCGAAGCTCAAAGTACCTACTTTGATAATCATACCGCCGATACCGGTCGTCAATACGGAGCTGACGATAACCAGGTTTTTCGGCTGCATCAAATCGACTTTCGCATCAATCAATGTTTTGATGCCCAAAGAAGCGATAGTACCGAACAGCAGCAACATAATACCGCCCATAACCGGCATAGGAATCGAAGCCAAAAACGCGTTGAACTTACCGAAAAACGCCATACAAATCGCAAAAATTGCCGCCCAGGTCATGATGACGGGGTTGCTGTTTTTAGTAATCATCACCGCGCCGGTTACTTCGCCGTAAGTGGTCACAGGAGGGCCGCCGATCAAACCGGCCACGCAGACGCCCAAGCCGTCGCCGGCGAGGGTTTTGTCCAAGCCCGGGTCTTTAGTGTAGTTTTTGCCGGTTACATTACCGATGGCCATAATGCCGCCGATGTGTTCGATGGCCGGGGCGATGGCAACGGGCAACATAAACAAGGCAGCCTGCCAGTTGACTTGAGGCGTTTCAAAATGAGGGACGGCAAACCAAGGAGCGTTGATGATGGTGCCGGTGTCGACCAAGCCCATGATTAAAGCCAACACATAGCCGGAAGCCACGCCGATCAGAATCGGAATCAGCTTCATCATTTTGCTGCCGAAGACAGAAACGATGACGGTTACCGCAAAGGTAAAGCCGGACAGGATCAGCGAATCGATATAGTCGATGACCTGCTTGCCGCCTGATTGACCCATGGCCATGCTGCTGGCTGCGGCGGCCACGGACAAGCCGATTACCATAATCACCGGGCCGATAACCACGGGTGGCAACAGTTTGTGTACCGCATCCAGACCGCGCCATCTGATCAATGCGGCAAAAACAAAGTACATGAAGCCGGCTGCAAACAGGCCGAACATGGTAGAAGGCAGGCCCCATTCGCCGATGGAGTAGATAATCGGTGCAATAAAGGCAAAAGAAGAGCCGAGGAAAATCGGCACTTTACGTTTGGTAACCAATTGGAACAACAACGTGCCCAAGCCTGCGCCCAATAATGCCAAAGCCGGGTTCAGTCCCGTCAGAAGCGGCACAAGCACCATGGCACCGAATGCGACAAACAAAATCTGCGCACCGGCTACCGCCGTTTTAAGCTGATTCATAAAAGCTCCGAAGAAAATTCAAACGGCGCAGATTATACTGATTTATCCTAATTGTGAACATTTATTTACAAAAGGCCGTCTGAACAAATGTAACGATGACACCTGTTCAGACGGCCTTATTCGATAGCGAATGGTTAGTAACTTATCAAAATCGATTAGGAAAATTTTTAGCCGCGTGTTTCTCGCCAAACCAGATAATCGCGCAGGGGCGGCATGGGCGGATTGATGCAGTGCGGACAGATGCCGGTTGTGTCTTCATCGTCGCTGTCGATATGGTAGGCGTTGGGGTCAAAGCGCACCTGCTGCATCACCGCTTGCGCCAATGCCTGCTCCTGTACGACATCAAATTCAAATTTTTCCAAAATCTCATTCAATAGGCGGATTTCGCCGTCGCTGAAAGATTCGCTGTGTTTGACAATGAGGCGTTGATAATCTTCATTGCTGATTTTTTCGTGAAGTAAATCGGTCTGGATGGTCATGATTTTATTGTTGAAATAAGATGGTCAAGATGCGGATTATAGCGGATATTGTGGTGGCTGTTTCAAAGGGCGTCTTTAAGTTGACGGGCTTTGGCGGATGTGGGGATAAATCTGTTCAATTCAATATTGACTGTCTGAAAATCGCGACTATCAAAAAAATTGCCGATACGTATGGTTTTTCCCTGATAGTCGAAAGCCCATGCGCCTTGCCCACATTTTTGGATACGTAAAATATTGGGGACATTGTGAATTTTTCGTTTCATACCATTTTGGTAGAGGTTTTCATTTGGCAACCTCTGTTTCCTTCCTTGTGCAACAGGAGCTTTGGGAATATGGTCACAAGAATGCCATTCGGAGATTTCTGACAACGGAAAACTACGCCAACGCCCAATGGAGAATAAGGTATAACCATGAGACAGAGTATGGTTACGGATCTTGATGTTTTCAGGTCCGAAAAGTTGCCAAAGAAGGCAGTAAACAAGCGAACCCACTAAGTAGAAAGTAAAAAGTAAAGGGATGAGAATAGCTTCTAAATTAGTGAAATAATGCTCTTCAAGGTAAAACGGCGCGATGCATGTAAGCGCAAAGGAAAATATAAGAAATACCGCAGTAGAACCAATTTCCTGCGAGTCATGTACAACACGAGCAGAAACAGTAATGCCCTCGGGAGTGTGATTGATTTTATAACGAGAAGATGTCATCAATAGCCTCCTAACTTGTCTGCCTGATACGCTTTTTGCAGCGGTGTAATTTGCGCCAAACGTGCTCGGTCGATTTCTTCGGCGATAAGGTGCGCTTTTCCTTGCGCTCGGCACTCGGTGGCGATTTTGCCTGCATCTACTTGGTTGGCGGCCTCAAGTAAAGCCAGCCAGTGTTCGCGTTGCGGATAGGGGGTGTCTTCAAGGTTCAGACGGCCTTGTTTGTCGGCCACGCAGACGTTTAAGGCCGTCTGAAAACGTTCGGGGCGGCGGAATGCGTCGGTTTTTTTCAAAACCTTCAAAATGGTTTTGCTTTTGAACTGCCCGACTTGGTGGAACATGATGTGCCAGCGGCAGACGAGTTCGGCAAGCTCGGCGCAGTGTTTGGGCGCGCGCAGGCGTTGATTGACTTCGCGGACGGGTTCGACGCCGTTGATGTCGTGTTCGTAGTGTTTCGGCAGGATATCGGCCGGTGTTTTTGCCTTGCCCAAGTCGTGCAATAGGGCGGCATAGCGTTCGGCAAGGGACAGATTCATTTCGGCGGCCCGTTGTACAACCATCAGCGTATGGATACCGCTGTCGATTTCGGGATGATAGTCGGCGCGTTGCGGTACGCCGAAAAGGGAGTCAAGCTCGGGCAGCAAGACTTTGAGTGCGCCGCATTCGCGTAAAACTTCAATCATTTTGCGCGGATTTTTCTCCATCAAGCCTTTGGCCAATTCCTGCCAGACGCGTTCGGCAACCAAGGCATCCGCTTCGCCGTTTTCTACCATTTGTCGCATCAGCAACATGGTTTCATCGGCAATTTGAAACCCATAACGCGCGGCAAAACGGGCGATACGCAAAATCCGCACGGGATCTTCGGCAAAGGCGGGCGAAACGTGGCGCAGGATGCCGTCCGCTAAGTCTTGTTGTCCGCCAAAGGGATCGATGATCGTGCCGTCTGAATCCTGAGCCATGGCATTGATGGTCAGGTCGCGGCGCATCAGGTCTTGTTCCAGCGTAACGTCTTTATCGGCATGAAAACTGAATCCGACATAGCCTTTGGCGGTTTTGCGTTCGGTACGGGCGAGGGCGTATTCTTCGTGGCTGTCCGGATGGAGAAAGACAGGGAAATCCTTGCCAACTGGCTGATAACCCTGAGCCAACATGGTTTGCGCATCTGCACCGACGACTACCCAATCGCGGTCTTTGACGGGCAGGCCTAAAAGATGATCGCGGACGGCGCCGCCGACAAGATAGGTTTTGATAGTTTGTGTATTCATATAAAAATCGAACGATATAAAAAGGCCGTCTGAAAAGCCGTATCAGGTTTTCAGACGGCCTGATTCATAATGCTATTATGACGCTTTAGGCTTGTTGCTGTCGATAATCTTCAGTCCGGTGGCGGCAACAAACCATATCGTTATGCAGCATATCCTTTATAATAAGCCCATTCAAAAACGGAGCGACAAATAATGCAAACTTGGCACGAGGCGATTGGTGCGGAAAAAGAAAAGGCGTATTTTCAAAAGATTTTGGAGAAGGTTCGCCACGAAAGGCAGGCGGGGATAACCGTTTATCCGCCTGAGCGCGATGTATTCAATGCCTTTCGGACGACTGAATTCGGAAATGTAAAAGTAGTGATTTTGGGGCAAGACCCGTATCACGGTGCGGGTCAGGCGCATGGTTTGGCATTTTCCGTCCAGCCTGAAATTGCGGTGCCGCCGTCGTTGGTCAATATTTATAAAGAGTTGGCGACGGATATTGAGGGCTTTCAGATTCCGCAACACGGCTATTTGCAGCATTGGGCGGAACAGGGCGTGTTGCTATTGAACACGGTGTTGACTGTCCGTGCCGGTGTGGCGCATTCTCATGCGACTTTTGGCTGGGAGGCGTTTACCGATGAAGTCATCCGACAATTGGATAAGGAACGCGAGCATTTAGTCTTTATGCTGTGGGGCAGCCATGCGCAGAAGAAAGGTGCGTTTATCGACCGCAACCGCCATTTGGTACTGACCGCGCCGCACCCTTCGCCTTTATCGGCCTATCGCGGCTTTTTCGGCTGCAAACATTTTTCGCAGGCAAACGCTTATTTGCAGGCGCATGATTTAGAGCCGATTGATTGGCAGGTTTAAATAAGATGAAAGGCCGTCTGAAAGCAGATTTTCAGACGGCCTTATGCTTTAGTCTCAAATCGAATATTCAATCAGCTCGTTTTGAGAAAAGACATAAACCTGTTTCGGAATCAGCCTCAATTCTTTGCCTTCGGTGATTTGGTAACGCGCGGCATCGCTGCCAGCCAACGTGATATGTACGTCTTGTTTGTCGTGTTTTACCAGAATATGCGTCAATGCGCCGACGGCGTGGATTTTTTCGATTTTGGCACGAATCATCGGGGTTTCGTTTTCGGCGGCAAGTTGCCATTCGTGTGGTCGGATGTAGCCGATGGCGGTTTGTTCCTGCCATTTGTATTGTGCGTCCAATTTCCACGCGAAGCCGTTGTAGTGCCAGATGCCTTTTTCGATGCGTCCTTCAAATGCGTCGGTTTCGCCGAGGAACTCGGTAACAAAGGCGTTTTCGGGTTTGCGGTAAATGGCTTCGGCGCTGCCGGTTTGCTCGATTTTGCCGTGGTTCATAACGACGATTTCGTCGGAAACTTCAAGGGCTTCTTCTTGGTCGTGCGTCACCAGAATGCTGGTTACGCCCAAGTTGTGATGGATGTCGCGCAGCCAGGTACGCAATTCTTTGCGTACTTTGGCATCCAACGCACCGAAGGGTTCGTCCAAAAGCAGGAGTTTCGGTTCGACGGCGAGGGCACGGGCAAGGGCGATGCGTTGGCGTTGGCCGCCGGAGAGCTGGTGCGGATAGGATTTGGCGAGGTGGGAGAGCTGCACGAGTTTCAGCAATTCTTCGACTTTGGCGCGGATTTGTTCTTTGGACGGACGTTCGGACTTGGGCAATACAGTCAAACCGAAAGCAACGTTGTCAAACACGTTCATGTGGCGGAAGAGGGCGTAGTGTTGGAACACGAAACCGACTTTGCGCTCGCGGACGTGTTTGGCGGTTACGTCTTGGCCGTCAAAGAGAATTTGGCCGCCGTCGGCGTTTTCCAGTCCGGCGATGATGCGCAGAAGCGTGGTTTTGCCGCAGCCAGATGGGCCGAGCAGGGAAACGAGTTTGCCGGTGGGGACGTTGAGGTTGATGTTTTTCAGCGCGTGGAAACTGCCGAAGTGTTTGTTTAAGTTTTGAATGGTGATGCTCATGCTGCGTTCCTTTCGGCGGCGGCGAGTTTTTTATCTTGTAATTTGGTAATGATGTTTTGCACCAGCAAGGTGGCCAAGGCTAAAAGTGCCAATACGCCGGAGAGGGCGAATGCGCCGGTGAAGTTGTATTCGTTGTAGAAGATTTCGACCAAAAGCGGGATGGTGTTGGTTTCGCCGCGGATGTGCCCCGATACCACGCTGACCGCGCCGAATTCGCCCATCGCGCGGGCGTTGGTAAGAATGATGCCGTAGAGCAGCGCCCATTTGATGTTGGGCAGGGTAACGCGCCAAAACATCTGCCAGCCGCTTGCGCCGAGAATCAGTGCTGCTTGTTCTTCGCTGTCACCCTGCGCCTGCATTAACGGAATGATTTCGCGCGCGACAAAGGGGAAGGTAACGAACAGCGTCGCCAAAATAATGCCGGGGATGGCGAAGATAATCTGTATGCCTTGTGCTTCGAGCCAGCCGCCCAATGCAGTGTGCGCACCGAACAATAAGACGAACATCAAACCAGCTACCACGGGCGATACGGAAAACGGCAAATCGAGCAGGGTGGTCAGCAACTGCTTGCCGCGAAAATCAAAACGGGTCAGCAGCCACGCCATCGCCACGCCCAATACGGTATTGACGGGAACGACAATCAGCGCGGTAATCAGCGTTAATTTGATGGCAGACCATGCTTCGGGATCGGTCAGAGATTGCAGGTATAAATCCCAACCGCCTTTTAAGGCTTCATAGAATACGGCAACCAAAGGCACGACCAGCATCAGCAGCAGAAAGCCCAAGGCGGTAGCGGTCAGCAATACGCGCAGCCAACGCGGTTCGCTCAAATTTGGATTGGTGGAATGGGTTTTCATGGTAGGGTAGTCTCGATTTATTCTTGTATCCGTTTGGGCCGTCTGAAAAATGTTTGCTTAATGTTTCAGACGGCCTGTTGTTTGTTAAACCCTTGCTCCGGCGCGGCGGCTTAAAGTCCATTGCATAATGTTTAAAATCAGCAGGATGACAAACGAAATCATCAGCATAAACAGAGCAACGGCAGACGCGCCCTGAGCATCGTATTGCTCCAGCTTGCCGGTAATAATCAAGGGCAGGATTTCAGACACCATCGGAATATTGCCCGCGATAAAGATGACCGAGCCGTATTCGCCGGTAGAGCGGGCAAACATCATGCCTGCACCGGTCAACAGGGCCGGTGTGATTTCAGGCAAAAGGACGCGGCGGAACGTAGTCCAACGGCTTGCGCCTAAAGTCGCCGCCGCTTCTTCATACTCGCCCGATAATTCTTCCAATACCGGCTGCACGGCGCGGACGATAAAGGGCAGGCTGACGACAATCAGCGCAATCCAAATGCCGACGGGCGTAAAGGCGATTTTGATACCCCAAGGTTCGAAAAAACGGCCTATCCAGCCATTGGGCGCATACAGGGTTGCCAACGCAATGCCTGTTACCGCCGTCGGCAGCGCAAACGGCAAATCGACCAAAGCGTTTACCAACCCTTTGCCCGGAAATTCATAGCGCACCAATACCCAGGCGACCAACGTGCCGAACACGATATTGGTCAACATCGCATAAAACGACATCCGCAAACTCAGCCAGACGGCCGCCAAGACATTGGGTTCGGTAATCGTGTTCCAAAATCCGCCCCAGCCGATTTCCGCTGCTTTGGCCGCCATCATCGCAAACGGCAAAACCACCAAAAGCGACAGGCATAAAACCGTCAAACCCAGGCTGAGCTTGAAACCCGGCAATACAGAAGGCGTTTTGAGTAACAACATAATGGCAACCGTCAGAATTTAATACACGCTTACTTTAACAAGGCCGTCTGAAAACTGGAAAGAATGCTTTGTTTGGTATAAAGACGATTTTGTTATATTGAAAAGGTGAAAAGGCCGTCTGAACATCATATTTCAGACGGCCTTGCTGGTGTGGTAAGGATCAATAGGCAACAGGATCTTGAGGTGCGGGCTGGCGTTGCGCCGCGTCATAGTTTTCTTGAGCCGAGCGGACGGCTTTTTCCAAACCCTTGATCCGTTCGAGATAACGGGCATAGTTGCGTTCATTGCCATAACGCACTTTTTTGCCTTCTTCCAAATTTTTCTTGGCGGTATCCAAAGCACGCTTGGCTGCGCCGACGTCAGCCGGATTGACCGGGGCGGCAGCTTCTTCCGATTGCTCGGTTTTACTTGGGGAAATCGGTGTTGCCGGTGTTGAAACAGGCGCAGAAGTATATACGGACGGTTTGCCGATATTGCTGGCTTTACAGTTTTTGCCGCCGGCTTGGGTATAGACTTTGCGGCCGGCAGAATCGGTACATTCAAAAATAGGCGCGGCGGAAACCGCAGTTGTCAAAGCGAGCAGTAATGTGCTGAACCAAATTTTGTTCATTTTTTATTTTTCCTTAAAACCATTTCCACCAAACAAACAAAGCCGCAATCATAATGATGTTGGCGAAGAGTATGGGTTTCCACTGTCTGGGTGCGCGCCGCAATTCGGCGCCCGAGCGCGTGCGGCGGATATAGAAAAACGGGCTGAGCAGCATGGAAGCGGCGCATACCAAAATAATCGCGGCGTAATAGATTTTGTGCGTTTCCATATCGTTTTTCCGTTTCAGACGGCCTGAAAGGCTGCCTACAACGCATTTTTGCGTGAAGCGTTGCCTGTTTTCATCTTGCATCGGGTATTGGGCATATTGGCCATGACCTCAATTCTGAGGTCTTTGCAAAAATATGCTACAATCGCGTCCGATTATAACATTCTATTTATAAAGGTTTTACGAATAATGATTTCTACCAACGGCATCACCATGCAGTTCGGCGCAAAGCCGCTGTTTGAAAACGTATCCGTCAAATTCGGCGAAGGCAACCGTTACGGCTTGATCGGCGCCAACGGCTCAGGTAAATCCACCTTCATGAAAATCCTCGGCGGCGATTTGGAACAGACTGCCGGCGAAGTAGCGATTGAAAACGGCGTGCGTTTGGGTAAATTGCGCCAAGACCAGTTTGCCTACGAAGACATGCGCGTGCTGGACGTGGTGATGATGGGTCATACGGAAATGTGGGCGGCGATGACCGAGCGCGATGCGATTTACGCCAATCCTGAAGCTACCGAAGACGACTACATGAAAGCCGCCGAACTGGAAGCCAAGTTCGCCGAATACGACGGCTACACCGCAGAAGCGCGCGCTGCCGAATTGTTGAGCGGCGTGGGTATTTCCGAAGATTTGCACAATGCGACCATGGCGGAAGTCGCTCCGGGCTTCAAACTGCGCGTATTGCTGGCGCAAGCCCTGTTCTCCAAACCAGATGTATTACTTTTGGACGAACCGACCAACAACTTGGATATTAATACCATCCGTTGGTTGGAAGGCGTGTTGAACCAATACGACTCCACCATGATTATCATCTCGCACGACCGTCACTTCTTGAACGAAGTCTGCACCCACATGGCGGATTTGGACTACAACACCATCACCATCTATCCGGGCAACTACGACGACTATATGCTCGCTTCCGCCCAATCGCGTGAGCGCGCCCTGAAAGACAACGCCAAAGCCAAAGAGAAACTGCAAGAGCTGCAAGAGTTTGTCGCCCGCTTCTCTGCGAACAAATCCAAAGCCCGTCAGGCAACCAGCCGTCTGAAACAAGCAGACAAAATCAAATCGGAAATGGTCGAAGTCAAACCTTCTACCCGTCAAAACCCGTATATCCGTTTTGAAGCCGATGAAAAAGCCAAGTTGCACCGTCAGGCTGTGGAAGTTGAAAAACTGGCCAAACGTTTTGAAACCCAGTTGTTTAAAAACCTGAACTTCATCCTCGAAGCCGGCCAGCGCCTCGCCATTATCGGCCCGAATGGCGCAGGTAAATCTACCCTGCTGAAACTTTTGGCCGGCGCGTACAACACCGAATATTCAGACGGCCTGTTGCCGGACGAAGGCACCATTAAATGGGCGGAAAAAGCCAGTGTTGGCTACTATCCGCAAGACCATGAAAACGACTTCGACGTTGATATGGATTTGACTGAATGGATGCGTCAATGGGGCCAGGAAGGTGATGACGAACAAGTCATCCGCGGCACTTTGGGCCGCTTGCTCTTCGGCAGCAACGATGTCGTGAAAAAAGTGAAGGTTCTCTCCGGCGGTGAAAAAGGCCGTATGCTTTACGGTAAACTGTTGCTGTTGAAACCCAATGTCTTGGTCATGGACGAACCGACCAACCACATGGACATGGAAAGCATCGAATCCTTGAACATGGCGCTGGAAAAATACAACGGCACGCTGATTTTCGTATCGCACGACCGTCAGTTTGTATCTTCGCTGGCTACCCAAATCATTGAATTGGATGGCAAAGGCGGATATGAACACTACTTGGGCGATTACGAAAGCTATCTGGAGAAAAAAGGTTTGGCTTAAATCTTTACCCACAATCTAATAAGGCATTGGGATGCCGTCTGAAAATTTCTATATTTTCAGACGGCATTTTCTTTTCAAAATTAAACAATATCATATTGAACTTTTATGCCAAAATTATGACTAATAAAAGCTTTTTTCAAAAGAATAACTCAATATTACGACATTTTTGAAGGAATATATTAAATGGTAAACATTAAAAAAGCAGTACCCGATGCCTCTCAATATGGTGCCAAACTTGGCTATACGACTTATGAGGCAGAACAAGGTGAACTGAAAAACGGTGTTGTTAAAAATGCCCCTTCTTCAGAGGCAGAGCACGCAACTGCCCGTGAAGCAAGTGGTCAGGCATATGTTGATTTGCCAACTAATGCATCTGTGTCATTTATTGCACAAGCAGATGCCAATGCTGTAGCCATCCGTTATACCGTTCCTGACGGTGAAAGTGGTAAAGTAGAAGTCAAAGTCAATAATACAGTGATCGGTACTTTGGATTTGTCTTCCAAATCTAACTGGCAATATTTGGATAATTACAAATATCATCCGGATGGCGATATTAAAGTTCATGATACGCCTGCGGCAGATAGGCTTGCCCGCTTCCAATTTGACGAAGTCAGCCAATTATTTAAAGAGGCCAATATCAAGGTAGGGGATAAGGTTACCATCACTAATATCGACAGCACGCCCGTAGGCATTGACTTGGTTGATTTGGAAAAGGCACCGGATGCTATTAAACAGCCTGAAAACAGTGTCAGCATTACTGATTTTGGCGCAGTCGCCAATGATGGCTCGGATGATTACCAAGCATTCATGGCTGCAATTGAATCTGCCAAAGCATCTAAAAAATCTGTTTACATTCCTGAAGGTCAATTTGATTTTAGTGAACAACTGCACATTTACGCGCCTGAAGGTGTAAAAATTAGCGGAGCAGGCCAATGGCACACTAAATTGCATTTTACCAGTACTAAAATAGGTGGCGGTGGTATCGTGTTTGAACACGGCACCAACAAAATTGATTTTGGAAATGTTTCCATGGATTCGGATTTAACTTCTCGCTATAACGAAGGCGCGAACTATAAAGGTATTTCCGGTACTTTGGGTAACGGTTCATCGATTCACGATATCAAAATTGAACATTTTGAAGTAGGTGCCTGGATTGGTGATTATGCCCCAGCATCTGATATGCACTACACTGATGGTTTGACTATTTCTAATGCTACTATTCGCAATAACTTGGCAGATGGCGTTAACTTTGCCCAAGGGACCAGCAATTCCACCGTTATCAATTCCAATATCCGTGGCAATGGTGATGATGGCTTAGCAACATGGTCGAGCATTCATGAAAATACTAATGCCCATGTTGCTGAAAATAACCGCTTTTTGAATAATACCGTTGAATTAGGCTGGCGTGCGGCCGGTATTGGTATCTTTGGCGGCAAAGGTCATGAAGTAGCCAATAACCTTATCAAAGATAATACCAATTGGGGCGGCGTACGCTTAAACACTGTATTCAAAAAAAGCCATAATTTTGATTTCAATGATACAGGTATTTCCGTTCACGATAATTTACTGGTAAGCAACGGGACTAATGCAGATACATATGGTCGTGTTAAAGGTTCTATCGATTTGGAAGAAGGCAGGGATTATGCTACTCCCAAAAAAGATATTTTGGGAGAACTCAAAAATATCAAAATTGAAAATAATACTATTGTGAATAATCTTTCCGACCAAGAGATTACCAAAACCCGTAATCCTAAAGAAGGCAATATTCCGGAGCCTGCAAACGAGACTACATTAACCATCGAAAATAATCATAGCCTTTCGGTAGCAGAAAATAATTCTGCAAAAAATGTAGCGGAAGTAGATGATCACAGTCTTACCCAAGCCTCGCTTCATTTAGGGGAGGATAACATCATAACCATTACGGACAGCAGCCATGCTCTTGTCAGTGGCGGCGATGGCAATGACCGGATCAGAGGCGGTTTGGGTAATGATACGATTAACGGTGACTCAGGCGATGATGTCATTTTCGGCTATGATGGAGACGATCGTCTTAATGGCGGTATGGGTAATGATTCTGTACATGGAGGTAATGGCAACGATACCTTATGGGGAGAAAGTGGCGATGACCGTTTGAATGGCGGTGATGGCGACGATGTTTTATTCGGCGGACAAGGAACCGATTACTTGGTAGGTGGCAAGGGTGCCGATACTTATGTTTTCAGCCTGGGAGAAGGTAAGGATACGATTGTCGATAATGTGGGCGGACATAATGCGTTGCAATTCGGCCAAAATATCTCTGTTAATGACCTGCACATTGATGTTGCCACCGATGTTCGAGGCAATACTGATTGGAAAATTACCATCAAGGGATCAGAAGGAGACAGCATAACCATCAATGACCAATTCGTTTCCGGTAAAACTGATGCTGTGATTGATACCTTCCGTTTCGATGAAGGTACATTGAGCCTGCAAGAGTTGATGGGTAGATTGTCAGGCAACGGCAATATCAGTCATTTGTCAGCCGTCAATACGCACACTGAGCGCATGAGCTACTCGTCTGTCAATACGGCTGATGTTCACGATGATGCAGCATCTGCCGCCAACGCTGGAATCATTTAATTAGCTGTTTTTTAGGCTAAATAAAGGCCGTCTGAAAACTGGAAAACAGATTTCAGACGGCCTTTTTGTTACTTATCTTGTTATGGTTGATTGTTTAGAAGAGAATTAACTGAATAAACCTTTAAACCACAACACAATCGCGTCCCACATACGGCGCAGCCAGCTGCCTTCTTCCACACCGTTTAGCGCGACGACGTCTTTTTCGGCAATGACTTTGCCGTCTTTCATGACTTTCAGTTTGCCCAATACTTGGCCTTTTTCAATTGGGGCGAGGACGGGCTGAAGTGTTTCTAAGATTGGTTTGACGTTTTTGCCGGTATCGTGGGGGATGGTAATGTAAACATCGTCCAAGAAACCGATGTCTACGGCTTTGGTGCTGCCTTTGTAAACTTTGACTTGGGAAATTACTTCTCCGCCGTTATAAAGTTTGGGCGTATCAAATGCCTGCAACGCCCAGTTGAGCAGTTTGCTGCTTTCACTGGCGCGCGCTTCGGTAGATTCGGCACCAGCAAGGATGGAAACAATACGGCGGTTATTGCGTTTGCTGGAAGCGGCGAGATGGTAGCCTGCGCCTTCGCTATAGCCGGTTTTCAAACCGTCGATACTGCTGTCGCGATAGAGCAGAAGGTTTCGGTTGGGCTGCTCGATATTATTGTATTTGAAAGATTTGTTTGCAAACAAAGGATAGTATTTTGGATAGTCGTTGATCAGTGCGGCTGCCAAAATGGCCAAGTCGCCAACGGTTGAAACATGGCCGTTAGAAGAAATGCCGGTCGGGTTGTTGAAGTGGGTGTGCTTCATGCCCAAGCGTTTGGCTTCTTCATTCATTTGTTTGACAAATTCATCGATGGAGCCGTTGCCGATGGCTTCTGCAAGGGTGATGGCGGCATCGTTGGCCGATTGGATGGTTGTCCCCTTAATTAAGGAGCTGACGCTGACAGGCACTTTTGGGTCGAGGAACATACGCGAACCTTCGACTTTCCATGCGGCATTGGAAACGGTCAGCATTTGGCTTGCTTCAAGTGTACCGTTTTCTAATGCTTTAAAGGCAAGGTAGGCGGTCATCATTTGTGTCAACGCGGCAGGTTCGATAGGCGCGTCGGCATTGTTGGATGCCAAGGTTTGCTTGCTGTGCAGGTCGGTAACGATGTAGGCAGTCGCCGCGATTTCCGGCGGCGTTGTCGGACTGTTGATGCTGTGCAACAATGGCTGCGGCTGTGTCTCTCCTTGTACGGCAGGTGCGGAGGCAACCGGGTTGGCGGCAAGGGCGTAGGTATTCAGGAGGGCAGCAAAAATTAAGCTAAGTAGCGTTTTTTTCATCATTGTTTGTAGATTTGAATATGGGTGGATACTGTTATTGAGTAAACAGTTTGGCATACTAAATAGATAGTAAGCGGACATTATACCGTTTCATTCAGGCTTTGCTAAGATTTTTCTTGCCTTCAGACGGCCTCAGGGGTATGGTTTTAACTTTTTCCTCAGGCCGATTCGGCCGAATGACAATTTATTTTCGAACACTGAATACCATGAACCATCCTCTTCCTCTTTCCGATTATCTGACCCGTATTTTGACTGCTTCCGTTTATGATGTAGCCATAGAAACGCCTTTGGACTTGGCGCGCAGTCTGTCAAGCCGTCTGAACAATCAGGTTTTGCTCAAGCGCGAAGATTTGCAGCCGGTGTTTTCGTTCAAAATCCGTGGTGCGTACAACAAAATGGCGAAGCTGCCGAAAGAAGCCTTGGATTGCGGCGTGATTGCTGCCAGCGCGGGCAACCATGCGCAGGGTGTGGCTTTGTCGGCGCAATATTTGGGTTGCCGCGCCGTCATCGTGATGCCGGAAACAACGCCCAAAATCAAAATTGACGCGGTCAAGAGCCGTGGCGGCGAAGTGGTATTGAAAGGCGTGTCTTACAATGATGCCTATGATTATGCGATGGAGTTGGCTGAAAAGGAAAAGCTGACTTATATTGCGCCTTTTGATGATCCGGATGTGATTGCCGGTCAGGGAACCATCGGCATGGAAATCCTCCGCCAACACCGCAATATCAATGCGATTTTTGTTCCGATTGGCGGCGGCGGTTTGGCAGCAGGCGTAGCGGCATTTATCAAACAGGTTTGCCCTGAGATTAAAGTGATTGGCGTGCAAACCGATGATTCTTGCTGTATGAAGCAATCGGTAGAAGCAGGGGAAATCGTACATTTGAAAGATGTCGGCCTGTTTTCAGACGGCACGGCGGTCAAGGTTGTCGGTAATGAAACCTTCCGCCTGTGTAAAGAGCTGCTGGACGAGATTATTACGGTCAATACGGATATGTTGTGCGGCGCGATTAAAGATATTTTTGACGATACGCGCAGCATTACCGAGCCTGCGGGCGCATTGGCACTTGCCGGCCTGAAGGCTTACGTTGCGAAAAACAATATCCAAGGTCAAAACCTGGTTGCCGTCACCAGCGGCGCCAATATGAACTTCCACCGCTTACGCCACGTTTCGGAGCGCAGTGAGCTGGGCGAGGGCAACGAAGGCATTTTCGCCGTTACCATTCCCGAAGAAAAGGGCAGCTTCCTGAAGTTTATCAATTTGTTGGGAAGCCGGAACATTACTGAGTTCAACTATCGCTACGGCAGCGATAAAAATGCGCATATTTTTGTCGGCTTGCAAACTGCCGGTGCGCAAGACTTGGCCGTCATCAGCGCACAACTAACTGAAGCAGGCCTGCCCAATGTCGATTTGACCAATGACGAAATCGCCAAAATCCATATCCGTTACATGGTCGGCGGCCGTACGGAAAAAGTAGCCAACGAACGTTTGGTCAGCTTTGAATTTCCTGAGCGCCCGGGTGCGTTGTCCCGTTTCTTGAACCATATGCGTGCCGAGTGGAATATTACTTTGTTCCATTACCGCAACCATGGTGCAGACTATGGCCGTATTTTGGTCGGTATCGATGTGCCGGAAAGCGACAATGAGGCTTTTGCCGACTTCTTGGATAGCTTGGGTTATGTCTATAAAGAGGAAACCGACAATCCGGCCTATAAACTTTTCCTGGCTTAATCAGTAAGATAAAAGGCCGTCTGAAACTTTTCAGACGGCCTTGTGTTTTAAGTTTTGGATTATTTTTTGCGGAACACTAAGTCCCAAACGCCATGACCCAATCGCTTGCCTCGGGCTTCAAACTTGGTTTCAGGACGATAATCAGGCGTAGGGGCGTAATCGGCAGCCGTGTTTTGCAAAGAGTCGAAACTGCTCAAAACTTCCAGCATTTGCACGGCGTATTCTTCCCAATCGGTCGCCATGTGGACATAGCCGCCGCTTTTGAGTTTGGGCAGCAGCTTTTCAACAAACGGCACTTGCACCAAGCGGCGTTTGTTGTGGCGTTTTTTGTGCCAAGGGTCGGGGAAGAAAATATGGATGCCGTCTAAAGAATCGTCTTCCAGCATTTTTTCCACCACTTCTACCGCATCATGACGCATCACGCGGATATTGGAAATGTGTTCTTCCTCAATCAGCTTCAAGATATTGCCGACGCCCGGGCCGTGAACATCAATCGCTAAAAAGTCGGTATCGGGTAGACGTTTGGCGATTTCCACCGTTGCGACGCCCATACCGAAACCGATTTCCAAAACTTTAGGGTTGCCCCGTCCAAAAGTGCGGTTCAAATCTAAAGGGGCTTCTTGGAAGTCCACACCGAATTGCGGCCACATCGTATCGATGGCGCGCTGTTGGGCCGCGGTCATATGGCCTTGGCGCAAAACGAAACTGCGGATGCTGCGTTTGTGTTCTTCAGGAACGGTATTTTCGGGCGTATTTTCTGGAATGTTTTCAGACATATTGTTTTAAATCAGTGAGAAATCAAATAAAAAGGCCATCTGAAAAATCAGACAACCCTGCGTATAAATCAGCGTGATTATAGCGAATAAACGCTTTATCTGAAACCTTTCAACAATAAGGTTTCAGGTTTCAGACGGCCTTTTTAAGACAATTCCGGTTGCGGTACTTTGTGTTGCACCGCATAAACCGCAGCTTGAACGCGGCTGCTTAGATTCAGCTTGCGCAACAGGTTCTGCACATGCACTTTGACGGTAGACTCAGCCAAGTTTAAATGGCGGGCAATGATTTTATTGCTGTGTCCGGCGGCAAGGTAGCCCAAGATTTCCATTTCGCGCGGGGTCAGCTGCGCCAGCAGGTGGTCGGAGCGGGAAGGAGAAGGGGAAATCAGCGATTGCACCAAGCGGCTGGTCATTTCAGGGGAGAATACATTGTCTCCGTCAACGGCCTTGCGGATGCTTTCCAAGAGGAAGTCGGCGTTGATGTTTTTCAGCAAAAAGCCTTTTGCACCCATACGCATACATTCGGTCAAGTCGTCGCTGTCTTCGGAAACAGTCAGCATGATGACGGTCAGCTGCGGATTGATGCTCAGAATTTGAGCCAGTGCTTCGCGTCCGTTCATAACCGGCATATCCAAGTCCAGCAAAACTACATCAGGCTTGAGCTGTTCGACCATTTTTACGCCGGCCAGGCCGTCTGAAGCTTCGCCGACGACTTCAAAATCAGGCTGGCGGGAGAGCAGGGCTTTGATGCCGCTGCGAAATAGGGTGTGGTCGTCAATAAGGGTAATTTTAATCGTCATGATGCTGTTCTCATTTGTTGCGGCAAAGTCAGCATCACTGCCGTACCTTGCCCAATCTGCGATGTAATGGCCAATTGTGCGTTAATCCGTTGGGCACGTTCCTGCATAATGCCCAAGCCGACATGTTCGCCTGAAGGCCGGTTTGATAAGTGTTCTTGATTAAAGCCTGCGCCGTCGTCCTGAATCTTCATGACAAAATCGCCGTGGTTGGCAATTTCGACGCTGACATGCTGCGCACGCGCGTGTTTCCGGATGTTGGACAGGCTTTCCTGCAAGATGAAGATGATTTGCAAGTGTTCATCATAATTCAATGCCTGTCCATCGTCCTGCCATTTTAAATCAACCGGGATACCGGTTTGCCGTTCAAAACGCGCCAGCAGCGATTCTACCGCTTCAGGAAAATCTTTATTACTGATTTTGGTGCGGAAATTCATCAGCAGCTCGCGGACGTCTTCATAGCATTCCTGCACGCCGTCTTTAATGAAGCTGATGTTTTCTTCAGCCTGCTCTCGTTGGTTTGAAGCAAACGCGCTTTCCAGCATTTGCACCTGCAAATTCAAAAAGGTCAGGGCTTGTGCAATGCTGTCATGCAAACCTTGCGCAATCAAGTTGCGTTCCTGCAAGACGGCAAGCAGGCGGCGTTCTTGTTCCATGCGGTTGTTGGCGATGGAAATCCCCAGCTGTCCGCTTAAAGTCTGCAACAATTTTTCATCTTGTTCATTAGGCATATGGCCGTCTGAAAAATACAGGGCCAATACGCCGAGCTGTTCGTCTTGGTAAACGATTGGGAATTCTACACGATTTCCCTCTTCGGTTTTACCGACACTTGCCGCCAAGTCAGAGCGTTTGCGTTCTTCATCGGAAAGATATACCGTACCACCCAAAGCGGAAAACGCCGGCAGAATCTGAGCCAAGAATTCTTCTGCGGCCTGTTGCGGCGTAAAGGTTTGGTGCAGGTTGCGCGTAGTCTGGTAGAGCAGGGTCAAATCACGGTTTTGCCGCGCCAAGTCTTGGGTTTGTTGGGCAACCTGTCCTTCCAAATCCGTATAAAGCGTTTTTAGACGGCGGCTCATTTGGTTGAAGCCCTTGCTGACTTGGGAGAATTCACGAATTTGGTCTGTATCGATTTGAACCCCGAAACGGCCTTCGCTGATGGTTTCCACCCCGTCGCGCAATTTTTCCAGCGGCCGGATAATCCACGAATAATGCCAAACAATCATCAAGCCGGCAGCCACTAAAATCATCAGCATCATCGCCATTTGAAAACGGCGCAGCCACAAAGTATTTTGCTCGTTGGCGTTTTCCATCGCCTGTAAAAACAGCTCGATATTGCCGGCAAAACGGTACAAGCCGATTTGGGTCGGCCGCTCGTAATGTTGCAAAGAAGGCTTGATGTTGGATTCCCAATCAATTAACAGCATCGATTGGATCAAATCGTAAGCCAGCGGCATTTGTGACGGAATCAGCGGATGAATGGCATCGCTTTGCGTTACATTGGCCAGCGTACGTTCAAATTCTTTGATTTGGTTGTCAATTTGTGCATTGGGTGTACGAACGCTTGCCATATAAGCCAAACGATACACCTGCATTTTCAAGCTGCCCGCATCTTCAATCGTTTTGGCCGCGCTTTCCAAACGCCAAGAAAGCAACAGGGTAAAGGCAATCGATAAAAAAGCCGAGCCGACCCATAACACAGTCAGCAGTTTTAAACGCGAGGACAGACTCAGGCCGTCTGAAGATCCGGAGAATAAACGCATAAAGCACGCAGGAAGACTAATCCGATAATCTTATAAAAATATCATTCTTTTGGCCTATAAACAACCTGTCTAAAATAATTGTATGGTTATGATAAGAAAAAACAGGGGTTTAATGTAAAATCATGTTATGATAAAATTCATCTTAAGTGAATTAAATCACAAAACCAGGTTTCAGACGGCCTGAAGCCTTAAAAACTTATTCCATAAATACAACATCTCGAATAACACGTACACACTCTGCTTTGCAAAGGACTACCAAAATGAAAATTTTTGCACTGATATTGGCCGGCGGGCAGGGAAGCCGGATGGGAGGTGTCGATAAAGGGTTGGTGCAGTGGCACAACAAGGCCTTGATAGACCACGTTATCGAAAAAATCCGCCCGCAAGTCAGCCATATCGCCATCAGTGCCAACCGCAATCTCGAATCCTACGCCCAACGCAGCGCACACGTTTTCTCCGATGCGCGCCAATGGCAACATTACGGCCCTTTGGCCGCCTTGTGTACCGCCGCCAACGATTTGCAAATTGCTACTGCAGACTGGCTGCTTATCGTCTCCTGCGATATGCCCCGCCTGCCTGAAAACTTGGTTTCCCAGTTTGAGACCATCGCCAAACGCACGCCGTTGTGCAATGCATTTTACGTTGAAACACCGTCCAGACCGCATTACAGCGTGATGTTTATCCGTCCGCAAATCCTACAAAGTACCGTGCCATACCTTTATTCAGGAATGCGCAGCATACGCGGCTGGTTGCAGCAGCAACGCGCACGGGTCGTTCCTTTCCCTCATGAGCAGGATTTTATCAGCTACAACACGGAAAACGATTTGGCTCAGCCTTTGTAGTTGGGTAGGTAAGGGGACTAATGTTTAGATAGGAATACGCCATTTGATGATGCTTAAAAATCTTTTAATAGGTAATAACTATCTTGTAATCAGTTCCCTTATAAATTATTCAATCTGTGTATTCAGAAGAATGATACGTTTCTCGTTGCAATAAATTTTAGCTTTTCCCTATTGGCTGTTTCTTTTAGGTCATTTAGTCTGCCTAAGTCCAAATTATCTACGAACAAACCCTCGTAAAACAGTTGACCGAAAAAATTCACGGGATATTCTGATTTTACGTTGCATGGCTTAAGATGTTCAGACGGCCATACTTTCAAAATAAAGGCTAAAACGGCATAATAGCAGCCTCCTTTTGTTAGAATTGCCTGGTTTAGGAGAGTGAAATGAATATTTTATTATTAGACGGCGGTAAAGATTTCGGACATTCGCATGGCAAGTTGAATCATACGCTTCACAAAAAAGCGAAAGAAGTTTTGACCGCACTTGGACACAATGTAAAAGAAACCGTGATTGATGCCGGCTATGATGTTGAAGCAGAAATCGAAAAATTCTTATGGATGGATGCCGTGATTTGGCAGATGCCGGGCTGGTGGATGCACGAACCTTGGACAGTGAAAAAATACATAGACGAAGTATTCACCACTGGACACGGCAAGCTCTATCAAAGTGATGGTCGTCATCGTGTCAATCCAACCGAAGGCTACGGCACAGGCGGTTTGTTACAAGGCAAAAAACACATGCTTTCACTTACTTGGAATGCGCCGATTGAAGCGTTTACCCGCGAAGGCGACTTCTTCGAAGGAAAAGGCGTAGATACGTTGTATATGCACTTCCACAAACTCAACGAGTTCATCGGCTTGACCCGTCTGCCGACATTCTTATGTAACGATGTGATCAAGAATCCACAAGTAGAACAATACTTAGCAGACTACCAAGCACACTTGGAAAAAGTATTCGGATAATTACACAATATGAGTTTAGAAGGTGAGCATTTTAGCTCACCTTTTTTTATTTTAAACAGTTATCAAACTTCCTGGCGAGTAGGGCGGAAGATGATTTCATTTATGTCCACTTCTTCAGGTTGACTGATTGCGAACAGGACTGTTCGGGCAAAGCTAGATGCAGGAATCTCATTGTGAGCATAGAAGTTTTCCATTGCGCCACTAGCCATTTCAGAGCTGCTACCATGTTTTAATTCGCTTTCAACTGCACCCGGACAGAGAATAGTAGTGCGCAAATTGTAAGGTTTAACTTCCTTGCGCAGGCTTTCAGAAATGGCGCGTACCGCAGTTTTGGTCGCAGAATAAACAGCACATAATGGACCCCAAACGTGTCCGGCTACGGAAGAAACATTGATGATCTGACCACTCTTTTGTGTTTTCATGGTCGGTAAAACAGCTGCAATGCCATGTAAGACGCCCTTGATATTGATATCGATCATTTGATTCCATTCATCCACTTTCAATTCTTCCAACAAGGAAAGTGGCATGACGCCGGCGTTGTTGAGCAATACATCAATACGCCCGTATAGATCTAATGCTCGCTGCGCCAAGGTTTGCACCTCGTCTAATTTGGTGACATCCATTTGTACACAATGATCGTGGGAAATGCTTAACTCATCGGCAAGGGAATGCAAACGATCTAGACGGCGCGCCCCCAAGATGACTTTTGCCCCAGCTTGTACCAAATGGCGAGCGGTTTCAGCACCCAGTCCGCTAGATGCGCCAGTGATGATGACAACTTTGTTTTCTATGTTTTGCATAATATCCTCCTTAATTAACGGATAAAGTGTAATTGACCTTGATTGCCTAAATAGGCCGTCTGAATAGCGGTGTAATGTTTATCGGCAATCATCTTGTCGGTTTGTTTCAAATAGTCTTTAAAATGTGGGGTTTCGCGATGAGCCTGATAGGCGGCTTCATCAGCATAAATTTCAAAAAAGATCCAATCATTTGGTGAATCCTGTTTAGTCGCGGCATACATTGCCAATACGCCATCTTCCACTTTTAGTGATTGTGCCATTTCTGCTTGAATAATCTTGCTGAATTAAATGTTGTGTTCTGGCTTGACGGTCACATTCACCAAACGGGTCTGTGTTGTCGCAGTCTGTTTTATCTTTCTATCACCTAAAAATTGTGGTACCAATGCCGTACGTTTCTTGTGGTCAGTCAAAATCTCGGGGGATACTTTGGCAAACGCCTGATATTGCGATGAATCACGGTGGATTTGATACGCTGCATTATCGGCATAGATTTCCAGCATATAGGCTATTTCTGGATTGGCTTGTAGTTTCACGGAATACATCGCCAGAGTCCCTTTTTCATTCGCAATAGAAGTGCTGATATTGTGTTTGACAACTTGGTCGTATTTCACCGTTTTGCCTTCAGCTACACCCAATTCAAACAAATTCATCAAGGGGGCAGCTTGTGTGTTTAATGCCATGATAACTCCTAAAAGTGCGGTTAATTTTTTCATCTTTTTCGCTTAGGCTTTGAATTGCTCAATATTTGTAGCCACCATTTTCGGTGTAAATTCACTAATCACATAAGTCGCCAAGTTTGGATTGTACGAGTCTTCCGCCAAAATATTTTCTAACTCAGCGCGATCTTGCGTTTGCGCGATAATCACACCGGCACGTTCACGTTCAGTAAATGGACCAATAATCAGAAAATTACCGGCTTGATGGTATTTGGCAAACCATGCGGCATGTTTTGGAAATAGTTCCTCATGTTGTTCGGGGGTAATGTCTTCGTTTACAGTAATGTCGATGATGTACATAATTTCTCCTTGAGAATAAATTAAAAGGGTTAACAATTAGGCTGCAATGGCTTTAATTTGAGCAATTAAACGCGCTGCATGTTCACGGGCTTGTTCCTGTTGGGCTTTGATCGCGGCTTCATCACGACCGACATAACTGATGCCACAAGTGTAAATAGGCGTTTGATAATCTAAACCACATAAAGTCGCAAAGGTTTCAAACTGCGGCAGATAATCTTCAACGGTGTGTTTGAAGAAACCGTCTTTTTTATACACTGCTTCCGGTGCGCCAGTCGTGAATGAAATAATCAATTTTTTACCGCCGATTTTTGCAGTCGAGCCGTGCGCAAAACCGTGAACGAATACTTTATCAATCCACAATTTCATCAAGCCTGGCACGGAATACCAAGAAAATGGAAATTGGAACACAATCACATCGGCTTTTAAAATTGCAGATTGTTCTGCTTCGATATCAAATTGATAATTGGGATACAGCGTATCCAAACGGCGGATTTCAGCTTCAGGCAAAGCTTGTGCCACTTCGCTCAAAATCGTTTGGTTGGCAATAGATGTGTCCAACTCCGGATGACCTGAAACAATTAATACGTTTTTCATGTTGTTTTACCTCTTTATAAATAATGGAATAACGGTTTTGTAAAATTGGTAAGAAACCTTACCGCTTGCTGATGGGGTGTATTATACGCAGAATAATTGTTATGATTAGACGCATAATCTCTAAATGACTTTTAGGTAAAATCTAATGATTGATAATTCATTCTACGGACAGCTTAACGTTTTCCAAACCATCGCCCAAGAAGGCAGTATTTCAGCGGCAGCACGCAAATTGGAAATTGCGGTGCCTTCGGCGAGCCAGTCTTTGAAACTGCTGGAACAGAAAATCGGTGTGCCGCTGTTCCACCGCACAACGCGTAATATTCAATTGACAGATGCAGGTAGGCAGCTACTGGAGCGTACCGAGCAAGCTATGGCAACGTTGCACCAAGCATTTGAAGAAGTGCAGAATTTTGGTGAGCAAGTGAGCGGCACCGTGCGGATTACCATGGCGCGAGTGATGTATCAATTACTATTGCGACCACATTTGAGAGAATTTCATCAACGCTATCCACAAATTCAATTGGAAATTTCACTTAATGATGGACTTTCGCACCTGATTGAGGATGGCATCGATTTGGGTATTCGCTTTGGCAATCAATTGGATGAAGGGATGGTTGCCCGTAAGTTGTTAAATGAAGTGAAAGAAGGCTTGTACATCAGCCAAAGCTATGCAAAACAACATGGCATACCCCAAACGCCTAGAGATTTGTCAGCTCATAAACTTATTGGCTATCGTTTTATCTCATCCAACAAAATCGAGCCTATGGTTATCACACAAAATGGTCAAGATATCGCCATAGAAATGGATACGCCGTTGTTTTGTAACGATCCGGAAGTGTTACTAGATGCCACCCGCCAAGGTTTGGGAATAGGTAGAATTTTTACCCATAATATGCAACAACAACCAGACCAAGCAGATTTCATCCCCGTGCTGCAAAAACATTGGCGACAATATCCACCGATTTATCTTTATTATTTGCAACATAGCCAACGAGCGAAAAAAGTGCAGGCGGTGATTGAGTTTTTGTTGGAGAAAACCGCTGAGTTTAGATAAAACAGGCGGGCAAATTAAAAATGCTTTGAAATTTGACCGCTCTTTGTCATAAAAAAGGCCGTCTGAAACGATCATTTAAGACGGCCTTTTTTATCAAATTTTCATTTAAGTTGTACCATAGGTTGCCAAATAGTTTTCCCGAAATACTTTTGGTGTGATGTGTTGTTGTTTCTTAAAAAATTTATTGAAGTGTGTTGCTTCTTCAAAACCCAGTTGCAAGGCGATTTGTTTGACGGATTGCGGAGTATGAATCAACAAACGTTTGGCTTCCAACAGCAGGCGGTCAGAGATGACGGTTTTGGCAGACAGTCCGCTTTGTGCAAGACAGAGCGTCCCCAGTGTTTTTTCGCTGCACGCCAGTTGAACTGCATAAAAACTGACTTGGTGTTGCGTAGAAAAATGCTGTTCCAACAATCGGTTGAATTGTTGCCAACGCAGGTTTTGTTTATCTTCAGGCTGCATGTTTTGCGCGTAGAGCGTAATCAACAGCGTGAGAAAAGCCTGTAATTGAGCTTGAATCAAGGATTGGGCATTGATGTTTTGCCAGTCGGCATAGCGGCAACGTTTGAGTTGGGTCAAGGCAGGCAGCAGCAATTCTGCGTGTGATGCATCGACCACTTGGCGATAGGGAAGGTTTTGCCATTCTTGGGTCAGATGAGCGGGCAGAAGTTCGCCAGGAAAGGACAATCCCCAGCCATCCCAGCCCTGCATAGATAAAAAATGGTGTACCTGATTGGGACGTATCAGCAGCCATTCTCCTGTCTTTTGCACTATCCGTTCAAAATCCAAAAGATGCCGACATTCGCCCTCGGTTACCCATAGCCAAATATATTGGTCAAAGCGGTGTTGGCTGCCTAACTGGGTGCGCGCTTGTTCGTCATCAGGATGCTGGCTTTGCCAAAATTCACTGAATAGACAAATTTCCAACTCTGTCCGAATGATTTGTGTAATTTCAACATAATTTCCGATTTTTGCCATAAATATGCCCGTTATTGCCTTTTTATTCAGTTTATTTTACCGGATAATACCTTCCATTGATTTTTAACACAACAGGAAAAGAAACATGGCTCAAACAGCATTGATTACAGGCGCATCAAACGGTATTGGTTTAGAATTGGCAAAAATCCACGCTAAACAAGGCGATGATTTGGTGTTGGTGGCGCGAAGTGCAGACAAATTAAACGCCTTGGCAGATGAATTACATAATCAATACGGTGTTAAAGTCGCCGTCATTGCGAAGGACTTGGCGCAGCCGAATGCCGGAACGGAAATTTTTGCCGAAACCGAACGTTTGGGCATTACAGTTGATATTTTGATAAACAACGCAGGCATTGGCGGTCATGGATGCTTTTTTGAACGTGATTTGACAAAAGACATGCAGATGATTCAGCTTAATATCACCAGCCTGACGGAGCTGACCCATCTCTATCTTCAAGGCATGATAGAACGCCGCTCGGGAAAAATTCTCAACGTATCTTCTACTGCATCGTTTCTACCCGGTCCTTTACAAGCAGTGTATTACGCTAGCAAAGCCTATGTAACGTCATTCAGCCAAGCTATTGCCGAGGAAGTGCGCGAGTTCGGCATCACCGTAACCGTGCTTTGCCCAGGAGCTGTTGCTACAGGATTTGTGCAGGCAGGCGATTTACAGGATGTTGATGCGTGGAAAAACGCCAAATCTGCCCAATCCGTTGCTGAATACGGCTATCAGGCTATGCAACGCGGCAAGTTGGTTGCATTTAACGAAGCCAAATTGAAATTTGCGTCAGATTGGGTAATACCGTTTCTGCCGCGCAAAACCGTATTGAAAATGTCGCGCATGGCAATGGAAAAGCGAAAATAGTCTAACGTATAGATTAAAAGCCGTTTGAAGGATGAAGTTCAAACGGCTTTTTTGAATTATAAGAAAGCAGCAAATATATTCTTTGGTAGAGACTAGAAATAAAAAATTAAAAAATACAAATTAGAGTTGCAAGTTAGGATTAAATATCACTATTATGAATTTAACATAATATAAATTATGTAGTTTTTCTCTATACCTAACAATCGCCGTTGTTTATTCCTGTTTGTTAACTAGTAGTTAATCTTAAAAGATTTCGTATAGTACTCCAATTTTTAGTATAAAATCAATAGGTTTTAAAAGAAATTTGGCAGTTTAATCTTGCTATAACTCTACCACTTAATTATTGGTTAGTGGAATAGGGTAGAGAGCAGGGAGCCTTAGTACGATACCAAGTACCTTCAACTCACAGACTGTCACTCTATCACTGATAGCAGGCTGGAATAGGACGGACAAAGATTTTGAATTGCCCAAATTCAACCTCTTAGACGGCCTTCTTCCCGTCAATCCTTCCCCCTTTACCAGCAGCATTATCACAGATATCATATCAAACCAATTGTCATGATTTATTGGATTGCTTATACAACTATTTTATCTGTTAAAAGTGAAGTATATTCGTTGGACCTTTTTATTTCCGCATACCTTATTGCCTGGTTGCATTGTATATTCTGTAATTATTATCAACTTATAAAGGTAGATATACTGGCTGTATCATTAAAAATGTAAACAATTTAAATATCTAAGAAAAAAGTGAGGGCGACATTCCGCAACAACAGGGTGTCTGCCTGACAGATGGATTTATTGCCGATAACGGATCTGAGCCGTTTTTTGGCAGAAACGGAATCAAAATCAAAGACTATAAAGACATTTATGCCGAGCTAACGACAGGGGGAGATTGGAGGAAGATGACAAGCCTTTATTGAAACGAGACCTTTTCAATCATGCTAGTGTGATAGGTAGGCTAATGTCATGGGCAAAATATAACACGATTCGCCAGGGAAACCGAAACATCAACGGCATGGCCGACAGTGAGAAACTTGTTAAGTTGCAAGGAAGGCGGTATCTATTTATTTGGGAAAAAGATGATGGTAGCGTTAGATTTAAGATGGCTTTCGGTACAAATCAAAATAATGCAGCCGGTTCCCCATTAAGCGAACAGGAGGCTTTAACGGCTTGGGATGCAATATTGCCGACATTGAAAAAACGAATTTGATCAGATTTTAATGAATAGAAACTTACCAAATTTATTAGCTTTAAAGCTTAAGAAAGAGACAAAAATGAACCATAAATATCGTAGAAAAAATATATTTAAGGTTGGCTTATTATATGGTGCTATAGCAATAGTATTAACAGGATGTCGCTCTTGTTGGCCGATGTGTATCTAGAAACATTGTCTTTACAATAACAGGCTGAGACCTTTGCAAAATTCCTTTTCTTCCAACAGCTAAAATCCAAACATAGGCTGCCCGCGCATAGCGGAATTTGCGGTGCAGCGTACCAAAGCTTTGTTCGACCACATAACGGGTCTTCGACAAATATCGGTTGCGTTTGGTTTGCGCTTCCGTCAGCAGACGATTACGGTGGGCTTTGCGCATAATACCCTCCTGCAACTGATGTTCTTCCAGATGTTGCCGGTTTTCCTTACTGTCATAGCCTTTGTCGGCATAGACGGTCGTACCTTCGGCAATGCCTTCCAGCAAAGGCGACAGGTGGTTGCACTCATGGGCATTGGCGGGGGTAATGTGCAGTTTCTCGATATAGCCTTCCGCATCGGTACGGGTATGTTGTTTGTAACCGAGTTTGTAGAGGCCGTTTTTCTTTATCCAACGGGCATCGCTGTCTTTACTCGGTGTGGTTTGCCGCTGACTTGTCCTTCGTCATCGACTTCTATGGCCTGGCGCTGTTTGCTGCCGGCGATCTGAATAATGGTGGCGTCAACGACGGCGGCGGATGCTTTCTCTACTTTTAGGCCTTTTTCGGTTAGTTGGCGGTTGATCAGTTCCAGCAATTCGGACAGGGTGTTGTCTTGCGCCAGCCAGTTGCGGTAGCGGCATAAGGTGCTGTAATCGGGGATGCTCAGTTCGTCAAAACGGCAAAACAGGTTGAAGTCGATGCGGGTGATGAGGCTGTGTTCGAGTTCGGGATCGGAGAGGCTGTGCCATTGGCCGAGCAGGACGGCTTTGAACATGGACAACAGGGGATAGGCGGGACGGCCGCGATGGTCTCTAAGGTAGCGGGTTCTTTGACGATTCAGGTATTGTTCGATCGGCTGCCAATCAATCACTTGATCCAACTTCAATAATGGGAAGCGGTCGATGTGTTTGGCAATCATGGCTTGTGCGGTTTGCCGGAAGAAGGTGGTCATGGAAAATCCCCTAAATGTCTTGGTGGGAATTTAGGGGATTTTGGGGAATTTTGCAAAGGTCTCAACCTGAACGAAAAAGAATTTATGTATAGTGGATTAACTTGATAATCACTCATTAAAAAGTAATCGAAATATCTAAAATAAGCCTAAAAAATAATAAAGGTCGTCTGAAACCCTGTTTCCAAGGTTTTCAGACGACCTTTCATCATCAACACAGATTACAGGATACCATTAACAGCTTCTTCCGCAGAAACCGTCTTATCAGCAAATGTAAACTGAGCATACTGATAATTCTTACTGCTGAAATAGTTCTGGAGACTGACCTGATCATCTCCGCCATAAGCTTTGACGACCAAATCATTACCCAAACGGCTGAATACCGCATCCGAGAATACTGCATTCTCAAACAACAACGTATCAGTATGTTCCAACAGGCTGCCGTAATCGGAAACCACATCCTTACCATGACCTTTTTCGAAGACAT
>NZ_KV835610.1:0-262 GCF_001838065.1 Neisseria sp. HMSC078C12 | reverse complement strand
CCCTCCTGTTCCTCCTGCCAGTTGATGACCTCGGGGCAAGCCACACCTCGACCTTTGAGCCAAATGAGGCGGTCACGCTCTCCAGCGAGCTCACCGCGGCGGGAAGCAGGTGCGATTTTCGCGAAGGCATGCCCGTCACCACGTCGAAAAACAAAATCACCAGATTCTCCGCCTCTGACAGGCAACCAGTCAGAATGCGATTCACCAAAAAAAATATTAGTTCGATTCAATGGAGGTTCCTTCAGTTTTCTGATGAAGCGCG
>NZ_KV835609.1:0-8625 GCF_001838065.1 Neisseria sp. HMSC078C12 | reverse complement strand
GCGCTCTACCAACTGAGCTATTCCCGCATATTGAAAAAGAACAATCAACAAGTAATCGGAATGGAGCGGGAAACGAGTCTCGAACTCGCGACCTCAACCTTGGCAAGGTTGCGCTCTACCAACTGAGCTATTCCCGCATTTGAGTGCATCTGAAATTAAACTGGAGCGGGAAACGAGTCTCGAACTCGCGACCTCAACCTTGGCAAGGTTGCGCTCTACCAACTGAGCTATTCCCGCTCTGATATTTGTTGCTTCGTATATCGAAGAAGACGCAATTATTATGGATTTAATCGCGTGCGTCAAGTGTTTTGTTTTTATTTTTTTAAAAAATTTATTTGAATTCCTTCCATGCCATTTTCAGGTAGTAGCACATTGACCAGATGGTCAATACAGATGCTATAAACATCAATATGTTACCGATGAGATAGAAAGGATCGTTATATTTGTCTGTGCCGATAAGCAAAAGGAAGATGGCGATCATTTGGGCAGTGGTTTTGAATTTACCGATGGTTACCACGGCAACGCTGCCGCGTTTGCCCATTTGTGCCATCCATTCGCGCAAGGCAGAAATGGTAATTTCCCGGCCGATGATAATCATGGCGAAGATGGCGTATGTTCTGCCAAGGCTGACGAGCAGGAGCAGGGCAACTGCGACCATGAGTTTGTCGGCAACGGGGTCGAGGAATGCGCCAAAGTCGGAAGTTTGTTTCCAGCGGCGTGCCAAAAAGCCGTCAAACCAGTCTGTAATAGCGGCAAGTGCAAAGATGATGGCGGCTGTCCAGTTGACGGTTTGTGGTTGAATCCATGTGTTCGGTAAATAGAATAGGATGGTGAACACGGGGATTAATAGGACGCGCATCCAGGTAAGTAAAATAGGTATGTTCCAAGGCATGGTTTGGGATCTTTTGGATGATGTGTCGGGTTGTTCATTATAGCTTATTTGTTCACTCTGCTTTTTGAAGTGTTGTTTTTTTGCCGACAAGTATCTCGGGCATAGATTTTTGTCGTGTGGGTTGTGAAGAAAATCTGCTAAGGCCGTCTGAAAAATAGGCTGTTGCGGGGTGTAAATATTTTTGGGTAGAAAAGTAGCTGCGAAATAGTGGGCAATAAGGTCTGCCTGCTGTTCGATATTTAATTGGTTGATGTGGGGTAAGGGGATGGGATAGGCGTAAGCTTTGCGTTTTCTGTATCCGCCTTTGAACATGATGAATAGGCCGGAAAGCCAAACTTTGTGACCGCGCTGGTGTTGCCAGACATGTGTCAGCTCATGAATCAGCCAAATTTTGTAGGCTATGCCGGCTTGAGTGAAATCTTCTGGGCAGTGTTTACGCGGAAAGTATATGTTTCCATTGGGCGCAATGGCGGTATTGGCGTTGGGTAGAAGCGGAATGCCGCGATATATTTTGATGCGGTGGAAGTCTATGCTGTCTGAAAAAACTTGTTTTGCCATGCGGACTTCGTTTTCGGTCAGTCTGCGCCAATCGGAAAAAATCATATTTGGAAGAGAATAAATATAAGAGGGTATGAAGATTTCAGGCCGTCTGAAAGGTTTCAGACGGCCTGGGTCGGGATTTATTGTTCTGTTGAAGCGGCTTGTTTGCCGTTATCGAACAATTTGTCCATGGGTGTCAGGTTGACCGCATTGCCTTGGCTGACTATCCATTTGTTTTCAACACGCCATACGCCTGAGGCATCTTCAACGCGCAAGTACCAATGATTGGTTGGGCGTAAAGGCTTAAAGACGGCTTCGTATTCCATGCGGCCGTTTTGCGGCTCGGCTGTTACGGCGCGCAGCTTGACGGTTTGGTCATCGGCTTTGCGCGTCGGGTGCATCAACAATAGGTTTAATGGCTGTTTGGTATCGAATTGTCCGCTGACGAATACTTTGGCGGCGTTCATATCCGGACTGATTAAAACCTGCACCTGAATTTGCCGTTTAACGGCTTCTTCATCGCGGTGAAGTTGGATTTCGATGTGTTTGCCGTCTTTGTAGTAATCGTCAGACACCAAGTCTGTCGTGTGTTCTTTTGCGACGAAGAACATGGAAACGCTGGCGATAACGACGAAGATGGGGCCGGCCATCAGCACCCAGGGCCAAATATGTTTGTACCAAGGTTTGATTTGGGGTTGTGGGGACACCGTTTATTCTCCGATAAAGGTTGCTTTTTCTTCTAAAGTAGTCGGTTTGGAGTCGGCAGAGCCGGTCTCGCGATAGGTAAAAGTAAATTCGATCGGATGGCTGCCTTTGTCGGCGTATTCGGGAATGGTAGATACCTGTACCGGGATGGTAACGGTTTCCCGCGGCGCAATTTTAATACCGTTTTCAGGCAGGCCGGTCAGCGCGATTTCATCAAAGCCTTTGACGGTTGCAGTCATCAGTTGTTCGTTTTCACTATTGTTGATAATGCGCAGGTTATAGGCATTTTCCAACCAGCCTTGGCTGTTTTCGCGAACCATGACGCCACGGTCTTTCAGGATATCGACTTCGACCATTTTTCGGGTGGAAATGCCGACCAGGAAGGCGATGATGACCACCAGGAGTACTGCGCCATAACCGGCTACGCGCGGACGTTTCAAGCGTTTTTTGATGTCGCTTTCAGGGTATTCGTGTTCCAACGCGCCTTCGGTCGTATAACGGATCAAGCCGCGCTCGTAGCCCATTTTGTCCATGATTTCGTCGCAGGCATCGATACACGCCGCGCAGCCGATACATTGGTATTGCAAACCGTCGCGGATGTCGATACCGACGGGGCAGACTTGCACGCACATGGTGCAGTTGATGCAGTCGCCCAAGCCGCTGTCTTCTTTGTTGGCGGTTTTCTTGCGTGCACCGCGCGGTTCGCCGCGTTCGGCATCGTAAGAAATAATCAGCGTGTCTTTATCAAACATTGCACTTTGGAAACGTGCATACGGACACATATGCAGACAAACTTTTTCGCGCATGATGTGGGCGAAGAAGAAAGTCATGAATCCGTAAAATGCTGCGGCAAACATTGCGCCGCCGCCTGCTGCTCCGGCAAATAAATCAGGAACAAACTGGCGGATCGGGACAAACCAGCCTGCAAAAGTGATGCCTGTCCACGCGCAGACAAGGAAAATCAGCAGGTATTTAGTGGCTTTGATGCGAATTTTAGTAAAGTTCCACGGCGATTTTTCCAGTTTCAAGCGTTTGTTTCTATCGCCTTCGACTAAGTTGTCAATCCACAGCATAATTTCGGTGTAAACCGTTTGCGGGCATGAATAGCCGCACCACAAACGACCGGCAATGGTTGTCCACCAAAACAATCCGAATGCGCAAATCATCAGCAGCAAGGCAAGGTAAATCAAATCGCCCATGCCCAGCGACAGTCCGAAAATGAAGAAATGACGGTCAGGGATATT
This sequence comes from Neisseria sp. HMSC078C12, assembly GCF_001838065.1. Classification (NCBI taxonomy): domain Bacteria; kingdom Pseudomonadati; phylum Pseudomonadota; class Betaproteobacteria; order Neisseriales; family Neisseriaceae; genus Neisseria; species Neisseria sp. HMSC078C12. The sequence goes on along the minus strand of NZ_KV835609.1, from coordinate 5,244 downwards.
GAATAAAACCGCCTGACGGCCGCTCCAGTTGAACCATGGAATAACGTAAAATACAAACTGGGTCGCCAATACGGCGGCGATACGCAGTTTGGCAAAGCGTCCTTCTGCCTTCTTAGGATGGATGCGTTCGCCTTCGGGATGGATTTGAATCACGCTGGATTTGGGTTTGGAAGGTTTGGGCGGAGTGGCTTTTGCTGTTTTTTCTGTTGAGGGTGTGGTGTTTTCAGCTTGGTTTTCTGGTGACATTTCAGTGTTCCTTGATGAAGTGCACACAAGCCTGTTGTCATGGTAGTAGTTTGATGTGAATGTTTTCAGACGGCCTTTCGCGTGCATACAAATCATAACATTTGACTCTATTCAAAGCAAAAGAAGGACTTCGTCTTAACAATGGATTCCTTGCGGCCGTTTGATGTAGGGCCGTCTGAAAAGGGCAGTATTCAAAGGTTTGCGAATCAGTCTGTGTGCAAACTTATAGTGATTTGCTATTTACACGATAAAAATATATAAAGTACTGTTTCAAAACGAAATAACAGTTAATATCATCTGTCCCGTCCGTTTCGGGCAACCGAGTGGAAACAGGCCGTCTGACAAAGCGAATATCAAAAGCTATCCTTGAAAGCACGGCTGATTCAGGCGATAATCGGTACACCTTTTTTCATATTTCCAATCTTGTCCAAGGAAGGTCAAACCATGTCTCAACTGGCAAACGCAATCCGTTTCCTCTCAGTCGATGCCGTACAGAAAGCCAACTCCGGCCACCCCGGCGCACCTATGGGTATGGCGGAAATGGCGGAAGTATTGTGGACGAAGTTCCTCAACCATAACCCTGCCAACCCTAAATTCTACAACCGCGACCGCTTCATCCTTTCCAACGGTCACGCGTCCATGCTGCTGTACAGCCTGTTGCACCTGACCGGCTACAACGTATCCATCGAAGACTTGAAAAACTTCCGCCAATTGCACAGCAAAACCCCCGGCCACCCCGAATACGGTTACACCGACGGCGTGGAAACCACGACCGGCCCGTTGGGACAAGGTATTGCCAACGCAGTGGGCATGGCTTTGGCCGAAAAAATCTTGGCTGCCGAATTTAATAAAGACGGTTTGAACATCGTTGACCACCACACTTACGTCTTCATGGGCGACGGCTGCATGATGGAAGGCGTATCGCACGAAGCCTGTTCACTCGCCGGCACTTTGGGCTTGGGCAAGCTGATTGTTTTATATGATGACAACAATATTTCCATCGACGGCAAAGTGGACGGCTGGTTTACCGAAAACATCCCGCAACGCTTTGAAAGCTACGGCTGGCATGTGATTCCAAATGTAAACGGTCATGATACCAATGCCATTCAGACGGCCATTGAAGCGGCCAAAGCCGAAACCGGCAAACCGTCCCTTATCTGCTGCAAAACCTTAATCGGCAAAGGCAGCGCCAACAAAGAAGGCAGCCACAAAACCCACGGTGCGCCTTTAGGTACGGACGAAATCGAAGCCACGCGCAAACATTTGGGTTGGGCATATCCTGCGTTTGAAATTCCGCAAGAAATCTATGCCGCATGGAATGCAAAAGAAAAAGGCGCGAAACTTGAAGCCGAATGGAACGAGCTCTTCGCTCAATATCAAGCCAAATATCCTGCCGAAGCCGCAGAATTCGTGCGCCGCATGGATAAAAAACTGCCGGACAATTTCGATGCATACGTTCAAGCTGCATTGAAAGAAGTGTGCGCCAAAGCCGAAACCATCGCCACCCGTAAAGCCAGCCAAAACAGCATCGAAATTCTGGCCAAAGAGCTGCCCGAATTGGTGGGCGGTTCTGCCGACCTGACCCCGTCCAACCTGACTGACTGGTCAAACAGCGTCTCCGTTACCCGCGAACACGGCGGCAACTATATTCATTACGGTGTACGCGAGTTCGGCATGGGTGCCATCATGAACGGCCTTGCCTTGCACGGCGGTGTGAAACCCTTCGGCGCGACTTTCCTGATGTTCAGCGAATACGAACGCAACGCCCTGCGCATGGCGGCGCTGATGAAAATCAACCCAGTATTTGTGTTTACCCACGATTCCATCGGCCTCGGCGAAGACGGTCCGACCCACCAACCTGTCGAGCAAACCGCCACCCTGCGCCTGATTCCAAATATGGACGTATGGCGTCCGTGCGATACTGTTGAATCCTTGGTGGCGTGGTCTGAAGCCGTTAAAGCGGCCGATCATCCGTCCAGCTTGATTTTCAGTCGTCAAAACCTGAAATTCCAAGCGCGTGATGAGCAACAACTGAACGACATCAAACGCGGCGGCTACGTCATCAGCGAAGCCCAAGGCAACGCCCAAGCCGTCATCATTGCCACCGGCTCTGAAGTTGAATTGGCTCTTGAAGTGCAAAAAGTATTGGCAGAACAAGGTATTGCCGTGCGTGTCGTTTCCATGCCGTCCACCAACGTATTCGACCGCCAAGATGCCGCCTATAAAGCCGCCGTTCTGCCGGAAGGCTTGCCACGCGTAGCCGTAGAAGCCGGACACGCTGATGGTTGGTATAAATACGTCGGTCTGAACGGCGCAGTGGTCGGTATCAACCGCTTCGGCGAGTCAGCACCTGCCGAACTGCTGTTCAAAGAATTCGGCTTTACCGTAGACAATGTGGTTGCTACTGTTAAATCCGTTTTGTAAATCAGATTTTTGATTGAGATAAAAAGGCCGTCTGAAATTTCAGACGGCTTTTTTCTAGGTCTTATCGTTTGGATTTACGAATACAATGATTTGTAATTCAAATAGAAACACTTTAATCAACATCATTTTCGAGTATGTGGGGAATTTTTTTTAATTTAGCAACTGTTTTTCAAATACCTGTTTCTTAGAATTTTCGACGATCTTCCACCTGTGTAGGAAAAAAGGCTGATTGAAACGGCATGTTTTGTTCCCATCCCTGTTACATTAAAACTGTTTCTCCACACTGATGAATGTCTGCATATTTTTGCGGGAATAGAAGCCGCTCATATTACTGTCGATTTTCAGATAACGGAAATTTAAATGCGGCACTAAGCCTTTCCATGCAATTTTATTGTGCCAAATAGAGGCATTTGCCTGATATTCATGATCTTTTCGGGTTAGGCGGTACACCAGGCTACCCGGTGCATCAAAGGTACGGCGGGCGTAGCGCAGGTTGGTGCGGATGCCGAATCCGTTCTCAAACGTTTTCGCCGCGCCGAAGCGTATGCCCTTGCGCACGGATGCCTGCTCCTCTTCTTTGGTCATGTCGTGCGACCAGTCTGCACCGCCGTAGATCAGCCAGTTTTTTGGCGCAGAGTACGCCAGAGTTGCACCCGCCAGCGGCATATGGCTGTTGTAACGTATTGCCGAATCGCTGTTCCGATAGTATTTTTTGATATAACCTGCATTGAGTGAGAGCTGCCATTTTTCGTTCAGACGACGTGAAAAGTCGGTATGGATACCGGTTTCACGATTATAGCGTTTGCCGCCCAGCCAGTTTTTCTCGGTAAACGGTACAATCCCGAAAGATTGCACCGCCGAACGGTTTTTATAGCCTGCCGCCAAGCGCAGGCTTTGCTCGTTAAAATCCTGATTGTCCCAATAATGCACACCGTCGCCGCTGAGGTTACCGTAAACAAAATGATGTCCGCCCACATTGATTTCGCGCGCTACGTCTGCGCCATAGCGGATACCATGCGCCTTTTGCGGCAGGCTCTCAGCAGTTTTATTCCAGCGTCTGCCGTTCCATTCTATAACGCGCTCGGACGAGGCATTATTCACATTATCGGTCTGCTCATATTGCAGTGAAACATCAGGCTGCCAGCTTTGCGCCGATTCAATGGCGGCAAGATAACGGTCGGCAAGTTGCTGCATGAGCGGCTGCAAATCTGGTTTTGCCCGTTTCAATTCAGCTTTTGCCTCATGGTACTGTTTGTTTTCAAACATCATGACGCCCAAATCGAAACGAGGATACGCCAAATCGGGATGTTTCTCCAAAATGCCGCGATAGAGCGAGACAGCTTCATCATGCCGCAACTGACTGCGCCTCAACGCGCCTAAAGCATAATCGTATAAAACGGCATCACGGTCGGGCGCAGCTTTATATTGCGCCAACACGCCTTCCAGTGTCTTCCAGTCCCGTTCGATTAATACACGGTTGATCTGTGCTTCCAATGAGGAATCGGCAGAAAGGTCGTCTGAAAGCCTCTGTTCTGCGGGTTTGTCGTCGGTAAAATCTTTTGAAGGTGTTTCGCTGTTAGGCTGCTTGTCAAAAAATACAGGCGCAGGTACACGGACAACGGGTGTCTCGGCAAGGGCGACCGTTGGGAAAGAGAGCATCAGTAAGACGAGATAGTTTTTATTCATTTTATTCAGTGGGATATGGGTTACAGGAGTATCCTGTCATTATACGGATAACGCAGTGAAAATGGTCGAAAAGGTCGTCTGAAACGGTTTCAGACGACCTTTTGGTTATACTACATCCAAATTAGCGGGAGCCGGCGAAACCGATTTCACCGTCATTAACCGTACCGACGATTTCTTCTGCTTTAGGGCCGAAGAAGCCGAGCGCATAATCGCCACGGTTGGAAGAGCCTTGAATACCGTATCCCTTAATTTCGGTGTTATCGATTTCGTTGGTGTAGCTGCCTTCTCGAATAGACGCTTCGTGCAGATTGATATCGCTGCCGATTCCGGTAATTGTGCCACTGCCTTTTCCGTTGTCAAAGTTAACAGAGTACGCCAATTTGCCCTGACTTACACCATCGCTTGCAATACCTGAGTAGTTAAATTTGCCCGCAGTCGGCAGGGTTTGGGTAGTTTGACCTTTAATCAGGATATAAGTATCGTCAAGTTTTTCTGATTCATTGACTCCTGATCCTCTAACTGTTGTATTAGTCGGATTGATACCTGCAATCAAAGAATAGTTTTGGCGGTAAATATGGGCTTTACCACTTCGGGTAACGGTGTAATTGTTACCAGAAGCATTTGCAATGGCAGTTTCTTGGAAGTTTTGATTGAGCTTTAATTCTTTGAGCGGGTATCCAGATAAATTAATATTGCTGCCGCTGCTGGATTGATTGCCCAGTGTTACATTGTATGATTTAACAGTTGCCCCCGGTGCTCCCAAATCTTTTGCTAATTTTTGAATATCCTCAATTGCGTTGGTTTTCAACCCGCCGTATGAAACCGAAAAGTCAACGCGTGGTGTAGCGTTGCCGGAAGTATTGCTATTGTTGCCGGGAGTATTGCTAT
>NZ_KV835608.1:207454-343870 GCF_001838065.1 Neisseria sp. HMSC078C12 | reverse complement strand
GCGGTGGTGTGCGGGAAGATGAAGGGGAAGGGCAGTTGTACGGACGGCGAGGAGATATTTAGGGGCAATGATGCGGAGTGTAAGCCTTTTACGGGGTAGAAATCAGGAAGCGGATAAAGGAAAAGGACGTGCACAGGCACGTCCTTTGGGGAGAGGGTAGTTTAATTGTTCCTGCTAACACAACCAACCTCAGTTTGAAATATTTAGTCTTGTCAGATTGGCACACTATCAATTTTCAGACGGCCCTTTGTTATAATCCTCTCTTTACCTGAACATAAAACAGGCCGTCTTATGGAAGTCATCCAATATCCCAATTCTCCGTTTAAACTCCATCAGCCATTTCCTCCCGCCGGCGACCAGCCCACTGCCATTGCCGGCTTGCTCGAAGGGCTTTCAGACGGCCTTGCTTATCAAACCCTGCTCGGCGTAACCGGTTCGGGCAAAACCTACACCATGGCAAATGTCATCGCCCAAAGCGGCCGCCCCGCCATCATCATGGCGCACAACAAAACCCTTGCCGCCCAGCTCTACGCCGAAATGCGCGAGTTTTTCCCCGAAAACGCGGTGGAATATTTCGTTTCCTACTACGACTATTACCAACCCGAAGCCTATGTGCCCAGCCGCGATTTGTTCATCGAAAAAGACAGTGCGATCAACGAACACATCGAGCAAATGCGCCTTTCCGCCACCAAAAACCTGATGACGCGCGACGACGTGATTATCGTCGCCACCGTGTCCGCCATTTACGGTATCGGCGACCCGACCGAGTATCAACAAATGGTGTTGTCCGTCAAAGAAGGCGACACCATCGAGCAGCGCGACATCATCGCCACGCTTGTTTCTATGCAGTACGAACGCGGCGATTTGGACTTCAAACGCGGCAGCTTCCGTGTGCGCGGCGACGTGATTGACGTGTACCCCGCTGAAAGCTCCGAAAACGCCCTGCGCATCAGCTTGTTTGACGACGAAATCGACCGCCTCGATATGTTCGACCCGCTTTCAGGCAGCCTTATCCAACGCGTCGGCCGCTACACCGTCTTCCCGTCCAGCCACTACGTTACTCCGCGTGAAACCGTATTGCGCGCCTGCGCGTCCATCAAAGAAGAGCTACGCGAACGCATCGAATTTTTCGCCCGCGAACAACGCCCCGTCGAGCAACAACGCATCGAACAGCGCACCCGCTTCGACCTCGAAATGCTCTACGAAATGGGCTTCTGCAAAGGCATCGAAAACTACTCTCGCCACTTCTCCGGCAAAAAAGAAGGCGAACCGCCGCCCACGCTGATGGACTACCTGCCCGACAACGCCATCATGTTCATCGACGAGAGCCACGTTACCGTTACTCAAATTGGCGGCATGTACAAAGGCGACGCATCGCGCAAGCAAAACCTCGTAGATTACGGCTTCCGCCTGCCTTCCGCCCGCGACAACCGACCGCTCAAATTCCACGAATTTGAAAAAGTCATGCCGCAAACCATCTTCGTTTCCGCCACCCCCGCCAAATACGAAGAAGAACACGCCGGACAAGTGGTCGAACAAGTCGTCCGCCCCACAGGGCTGGTCGACCCCCAAATCATCATCCGCCCCGTCGCCACCCAAGTCGATGACTTAATGAGCGAAATCAACGACCGCATCCAAAAAGGAGAGCGCGTACTCGTTACCACCCTCACCAAACGCATGGCAGAGCAACTCACCGACTATTACAGCGAACTCGGCATCAAAGTACGCTACCTGCACAGCGACATCGACACCGTCGAGCGCGTTGAAATCATTAGAGATTTGCGGCTCGGCCTATTTGACGTACTGGTCGGTATCAACCTCTTGCGCGAAGGCCTCGACATCCCCGAAGTCTCCCTCGTCGCCATCCTCGACGCCGACAAAGAAGGCTTCCTGCGCTCCCACCGCAGCCTGATTCAAACCATAGGCCGCGCCGCGCGCAACGTGAACGGCGTCGCCATCCTGTACGCCGACAAAATCACCGACTCCATGAAAGCCGCCATCGACGAAACCGAACGCCGCCGCGAAAAACAGATTAAATTCAACGAAGAACACGGCATCGTGCCGCAGCAGATTAAGAAACAGGTCAAAGACATCATCGACGGCGTGTACCACGAAGAAGACAGCGGCAAAGGTCGTCTGAAAGGCAAAAACAAGGTCAAAGTCGGCGAAATTCACAACGAGGAAGACGCAATTAAAGAAATCGCCAAACTGGAAAAGGCCATGCAACAGGCGGCTAGGGATTTGCAGTTTGAAGAGGCGGCTGTAATTCGTGATAGAATACGCACCATTAAAGAGAATCTGCTTTTTGGGGCTGAGTAATAATTCAAATTTTTTATTTTTTATAGCTAACATTCATAATAATAGATATAGTTTTAGGGCAGGCTTCACTCACCATTTCAAAACATATTAGGAATAGATGATTTGAAGCCATTCTACCCATGTATCGATTCTTTTGTATGGACTATACTTAAAAATTTGAGAATTTTTTTAACTCATTTAAAAAGATCACGTTATGACTTATGTACCTTATGAAAAAAGATGCATTGAATTAAGCTCTGGAAATTGTTTTATTTATCCATTCTGCAACAGAGAGCGAAAAAGTTCAATGTTGGAGCTCATCCTTGATAATAATGCTCTTGTTAATGCTAAAGAATGGTTAAATGATATTAAAGAAAATGAGAATTCTAATAAAATACTATTATCAAAATCTGATCAATTGTGTATTGTTCCATCACTTTATCTAGCATTTGTAGAGCAGTATTTATCAAATAGCAATTACTCTACTGATATCATCCAACGAACAGATAATTTCATAGAGCCTTTTGTAAACCTTGGGATTCCCTTTGGAGATGATTTTTCTTCAAATATTGAAAGGTTATTAATTCAGAATGAAAAGCAGAATAAAACAGATTGGATAATGTCTTATTTGTATATAATATTATTATTTAGGATTACTTTCGCAAAAAAAGGAGAAAATAAACCCTTTGAGTTATTAAAAGAATTAAAAAATAAAAATGTACCCTGTTTTTCAAGCATTATTATGTTGTGTTGCTTAGCTGAATTTTTAAATAAAAATAAAAATATTAAAATGATCAATGATGATAGACCTGCCTATTCCTATTTATCTAGCTTTATTAACACTCATACTGCTCAAAAAGGAGAAATTGGATTAGAAGAAAAGTATTTTCGTAATAGAGCAGGTGATTTATCATTTTGGTTATCTGTTCCTAAATTACTGCAAAATGATTATCACCCCATGGGTGAGTTAATGGTAGTAACTAAAGATAAAGCTCTAAAAAAATTAATTTTTAGGTGTTTCCCTTTTGTGTTAGAAGATGATAAAAAAATGAGGGTAACTTTTGATACAAATAGTTTTGCCGAACAGTATTCAAAAGAAATTTTATCTTTAATTAAAGAGGCTATATGGGAATTTTCCCCTCCTAATTCTGATGAAGAAAAAATAACTCGTTTAAGTAATTTAAAAAATCATGTTTTAGATGGATTGGATGATAATGTAAAGAAAGAAGTAGAAAAAGTGTGGGATGAATGGTTGATAAATGGATTTGGACTAAACTATAAACCATAAAATTTGCCGCCAATGACTCACGCTATACTAGCAAGCGTAGCAACTGTATTTTTTACCCCGTCGGGCAAAAATACAGTTGCTATGCCAAGTAAGCCGTAGCCTGTATCCCCACCAACCGCGTGCGTGGCTGCGCCACACCCCCTACCTGCGGGCGGCACAAACTTTAAAATCGAGGTGTAGGGTGTGTGCGGTACGCACGCACGCGTTTTTTGCCGTTCAAACCATTGGTTCAAACTTTCAGACGACCTCAAACATCATCTGAAAACCTCTTAGCGCAAAGGCCGTCTGAAATCTATTTTTCAGACGGCCTTATTGTTTATTCACTCAAAACCTAGCAGTCAAACTCTGCAATCACCGGCGCATGGTCGCTGGGGCGTTCTTGGGCGCGGGTTTCTAGGTCGACGGTGACGTCGGTAAGGGTGGCGGCGAGTTCGGGGCTGGTGAGGATGTGGTCGATGCGCAGGCCGAGTTTGCGTTGGAACATGGCGCCGCGGTAGTCGAACCATGTGTAGAACGCGCCTTCGGGGTGGATTTTGCGCAGGCTGTCGGTCAGGCCGAGGTCGAGCAGGTTTTTAAACCATTGTCTTTCGATGGAGGAGCAATGGATTTTTTCGTGCCATTTTTCGGGGTCGTAGCAGTCGGTATCGGCCGGAGCGATGTTGAAGTCGCCGAGCAGGACGAGTTTGGGGTGGGCGGCCATTTCGGCGCGGACGAACTCGGTCAATGCGGCAAACCATTGTTCTTTGTATTGGAATTTTGGGCTGTCCAGTGCTTCGCCGTTGACGCAATAGACGTTGATGACGCGCACGCCGTTGATGGTGGCGGCGATGACGCGGCGTTGCGGGTCGTCGGGGAGGGCTGGCAGGCCGCAATGTACGTCTTGCGGTTCGTGGCGGCTGATGATGGCGACGCCGTTATAGGTTTTTTGGCCGCTCCAGACGCAGTGCCAGCCCATCATTTGCAGGGCGGCGGCCGGGAATTTGTCTTGGTCGAGTTTGAGTTCTTGTAAGGCGAGGATGTCGGCTTGGTGGTCGGCCAGCCAGTTTTGTACTTGGGGCAGGCGGACGTTGAGGGAATTGACGTTCCAAGTGGCGATTTTCATGATGTTTCCGTGTGTGCTGTTGGGTGGGAAGGCGGCGGATTGTGCCTGTGGGCATGGGCGGTATTGTATAGCGGATTGGTTTATTTTTCGACATGGGCTGAAAGGGGCAGGCCGTCTGAAAGCTGATGTTTCAGACGGCCTTGTTGTTGTGATGTGGAATAATTTGTTTATTCGGCTAGGTCTTTGAGTGTGCGCAAGGTATTGAGGATGGTGGCGGCTTCTTCGGAGATGAGGCGGTATTCGATGATGCGGTGGTAACGCGTGAAATCGATGATGCCTTCGGTGCGCAGGCGTGCGAGGTGGTTGGCGATGCCGGTCGGGGAGGAATCGAGCGCCTGTGCCAGTTCGGTAATGCTGCGGTCGCCGTCCAGCAGCAGGAAAAGGATGGCCATGCGTTCGGGGTTGGCAATCAGTTTGAGAATGGTAGACAGACGTTTGATTTCCATGTTTTTGTTCCTTTTGTTATATGAACGCTTGATGTTGGTTAAATTGGGATGATTGTAGTTCTTATTACGATTATTCTTATAATTCAAAATCTTAAGTTGGAAGTGTACACGGTTTTGTAAATTTTGAGAGTATTGTGTTGCAATTTTTTTGTTAATTTTTGATATTTTGTTTCGGTTGCAAAACTGGATTGAAAAGAGACGAAAAGGCCGTCTGAAATGTTCCGTTGCAGATGATTTTTGCTGACGGATTTTTCAGACGGCCTTTGATTTGGCTTTAAGTTGTTTTTTCTTTTGCGGTTATTTGGTTTGGATGAATTAATTGGTTTTAAACGAATAATGGGGTTCTATACCAAAGGCTACACGTCAAGGACTTGTCAGACGCTTGGGCGTGTTGTCGAAATGCGACTACTTTTTCTTCCAGCCTGCGGTCATGGCGAAGGTAATGGGATCGTAGTATTTCGGCAGCTTGGACGGAATGCCCACATCGTTACGGTACACGACGCGGTAGCGGTCGGCGAACCAGTTTGGAACGATGGTGTATTGGTGGCGGATCAGTCGGTCGAGCGCGCGCGAGGTGGTTTGCAGCTCTTGGCGGTTGGTAAAGCTGTTGAAATGGGTCAGCAGTTTTTCGACCGCGGGATGACAGACGCCGGACAGGTTGCGGCTGCCTTCGGTTTTGGCGGCGGCGCAGCTGAAGTAGTCGTATTGCTCGTTGCCGGGGCTTTCGCTGTTGCCGTAGTAGCCGGTGGTTACGTCAAAATCGAAGTCGTTCATGCGTTTTTGGTACACGGCGGAATCGGCGGTGCGCACGTTCATGGTAATGCCGATTTTGGCGAGGTCGCGCTGCCATTTGGCGGTAATGCGTTCGTAGTTTTTGCTGGGGGCGAGGAATTCAAAGGTCAGCGGTTTGCCTTGTTTGTCCACTGCTTTGCCGTTTTTGTATTGATAGCCGCCTTTTTCAAGCAGGGCGCGTGCTTTGAGCAGGTTCGGGCGCACGCCCAGTTTGGGGTCGGTAACCGGCGGCATAGGGACGTCTTGATCCAATACGCCCTCGGGCAGCTTGGTGCCCAATGATTTGAGCAATGCGGTTTCTGCACGGTCGGGTTTGCCGGTTGCGGCCATGGTGCTGTTGGTGAAGAAGCTGTCGGTGCGGCGGTATGCGCCGTAGAAGATGCGGCTGTTGACGCTTTCGTAGTCGAAGCTTTCAATCAAGGCGCGGCGGACGTAAATATTGTCCAAGGGCTTGTGGCGCATATTGATGACGAAGCCTTGCATGCCGGCGGTGCTGTTTTGCAGCCATTCGTGTTTGGACAGGTTGCGTTTTTTGAGGACTTCGTCGGAGTAGGCGCGCGCCCAGTTGCGGGCGACGTTTTCTTGTACGAAGTCATATTGGCCGCCTTTTAACCCTTCGATGCGAACAACTTCGTCTTTGACGTATTTGATGCGGATGTGGTCGTAATTGTAGCGGCCTTTGCGCACGGGCAGGTTTTGCGCCCAGTAGTTTTTGTCGCGGACAAATTCGCTGATGCGGCCGTTTTCGGCTTTGGCAAAACGGTAGGGGCCGGAGCCGATGGGCAGGCTGTTGGGCGCGGCGGCCAGGCCTTTGGGATAGCTTTTATGCGAGAAGACGGGCAGGCTGCCGAGAATCATGTGCAATTCTGAGTTGCGCTGCTTGAAGCGGAACACGACGGTGCGGTCGTTGGGTGTTTCTACTTTGGCTACGTCGCTCCAGTAGAAGTGGTACATGGGGGCGGCGGCTTTGTCTTTGGTCAGGATATTAAATGAAGCGGCAACGTCTTTGGCCAAAACGGGGTCGCCGTTGTGGAATTTGGCTTTGGGGTTGATTTTGAAGGTAACGGAAAGGCCGTCCGGCGCCAGGGCGATGTCTTCGGCAATCAGGCCGTAAACGGCGTAAGGTTCGTCCATGCTTTGCTCGGTCAGGGTGTCGAGCGTCAGCATGCTGATGCCGTATTCGTGGTTGCCTTTGAGGGTAAAGGGGTTAAGCGTGTCAAAAGCACCGAGGAAAGGCGTGGTAAATGTGCCGCCTTTGGGGGCGTTGGGGTTGACGTATTCGAAAGCGGTAAAGTTGGCCGGATATTTGGGCGGTTGGCCGAGGCCTACGCCGTGGGCGGCAAAGGCGGCAGATGGAATCAAACCGAGCAGAGAGAGTAGGGCTGGTGTTTTCATCTATTTTTCCTTGTAGGTTGAATATTGTATTCAGTAGTGTGCCGATTATAGCAAAGGCCGTCTGAAACTTGATATTTTTGCTTTCAGACGGCATCAGGTTTAAGAGGATTGCTTTTTCGTATGGGCGCCGAACTCGGCAAGCGTCATGTTCAAGGTTTCCAAGCAGGGCTGCATGATGTGGTCAACTGTTTGATTGACCTTGTCTTTGTTGAGCGTTTGCGGACGGTAGACAAAGAGTTTGAACAGCTCTGCCAAGTCGATGGACTCCGCCCCCGTTTTCAAGACCCAGCCTTGGCGGCCCGAATAGACATAACCGTGTCGCGCCAGTTTTTCCAAAAGCTCGCCCAATTCGTCAAAGCCCATATTGATATGCCGTCTGAACTCCTGTACCGGCAACGCCTTGCCGTTTTGTTGGGCAGAATCGAGCAGCAGCAGGATTTTCAATACATCGTCAAATCGGCCGCGCGCATCCAGACTGCGGCGGAACGCTTCGCCGCGCCAGTAAGACAGAGACGAGGTTAAAACCGCGCCGCCCAATACCAGCGTCCACAACAGGTTGAGCCACAACAGGAAAAACGGTACTGCGGCAAATGCGCCGTAAATCGATTTGTAGCCGTCAAAGTTGCCCATGTACCAAGCGAACAAAAAGCGTGCCGTTTCCAAGCAAAACGCCGTTACGGCCGCGCCGACCAAAGCATGGCTGGCCGGTACGAAACGGTTGGGCACAAAGCGGTACAAGCCCCACAGCAGCGCCGTAATAAATGAAACCGCAGTGATAACCCTCAGCCATTCCGAGCCACCCACCACTTGCACCTGACCGATTACGACCGACAGCCCCACGCCCAAAGACAAAGGCCCAAACGTCAGCAACGCCCAATACACCAAAAATTGCATCATCCAGGGCCGTTGCGAATTGACGCGCCAAATCCGGTTGAACGCATTGTCTATCGTCCGAATCAGCATCAGCGAGGTTACGACCAACATCACACTGCCGATCGCCGTCAGCTTGGTGGCCTTATCGCGGAACGCATTGATGTAGTCAAACACCATATCCGCGCCCTGCGGCACAATGGTGCGGTTGATAAAAGAGACAAATTCCCCCGACCATTGGTCGAAAACGGGGAAGGCCGAAGCGATGACGACCATCACCGTCAACACGGGCACTAAAGCCAAAAGCGTCGTAAACGTCATGCTTGCCGCCACCTGCGGTACACGCTCCTCATCAAAACGGCGCACGACAAACCAAGCGAACGCCACGCCCTTACTCTTTAAAAAACCTTGCCACCATTGCGAAAACGGCATAACCTTTTCCCACTTTTGAATAGAAAATTTTCTTTTCAGACGGCCCGAGTATTCAAAAGGCCGTCTGAAACCTGACAGCATTGTAACGGAAACCCCAAATGAACCCAAATCCCCTGAAAATCCTCGTCCTCTTTTATTCCCAAAATGGCAGCACACGCAACCTTGCCCGCCAAATCGCACGCGGCATCGAAAGCGTGGACGGTTGCGAAGCTGTGTTGCGTACCGTGCCCAAAGTTTCCACCGTTTGCGAAGCCGTTGAAAAAGCCGTTCCCGACGAAGGCGCGCCCTACGCGACTGCCGACGACCTCAAAAATTGCGCCGGCCTCGCGCTCGGCAGCCCGACACGGTTCGGCAATATGGCCGCCGCGATGAAATACTTTATCGACGGCACCATTCCCCTTTGGCTCGGTGCAGAACTCGTCGACAAACCTGCCACCGTATTCACCAGCACATCTTCGCTGCACGGCGGCCAAGAAACTACCCTGCTGACCATGATGCTGCCCCTGTTGCACCACGGCATGGTCATCAGCGGCATTCCATATACCGAGTCCGCGCTCAGCAATACCCAAAGCGGCGGCACGCCTTACGGCGCAAGCCATGTTTCCGGCCACGACAGCAAGCCGGCATTGACCGCCGAAGAAAACGACATTGCCTTCGCACAAGGTAAACGTTTGGCAGAGTTGGCACGAAAATTGGCAGACTGATTTTTTGTGATAAAAAGATTAAGGCCGTCTGAAAACCTGATGATTCAGTTTTCAGACGGCCTTTTTAGTTATTTATAACTAGTAAAGAAATAAATATTTCTAATTAAACAAACTACTTAGAAAATAGGGATTGGAGCATAGTTTCATCGGACTACATCTTTTTGATAGAATCTGCCACCAAATTAAAACATCAGCTAACTGGAGAAGCTATGTCACTACCCGTATTTCCCTATGGCAAATTAAGCTTTGCCGTCAGTCTGGCTTTGTGTTCGGCGTATTCTTTCGCAACCGAAGTAGAAAATAGCCAGCCGCAAGAACATATCGATTTGCCGACAGTTACCGTCCAAGGTGTCGGAAAACAGACTACTTCCAACTACACCATTCCCGCATCTTCCGCCGCAACAGGCATCCGCCTGACCCAGCGTGAAACGCCACAGTCCCTGTCTGTCGTTACCGAAAAACAAATGGACGACCAAGGTTTGGATACCTTGCAGGACGTGTTGAAACAAACACCGGGCGTGTTCCACAGCAAAATGGGCAACAACGTTTCCGGCCACAGCCAATTTATTTCGCGCAGTCAGGCGATTGACAGCATTTCCGTGGACGGCGCGCCCAAATTCCTTTACGACGGTAAAGCCATCCGCCGCGGCACCAACAATCTGGACAGCGCATTGTACGAACAAGTCGTAGTAGTGCGCGGCGCAAGCGGTTTGTCCAACGGCGGTATGGGCGAGCCGGGCGGTACGGTTGCGTTGGAACGCAAAAAACCGACTGCCAAACCAGCCATCAGCGTGGAAGCCGGTGTCGGTTCGTGGAACCACTACCGTTTCGTCCTTGATGCCAATCATCCTTTGAATGCCGACAATACCTTGCGCGGCCGCGCTATTTTGGTCAGCGACCACGGCGGCGATTACCTGCCGAACACATCGCGCCATAATCACACTTTCTATGGCATTTTGTCTTACGATCTCACGCCGCAAATCCAATGGCGCCTCGGTACGGAAATACACCGTTTCCGCAATACCGGCAGCTCGCGTTTCAGCTATCTGACAGCAGCAGGTAATCGCAAAGACGGATTCAAACCGTTTGAATCTTCGCCACGCAGCAATTCTTCCGCACGCTGGGCATACGGCAAAGACACCAGTGCCGAAGTATTTACTTCCCTCAGCCATGAGTTTGACAACGGCTGGAAACTGACAGGCGATTACAGCCATGTTTCGGGTAAAAACGACATCGTTTCAGGCATTGCCGGTACATTTGAAATCAATCCCGATTACTCTGCACTTTTCACTTCAGATCGCGACCGCAGCAAATACCGCGATCAGAATTTTGCGCTGGCCTTGGACGGCAATTATCCAGCGCTGGGCCGCTCGCACGAGTTCAATGTCGGCATCAGCTATCAGGACAACAAAGAAAACCTGTCTTTCTATGAAGAAGGCGAGTCGATGATTCCCGATTTGCGTAAATTTGACGGCAACATCGCCAAACCCGATATGCCGTATCTGCGCGATGGTTTTTCACGCATGAAAAACCTGTCGGTTTACGGCTCGACCCGTTTCAAACTGACCGACAAACTCGCCTTTATCGGCGGCAGCCGTTTTGTGGATTGGCGTTACCGTTACAGCACCAGCCGTAACAAATTCGCACACAGCAGCCACAAACAAAACGTTTTCATTCCTTACTTGGGCGTAACCTACGACATCGGCGACAATCTGACCGCCTATGCGTCTTACACCACCATTTTCCGTCCGCAAGTGCGTTACCTGACCAAAGACGGCGCAGCGCTCAAACCGCAGCGCGGCAAAACCTACGAGACCGGTTTGAAAGCCTCATGGTTTGAAGGCCGTCTGAATGCTTCCGCCTCCGTCTTTATGAACAAACGCGACCATTTGGGCGTTGTTGCAGGCAAATTCGCGAATGGCGAAGAATACTACCGTGCAGCCGACAACACCACAACAAAAGGCGTGGAACTCTCTGTCGGCGGCCGCCTGAGCGATAAATGGCTGCTGAATGCGTCTTATGCACGTTCCAAAATCAAAGACAGCGAAGGGGTTCAACTGCATCCGTCTTATCCAGTTCACTTGTTCAAACTCTTTACCGCGTATGACGTAACCGACCGTTTGAACCTGGGTGCCAACGTCAACTGGCAAAGCCGCAGCCACACGCTGGACGAATACCCGGCAGACATCAATCCGTCCGCCGCCGCTGCATTGACCCAACGCCCATACGCCACGCTGGACTTGACCGCGCATTACAAAATCGGCAAATCCACCCGCATCGGTTTGGACTTTGAAAACGTGTTCAACAAACGCTACCGCACCATGCCGGATATTCACGTTTACGGCACGCCGCGTAGTGTGACTGCAACGGTTAAACATACGTTTTAATTGAAAAGAAAAGTAGGAGAGGCCGTCTGAAAACCTGAATGATTGGTTTTTCAGACGGCCTGAATATTTTCTGACATATTGTTTTTATGTTGAACCTGACTAAAATTTGCCCGGTATCTTGAGCAAAGAAATCAAAATGACAGACACAAAAAAGACCGGAACATATCCGGTCTTTTTAATGGTTTCGCACTTACGCTTGGTAACCTTTCGCTTCGGCAAGCAGGGCCAGCAATTCTTCAGTCGTATCCCAACCGATGCAGGCATCCGTAATACTTTGACCGTAAACTTCAGGCTTGTCCTGACGGCCTTCAATCAAGTGGCTTTCCACCATCACACCCATGATGTTTTCTTCACCGGCTTTCAGCTGCTCCGCAACATCGCGCGCCACATCCATTTGTTTGCGGAAGTCTTTACGGCTGTTGGCATGGCTGCAGTCCACCATCAGTTTGCTGCTCACGCCGGCTTTTTGAAGCTGCGCAACTGCGTCTTTAACGTGTTCCGCGCTGTAATTAGGCTCTTTACCGCCACGCAAAATCGCATGGCAGTCAGGATTGCCGCTGGTGTGGACAATCGCGGAATGACCGGCTTTGGTTACAGACAGGAAGTGGTGCGGATGATTGGCGGCGCCGATGGCGTCAATGGCAATTTTCAGATTGCCGTCCGTACCGTTTTTAAAACCGACAGGGCAGGAGAGGCCGCTGGCCAATTCGCGGTGTACCTGGCTTTCAGTCGTGCGCGCACCAATCGCGCCCCAAGAAATCAGGTCGGCGTAGTATTGCGGCGTAATCATGTCCAAGAATTCAGTCGAAGCAGGCATGCCCATTTCGTTCAAAGTCAGCAACAACTGACGCGCTTGGCGCAGGCCGTAGTTGATGTCAAACGTACCGTCCAAGTGCGGATCGTTAATCAGGCCTTTCCAGCCAACGGTTGTACGCGGTTTTTCAAAATACACGCGCATCACAATCAGCAGCTCTTTCTCATATTTTTTGCGCAGGGGCAGCAATTTTTGCGCATATTCAACCGCCGCCTTAGTATCGTGAATCGAGCATGGGCCGATGATGACCAGCAAACGGTTGTCGCGGCCGTGAACCAAATCCGAAATCTCATGACGTGTTTTATAAACCAAATTGGCAACCTGAGGCGTAACAGGCAGCTCATACAAATGCGCGATTGGAGGGAGTAACTCTTTGACTTCTTTAATTTTAATATCGTCAGTAGGGTGGTGTTGGGACATGATGGACTCTCTTGTTTATTTTTGATACAGGTTACAGGTTTTAGCAGAATTAAACAAGGCTTGATTTTCTATTTTAGCAATTTTATTCTAAAATTTCTTTATTTTAATTATTTTATGAAATTTAAAATCAGTTTATTTTTTTAAATTGATATTTAATGCTGTTATAAAATTTCGTTTATACAATGGAAAATTTGAGGGTTTATCGAAAATATGGGCCGTCTGAAAAGGTTCAGACGGCCTTTCTTTAAATTAAAACGGGATACCAAATCTTATCCCAATCTATATTGCGAACGCTTATTTTGCAGCGCTGCTGACTTGTTTCATCCAGGCAAACAGTTCGTCTAAGTCATAATCGCCGCCGTGGCCGACATCCCAAGGCAGAGCGTAGTCGACGGTTTGGCCGTTGTTTTGCAGTTTGGCGGCTAAGACGGCGGAGATTGCCAGTGAGGTGTCGCGGTCGTTGGTGCCGACGCGGATGCGCCAGTTTTGTGGCAGGTTCACGCCCGGTTTGCCGATGTAGTTGAGCGGGTTCATGATTTTGATGGTTTCTTCATCTGCGATTTCGGCGTTGGCGGCGGTGTTGTGTTGCATGGAAAACGCGGTGAAGTGGCGTTTGTCGACGGTATTGGTGCCGAAGAGTTGGTTTTCTCCTGCGCTCAAATCTACGCCGTCAAAGGCCGGAGGTGTTTTTTGGCGGCCGGCGGCTTTGGCGTAGGCATCGAAATCGACTGAGACGACTTTGCCTTTGCGGACGGTCAGCCAAGTGCGGTCGCTCAGGTCTTTGCCTGCATCAAGTTGGGCCTGTGCGGATTTGGCAAGTAAACCGGCAATATGGTTTTTAAAGCTGCCGTTGCCTTGGGCGTCCAACTCCAGGGGTTTGCCTTCGGGGGATTTCAGGTTCAGGCTGTTGAGGTATGCGGGGTATAGGGGTTTGAGGAGGTCGGACAGTTTTTTCTCGTCATCGGTCAGTGTGCCGGCGACCAGCTCGCGTTTGACGCGGTAGTCGAGCATGGAAATGTTCATTTTTTTGTAGTCGTTGATACCGTTGAACTGCCATTCGTAAGCGATGTCGGCATGGTCCAAATCGGTAATCGGGCAGTAGGCGGATACGGCGAAAACTTTGTCGCTGCCGTCTGCCGCACCTAAGGCTTTGAGGTGGTTTTCGTAATCTTTTTGGTCGGCTGTTGCGCCTAAGAGGGCGGACATCGCGCCGCCTGCGCTTGTGCCGTTGGAAATGATTTTTTCGGCGTCGCCGGGCATAACTTTGTCGTTGGCTTTCAGGTAACGGACGGCGGCTTTCAAATCAACGATGGCTGCAGGTGCTTTGCCGGTGGGTTCTGTTCGGCCGCGTGCGCCAGGGGAGGCGACGACGTAGCCTTTGGAGAGGGCAACCAGGGCGGCGTTGGGTGATTTTTGACCGTCTTCAGGCTCGCCGCGTTTGCCTTCTAAAGCGGGTTTGCCAGGTTCGGCCGGCATATAGCCGCCGATTTGGTTGGGCAGGAAAATCGGTGCGGTTTCGGCGTTGAAACCGTCTATCTCGCCGCCGTTGTAATAGGCTTCGGGTACATAAATATTGATGATTTCGTAACGGGTATCGACAGGATTGCGGACGTAAACCACGCCTTCGTAAGCGCGGAATTTGACAGCTTGACCGTTCACTTCGATGCTTTGTTCGGTGTATTTTTGTTTGGAAAAGTCTAGGTCGTAGGTGTCTGCAGTTTTGACGGAAGCGCAGGCGCTTAATCCCAGCGCGATAGAAACGGATAAGAGGGTTTTGTTTAGGGCGGTCATCATCATACTTTCTGAAGAGGTGAGCGGATATGATAGCGAATACCAAGGCCGTCTGAAATGCCAAGTCGGGTTTTAGACGGCCCGATTTTTTGTAACGTTATGTAGTGTTATACGTTACATTGTAAAGTAATATGAGCTTAAATTTCATCTATTTGATAAATATGAATTTAATAAGAAATTATGCCTTAAAAGATCTATTTATCCGATATCTGTAAAAGTTTGAATCTGTCTTGTAAATCAGTATGCAGGACAGGCATTTTTGTTTTACCCACAGATTGGTTTCTACTTGTCAGAATGTTTTGCTCAGTTCGACAAACATTTTGGTTTTGCTGTATTCGTAGAACTTGTCGTTGCTCCATGTTTTGTTGTGGGCAATGGTTAGGCGCGGGGTGATGCCTTTGAAATGGAGGGAGCGGTGCCATACGCTCAGGGAGGCGGAGGTTTCTTTGTCGCGGCGGTTTTGTTCGTTACTGAAGAAGCCGGGGGCTTGGTAACGGCGTTGGGCGGCGCTGAGGCGTAGGACGGTGGAGAGGCCTTTGGGCCATTCTTGTCCCCATGTGGTGCGCAGGGCGTAGCGGTTGAAGCTGTCGCTTTTGTCGTCGCGGTTGCGTTCGCGGTAGAGGTCGATACCGGCTACCCAGTATTGGCGCGCGTTGCGGTAGTACACGATGGAATTGCTGAGTAGTTGGCTGGTATTGTTGGAATGCTCGCGGCGGCTGTTTTTCAGACGGCCTGCTTCAAATGCGCTGAGGGTTTGCAGCTTGGGTTGCCACCAATGGTTGTAGTGGAGGCGTGCGCCGTTGGTGTAGGTGTAGGGGTCGTTGCCGTAGAAGCGGCGTTCGTGGAACGGGGTAATGCCGATATCGCTGCGCTGGTCGGCATAGCCAATGCCTGCCGAGAAGCGTGTGGTGAGGTCGTTGTAGTTGGTGTGTTTGGGGTAGATTTTGCCGTAATGGTCTGCGCCTGCCGTGGCATAGAAGCCGCGGGGCAGCGACCATTTTTTTTCTGCACCGATTTGGTAATGGACGGCGGTGGCATCGATGGGTTCGGGGAAGGTCCAGCCTCGGAAGCAGTCATCGTCGGGATAGGCAAGGCGCACGGTGCGGCATTGTTCGTCGCTCAGGTGGTTGCCCAGACGGCGTTGTCTAGGGGCTTGGTTGATGTTTTGTTCGCGCGTGATGTTCAAGCCGGCGTTGAATTGCCATGAGTCGCGTTCGCGCAGGGCTTTGCGGTAGGTTTCGATGCGTTCTTGCAAGGCGGGCGGGAGGGATTCGGTTTGCAGTTTGTCGAACTGGTCAGCCGCGGCTTCGTTTTGTTTGTCTTCAAACAAGGCGGTTGCAAGCTGCCAGCGGACGGCGGAGGCATCGGGCTGCTCGGCGATAAAGCGGCGGTAATGGCCGACGGCTTCGGCGGCGCGCCCTTCGGATTGGGCAAGCAAACCTTTGGCATAGCGTGCCATGGCGCGGTCGTGTTCGGGCCATTGTTCGTAAATGGGCAAAACGGCTTTGATGCCGGGGATATTGTGGGCGACGACGGCGGAATACATGGCGCGTGCCAGTAATTCGGTGTTGGCAAGCAGGGTGTCGGCATCGACGTTGATGATTTTTTCAGACGGCCTGTTTGTCTGTTCGGCAGGGATGTTGTGCGCTTCGGGCTGTTGGGGTTCGGCAGTGTTGACTTGAAGCTCGGGTTTTACGTTGGGCGGCACATCGGCGGCGTGAAGGGAAAGGGGAAGGATGGCGAGGAGGAGTAGACGTTTTTTCATGGCAATGTTGGGGATGTTATCGGTATAAGTGGGCAGATTGTACAATGTTTTGAGTCGGAAATTTTGTAAACTGACGGAGACCTTTGCAAAAATAGTCTGTTAACGAAATTTGACGCATAAAAATGCGCCAAAAAATTTTCAATTGCCTAAAACCTTCCTAATATTGAACAAAAATTAGGAAAAATCAGAAAAGTTTTGTATTTTGAAAATGAGATTGAGCATAAAATTTTAGTAACCTATGTTATTGCAAAGGTCTCTGACGGTCATTTTATCTGATCAATGCGACAAAAGGCCGTCTGAAACCTGATGGGATTTCAGACGGCCTTTGTTTGCGGTTTGGATTTAGTTTTCGTCCAGGTCCAAATCGGCTTTGTATTCGATGCGGCCTTGGCCTTTGTCCTCGATGGAAACGTCCAGCTCTTGTTTGCCGCGTTTGAATTTTAGATCGGCATCGTCGCGTTTGATTTCAGACTCGACCACATGGAAACCTTTGCTGCGCGCGTGGGCGATCACTTTTTTGGCCAGGGAAGGAATGGAATTGTGTCGGCCGGAAAGTTCGGCTTCGTATTCAAACTCGCCGTCGCCTTGATGATCGGCTTTGATGGTGTGCGCGCCTGCCGGACGGTAGATTTCGGAAGGCAGCGGGGAGGCGAATGCCGTGGCGGAGAAAAGAGCCAAAATGCCGGTGGCCAGTAACGATTTTGCTTTGGTCATCGGTTTTCCTTTCTGAAAAGGGTTTGGAGAACGACATCATCTTATCGGCATGCCTGTAGGGCGGCAAGTGGATAAACTCGATTTTACGCGCGGCTACATGATTTGTTTGGAGGGCGTTGATTCTTTGCCTTGGGCCGGTGTTTGCTTGCAGAAAAATACTGAAAGTAAAGGCTTAGCCGAGAAGGAACAATTCGCCGCCGTGTGCCTTCAGCCATTGTTTGGCTTGATCGACATGCGGTGTGAACGAGCGGGTCAGTGCCCAAAATGCAGGGCTGTGGTTGGGGTGGCGCAGGTGGGCGAGTTCGTGCAGGCAGACATAGTCGGCGACATATTCAGGGGTGCCGATAAGCCGCCAGTTGAGGCGGATGCCGGTAGTGTGGCGGCATACGCCCCAGAAGGTTTTGGCGTTGGAAAGGGAAATGGCGCTCGGGGTCAGGCGGGTGCTTCGGATATGGCCTTCGAGGCGCGGCAGCAGATATTCGCGCGCACGCTCGTGCAGGAAGCGGCGCAAATGGGTAAGTTGGGCGGCGGTTTCTTTTTCGGGCAACAGGATTTCAGACGGCCTGATTTGGATGTGGTTTGCTGTGTGGACGGACAAGGCCGTCTGAACGCCTTGATACCAAATCCATTCTGGAAGCGTGTCGGTGGGTGTTTGCCGAGTAGGTGTTTTGTTTAGGGTGCGGCGTAGGATGGCCTCGTTGTCGTTCAGCCATTGGGTAAAGTTGCGCTGGGTCACAAACGGCGGGATATTGATGCTGACGGTATCGGCGGAAACGGGGCGCAAGATGAGGTTTTTCTTGGCACTGCGTTTGAGCTGGATATGAATGGTCAGGCCGTCTGAAAGGGTGTGGGTATGGAGGCGGGGCATGGTGTTTGAGGGAAAGGGGCGGGCATGGCGGCCCACCCGATGGAATGATTTATTTGGTTTGTGGCGCGAACGGGCCTTGTCCGGTAATCAGGGGCTGTTGGCTTTCAATCCATTGCTCGCATTGGGCCATGAGTTCGGCTTCGTTGCCGCTGCCGTAGGCAATGGGTTTGCCGATGATGACGCTGACCGTGCCGGGGTATTTGAGGAAGGAGTTGCGCGGCCAAAACTCGCCGCTGTTGAGCGCGACGGGGACGATGTCCATCTCAAACATTTTGGCCATACGCGCGCCGCCGAGCTTGTAGCGGCCTTTTTCGCCGGGCGGCAGGCGTGTACCTTCGGGGAAAATGGTAATCCAGTAGCCTTCGTTTTTGCGCGCAATGCCTTGTTCTATCAGCTGCCTGTTGGCTTCACGGCTGTTGCTGCGGTCGATGCCGATGGTTTTAACCAGTTTCAAGCCCCAGCCGAAGAAAGGGATTTTGAAAAGTTCGCGTTTGGCAACATAGACTTGCGGCGGAAAAATTTCTTGTAGGGCGAGGGTTTCCCAGCCGCTTTGGTGTTTGGCGCAAATGATGGCCGGGCGGTCGGGAA
Source organism: Neisseria sp. HMSC078C12 (assembly GCF_001838065.1). Classification (NCBI taxonomy): domain Bacteria; kingdom Pseudomonadati; phylum Pseudomonadota; class Betaproteobacteria; order Neisseriales; family Neisseriaceae; genus Neisseria; species Neisseria sp. HMSC078C12. Next base: position 325,196 of record NZ_KV835608.1, on the reverse strand, counting down.
TGTTTTCCGCGCCGCTTAAGGTGTAGTTTAAACCGATGACGTGTTTGAGCGACCAGTTGAGGATGCGTACCCAAACTTGTGCCATTTTGTGTGCGCCGCCTTGGAAGGGCAGGGCAAGCAGCATAAAGGGGAACAGCAAAATAATGCTGGAGGAAAGGATGAACCAGTAAATCAGGTTGCGGATAATCAGCATATCGGGGAAAAATCTGTCGTTGGAAGGCCGTCTGAACGCCGGTGTGATCAGGTTTCAGACGGCCTTGTTGTTTATAAGATGGCTTGCGCGGTTTCTTCGATTTGTGTGTTTTCGCGCATGATGTATTGCGAGAAAGCGAGCAGGTTGTCGAAGATTTGGGTGTGTTCGGGCAGGTCTTGTTCGTGTTGGGCCAGCGTTTTTTTGCCTTTGCCGGTCAGGACGAGCGCAGATTTTCCGCCTGCGGCATCAATGGCCTGCAGGTCGCGCAGGCTGTCGCCGACCAGCCAGGTTTCGGCGGCATCGGCCTTGAAGCGTTCGATGATGTCGAGAATCATGCCGGGTTTGGGTTTGCGGCATTCGCAGTTGTCGACGGCGGTATGCGGGCAAAACCAAATGCCGTCGATGGTGCCGCCTGCTTGAACGGCAAGGCGGTGCATTTTCGCGTGCATTTCGGTCAGGTCTTGCACGGTAAAGTATTTGCGGCCGATACCGGATTGGTTGGTGGCCACGGCGATGGTGTAGCCTGCCTGCGTTAAAAAGGCGATGGCATCCATGCTGCCTTCGATGGGAATCCATTCGTCAACGGATTTGACGAAATCGTCGCGGTCTTGATTGATGACGCCGTCGCGGTCGAGGATGATGAGTTTCATGGTGTTTTTTAATATGGGGTGTGTCGATATTATAGTGAAGATTAAAGAGTGTGCATACGTTGTGTTATTATGTAACCTTGTTTCAGAAATGCTTCTAATTGTGTATTTGTAGAAGTTTATTAATAAGGGATAGCGTCATGTTTGCTTATGTTTTCCTATTTTTGTTTGTGTCAGCAGCAGTAGTGCTTATTATAAAGTCACACTATCGTTGGACCTATTTTTTTGCTTCAATGCTGTTTTTGTTTTTGGCGGCTGGTATGTTGATGTTGACAGGGCAGTGGCAACGAGCGTTGAATTTTGCATCAGTATGTTTTGTTGTGTTTGCTTTGTTTCATAGATTAAAAATTCATTATTATAAACAACCATTATTGATTTCAGACTTCCGACTCATCGTCGATTGGCGTAACTGGGAGACATTGTTTCATTATAAAGAAGCCATCGTTGGCGTACTGGGATTAATGGTATTGATTGTTTACGCCGTGTTTGGTTGGTACGATGCGGAGCCTATGGATATAGTGTGGCAGTATACTGGTGCAATCATATTCATAATGTCATTTTTTGCAATGTGGTATTTTTCAAAGCATCCTGGAGCAGTTAGAACATGGCTGGATTCGTTGCCAGATGATGGTAGGGATGTATTTTTAAATTTGCCGATGTCTTGCAGGGCAGTATTTTTCCAAGTGCCGATGTTTGAAGGTAATGGACAGGAATTTGCTGAGAAACTGTTAACTGAAAACATATATCCTGAAACATTGGAAAAACCCGATATTGTCATTACGCTGATGGAATCGACGCTTAATCCACATCAATTTGATTTCACGTCAGCCGATATTCCTAAATTAAGGATGTTTGAGCAGCAGATGGATACTGTGTTTGCTTCTCCATTGCGCGTACATACGTTTGGTGGTGCAACATGGAAATCTGAATTTGCGTTTTTAGCAGGTGTGCCGTCTACTGACTTTGGCGCATTGGCTAGCGGGGTATTTTATTCAGTGGTGCCACATTTACAGACTGGGCTTATCCGAAATTTGCGTGAGCATGGTTATTTTTGTGTAGCTTTGTCGCCCTTTACTAAGGGCAACTATAACGCCAAAGCCGCCTATGATCATTTTGGTTTTGATCTTATGTTACAGCCTCAAGATTTGGGGTATCCTGCCCCGATGGGCAAAAATTTATGGCACATTTCTAGCGAAGAAATGATGCAATATGCGCGGATGATTCTAGAAAAACGTCATCCTAGTTTAGCAGATGTACAGCAACCGATGTTCGTCTATATTTTGACTATGAAAGAACATGGGCCTTACAGGACAGACATGGATAATGTGTTTGGGCTGGACTCTCCAGATTTAGATATGAAAACTATTTCTGCAATCAACGACTATATCGAGCGTATTGTCGATTTGGATAAAGCGACAGAAAGTTTCAACCATTATTTGCATGAACGTAAAAAACCGTTTGTGTTTGCTTATTTCGGTGACCATCAGGTATCATTTGATGGTGTTTCTCCTAAGAAAAAAGGAAATTTTGCTTATCCTGACTATATTACGCAAATTGTGGTTAGAAGTAATATTACCTCGGGATTTAGACAAGAACAGGATTTTCTTGACCTTGCTTTTGCTGGAGGAATGTTAATGAATGTGGCAGGTCTTTCTCCTACAGACAATTTCATGAAAGCAAATATGACCATGCGAAGTTTAAGCAATGGTAGGCTTGAAGATTGTTACAATAGTAAGCTTGTTAATGATTACCGAAATTACTTGTATAGCATCCTGAAAATTGTACGTTAGGCATTTAACTTAAATGATAAGACGTATGCTTCTAGAAAAAGAGGTACAACGAGAATCTACGTAACCATACATCATTTGTTTATATAATTTGTAGTGTAGTTTTCATGAAGAGACGGGCAAGAATGCCCGTCTTTTTGTAGTTTGAGATCTTTGCAAAACTCTCCTAAAACTCCTTAAACGCCCATCAAGATTATTCATGGGAGTGTTCGTGAGCATTTCAGTAAAACTCTAAAGACATAATAGCTAAACACACATCAGTTACTTCGCTTTGTTGTAGTTAGAGCAAGTGCTTGATTGGCAGCTTATTGAGCATTAACTGTATTATCAAAGAACCCGTTGCTTCTGATATTACATGCGGATGTCCTGAATATTCTACCGTTATCTATGTTTGGAAATATTTCACTTGGCTAATGGCACAGCCTTTCTGATTTCTAACTTATCCTTATTACCCGCATTGATTTCAACCTGTGTTTCAAAGCTCTCAATATCTTTAGTGAAGTATTATTCTGATATCTGTCAGTATAGTATATTGAGAGTCTGGTCGATATGATGCGTTAATGTAGGATTATAGGTTAATGCCTGCATAGGAGAGGTAATTTTGTGTTTTCCCTGTTGTTTAAGCGAAACTGCTTGTGTGATGGCTTGTGCCAGTGTTTCTGGGTTTTGACGTGAGAAAAAGAAGCCTGCATTTTCGTTCATGACTTCGGTACATACCATATTGTCGGAGAAAACAACTCGGGTTCCGCACAAAATAGATTCTATGCCAACCAGTCCGAATGGTTCGTACAGTGATGCCATAATGGTGAAGTCAGCAGCTCGGTACTGCTTTTCCATTTTTCAAAGGCCGTCTGAAAAACGGGTGTCAGTTTGGCGAAGGTTTCCGGGGTGTTTTTGACGTGGTAGAAGCCGCCGAGCGAGGGCGTGTCGAGGGCGAGGACGTAGTCTTCCATAAATGCGCCGTAGCCGTCTTCTTCGTCGGTGTAGTAGAACTCGGTAAACCGTTGGCCGAGTTCGGTAAAGTCGTCCGCCGTCAATGCGCCGTCCATGTGTTTGAGCAGGAAGTGCCGTCCGCTGATCGTGCCTGCGGTCATGGCGGCGAAGTCGGCCGTGGTTTCGGGGGCGGTTTGCCAGACGGGGTTGACGAGACCTGATTTTGCCGCCCACTGCCAGTACATGCCGATGTGGGTGGCGGCGTTTTCGGGCGGGAGCTGGTCGGGATAGTCTTCGTCGAGGTGGAAACGGATATTGTCGTACATGGACGGGGTTCGTTGGGGGAAAGGGGGTATTGTAGCGGAAAATAATGAATTAGGCCGTCTGAAAGAGGGTGTTTCAGACGGCCTTAAGGGAATTTAACCTTTAAATACGGGAACAAGCTCCATTTGGCTCAATATCTGCGCGGCAATATTGATGACACCGAAGAGGAAAACCCAAACCATCAGCCGGAATCCGCCGTAAACGTGGTAGTTTTTGCCGATGCCGAATTTTTTGCGCGAGCGGTAGAGCAGCATGGCCGGGATGATGCCTGTCCAGATGGTTGCGGCCAGGCCGACGTAGCCGATGGCAGTAACGAAGCCGGTGGGGAAGAGCAGGCAGGAAATCAGGGGCGGCAGGAAGGTCAGCGCGGCGGTTTTGGTGCGGCCGGAGATGCTGTCGTTCCATTTGAAGATGTCGGCGATGTAGTCGAACAGGCCGAGCGTTACGCCGAGGAAGGACGTGGCAATCGCCATGTAGGAGAACAGGGTTAACACTTTGTCCATATTGCCGGTTTGGGCGAACTTGGACAGCGTTTCGATCAGGACGGAAACTTGTCCTTCTGCGGCGATAACCGGTGCGAACTCGCTGCGCGGCAGATTGCCTTGGATGGCGATTTGCCAGAGGATGTAAATTACCAAGGCAATCAGCGTACCTGCCCACAGGGATTTGGCTACTTTGGGCGCGTCGCCTTTAAAGTATTTGAGCAGGCTGGAGACGTTGCCGTGGAAACCGAATGACGCAAGGCAGACGGGCAGGGCGGTGGCGACATAAATCCAGTAGCTGGTGCCGGCAGGGGCTTGGGTGTCAAACAAAACAGGCATTTTGGCATCGGCAATCAGGCCGCCGGTTGCCCAAATAAAGGTCAATACCATGCCACCGATGAGGATGCTGGTGAAGCGGTCAACCAAGCGGGCGGATGCCCAAACGCAAAAGGCGAGGATGCCGAAGAAGACGAGTTGGCCGACGGAGAGCGAAATTTCGCCGCCTACCGCGCTGCCGATGCCTTTGGCGGTCAGGTCGCCGCCGACGAAGATGTAGGCGTAAGTGAGCAGGTATAAAACGAAAGCGACGGCAACGCCGTTGATGACGTTCCAAGCCGGGCCGAGCAGGTCTTTGACCATGGTGTCGAAGCTGGCGCCGTGCGGATAATGGGTGTTGACTTCCAAAATCATCAGGCCGCTGGAGAGCATGGAAAACCAGGTGTACAGCAACACGACCAGCGAGCCGGCAAACCAGACGCCGGAGGTGGCGGTCGGGTTGGCAAGCATGCCTGCGCCGATAACCGTACCGGCGATAATCATCGCGCCGCCGAATAGGGATGGGGTTTTGGTTGACATTGTTTGTCTTTCTTCTAGGAATGCGTGGTTGTCATTATGCCGTAAAGTGTAAGAAAAGGTAAAGCAAAGGCCGTCTGAAAACCCGATTGTCGTTTTCAGATGGCCTTTGATGTGTATAAATGCAACTGATTAAATCAATTTTCGCAGTTTCAATTCGTTTTTCAAATAGGCGTAATAAACCGGCGCGACGATGATGCCGCCGATGCCGAAAATGCGTTCAAAGACGACCATTGCCACCAGCAATTCCCACGCGCTGGATTCGATTTCCGAGCCGATGATTTTGGCGTTGAGGAAATATTCGAGCTTGTGGATGACAACAAGGAAAACCAGCGAGGCGAGTGCGACGTAAAGCGATGCGCCGAGGCTCAAAATAATGATGATGGTGTTGGAAATCAGGTTGCCCGCCACCGGAATCAGGCCGACGATAAAGGCGACGATCAGGACGGTCATTTTAAACGGCAGCTCAACGCCGAACAGCGGTAAAACCAAGTAAAGGTACAGGCCGGTCAGAAAAGTGTCGATCAGTGAGATTTTGACTTGGGCGAGGAACACGCGTTCAAAGCTGGTTTCAAAAGTGACGATGCGTTGCACCAATTCGGCTTTAAACAGTGGCATTTTGCGGCGGTTTTTACGCATTTTCAGGCGGTGGAAGCTGAGCATGGCGCCGATGATGATGCCGATGAGGATGTACACGAAGGACGTGATGCTGTTTTTACTGATGCGGGTCAGCGCGGCGCGGTATTCGTCAATCAGCTTGATTGCCGAGGCTTTGATTTCGGCCATATTGTTGGGCAGCATATTGAGAATGGCCGCAGGCAGGTCTTGGCTGTTTTTGGTGTCTTCCAAAATCGCCGCCAGCTTGGCCAGCATAAAGCCGACGTGGCCGCCGTGTATCAGGTGGTAAATGCCCAAAGACATCATCGCAATGATGCTGAACACGATGGCCAGCGTCAGCGTAGTGGAAATCAGGTTGATATTGTGCGCGTTGAGCGATTTATGCAGCCGCGTGTTACGCGGCAAAACACGGCGGCGGAGTTTGAGGATGACGCCGTTGGTGCGCGTAATAAAGATATAGGTCAGGATAACCGACAGCAGCAGCGGCAGCAGATGGTAGTGTAAGACAATCAGCAAAGCCAAACCCATCAGGATATAGGAAGCGTTGCGGAAAGTCGGGTTGTCGGTGTGGGAAGCGAGTAAGGACATGTGAAGCCGATAAGGTAAAAAACAAAAAACAGGTCAGGCCGTCTGAAAAACCATGTTCAGACGGCCTAATTTAATGACGGCGGTTAATCGTGCAATGAGGCCGCGTGTAGCGTGTTTTCCAACAAAGTGGCAATCGTCATCGGGCCGACGCCGCCGGGAACGGGCGTAATCATGGAAGCGCGTTCTTTGGCAACGTCAAACTCCACGTCGCCGCACAGGCTGCCGTCTTCCAAGCGGTTGATGCCCACATCGATAACGACGGCGCCGGGTTTGACCCATTCGCCTTTAACGAAATTCGGAATGCCCACGCCGACCACCAAAATATCGGCGGCGGCAACTTCATCGGCAAGGTTTTGCGTGGCGCTGTGGCAGATAGTTACCGTCGCGCGGGACAGCAGCAATTCCAATGCCTGCGGGCGGCCGACAATATTGGATGCGCCGACAATCACGGCTTTTTTGCCTTTCGGGTCGATGCCGTAGGCTTCCAACAAAGTCATCACGCCTTTGGGTGTGCACGGGCGCATCAGTGGCATTTTGACGACCAAGCGGCCGACGTTGTAAGGGTGGAAGCCGTCCACATCTTTATGCGGCACGATACGTTCCAAAACTGCCTGGCTGTCGATGTGGGCCGGCAGCGGCAGTTGCACCAAAATACCGTCGACGGCAGAATCGCCGTTCAATTCGTCCACCAGTTTCAACAAATCGTCTTGCGTGGTTTCAGACGGCAGCTCGTAAGAGCGCGATTCGATGCCGCTTTTTTGGCAGGCCAGTTTTTTATTGCGTACATAAACCGCGCTGGCAGGGTCGTCGCCGACCAATACCACCGCCAAACAAGGCGTGTGCAAACCTTTTTCCTGACGCGCCTTTACCGCCTGCGCGACCGCCTCGATGCGTTGCTGGGAGATTTTTTTTCCGTCTATAAGTTGAGCAGTCATGATTTTCCTTCTAAATAGGGACAAATATTGCGTTCAAATTATCGCATTTTTCAGACGGCCTGACACAAAAGAGTGACCCCGATGACGAAACATAAAAATAAATAATGATTAAAAATAATAAGATAAATAAAAAATAGAAAAATAAAGCAAAGTAAGTGTTGACCGGGCTGAAAAGGGTCTGTATAGTTCGGGTCTTCAGTCGGGGCGTAGCGCAGCCCGGTTAGCGCATCTGCTTTGGGAGCAGAGGGTCGTGAGTTCGAATCCCACCGCCCCGACCACAAAATTCTAAGCACGAATCGGCATGAGCGCCCGTAGCTCAACCGGATAGAGCACCGACCTTCTAAGTCGGGGGTTACAGGTTCGATTCCTGTCGGGCGTGCCAATTTTTACGGTGGCTGTAGCTCAGTTGGTAGAGCCCTGGATTGTGATTCCAGTTGTCGTGGGTTCGAGCCCCATCAGCCACCCCAGATGAAAGCCTGCATATTGTATGCAGGCTTTTTTCCGTTTATGCCCTGAATTTTACTTCAAGTTTATTGGGTTTCAAAAACAGTGTTCATCAAACCGTTCCATCATGGCAGCGGCAAAAATGGCGTCTGCGGTGTCTGTCAAATGCCGATGAATACGCAGTCAAGCCCGAATATCGTACCGTTCGGTATCTTTTTATGGCGTTTCGCCGTTATCCTTTATAATACCCCGATTATTTTCTGTTTTATTCCCAAAGGAACCGCATCATGTCCGAATGGTCAGCTCCAGAATTCGAATCCAAAATCTGTCCGCCCGAAAAGCTGGCGGAGCGTTTGGCGGCATTGCCCCGTCCGCTGGTGTTTACCAACGGCTGTTTCGATATTCTCCACCGAGGCCATGTAACGTATCTGGCGCAGGCGCGATCGGCCGGTGCGGCTTTGGTCTTGGCGTTGAATACCGATGCTTCGGTGCGCCGTCAGGGCAAAGGGGACGACCGACCGATTAATCCTTTGGAAAACCGTGCGGCAGTGGCAGCGGCATTGGCCAGCGTGGATTTGGTCACATGGTTTGATGACGATACGCCGGCCGCGCTGATTGAAATGGTCAAACCCGATGTGTTGATTAAAGGCGGCGATTGGCCTGTGGATAAGATTGTCGGTGCGGCCGAGACGTTTGCACGCGGTGGCAAAGTATTTTCGATTCCGTTTTTCCACCAGACTTCGACCACCAAAACGTTGGCGAAAATCCGTGAAGCCGGAGGAGGCGCATGACGGATTTGAACAGCCGCCATTGGGCCTTGCTCGCCGCGCTTTCAGACGGCCTGCCGCAACACGTTTCTCAGCTGGCGCGTGCGGCCGGAATGAAGCCGCAACAATTAAACGGATTTTGGCAGCAGATGCCGGGCCATATCCGCGGCTTGCTGCGCCAGCATGACGGGCAATGGCGCTTGGTGCGCCCATTGGCTGTGTTTGGCGAAGAATCTCTGCGACAAATGGCCGGGAAACATGGTTTTCGCGCGCAGTTGAAACACGAATGTTCGTCCAGCAACGATGAAATCATGGCGTTGGCGCGCCGGTCGGCAGGTTTGGCGCACAAGGCTTTGTGTGTGGCGCATTTTCAAACCAAAGGGCGTGGACGTCAGGGGCGAAGCTGGGTCAACCGACAGGGCGAATGCTTGATGTTCAGCTTGGGCTGGGCGTTTGATAAGCCGCAATATGAGCTGGGTTCGCTGGCGTTGGTGGTGGCATTGGCTTGCCGCCGTGCGCTTGCCGATATTGGTTTGGACGTGAACATCAAGTGGCCGAACGATTTGGTCGTGGCCAACGATAAATTGGCCGGCGTGTTGATTGAAACGACGCGGGTGGAAAATAAAACCGTCGCCGTCATCGGCATCGGCATTAATTTTGTATTGCCGAAAGAAGTGGAAAACGCTACTTCCGTGCAGGCTTTGTTTCAGACGGCCTCTAAGCAGGGCGTAAGCGTCGAAGCCTTATTGAATGCGGTGTTGGCGCAACTCGATGCGTTGTTGAACGAATACGCGCAAAACGGATTTGCGTCATGTGTCGGCGAATACGATGCCGCCAACCGCGACACGGACAGGCCGGTATTGCTGCTTCAGGAAGGGCGCATTGTCCACGAAGGCGTAGTCAAAGGCGTGGATGCGCAAGGCGCGTTGCGTTTGCTGACGGACAAGGGTGAAAAAACCATCGTCAGCGGCGAAATCAGCTTGCGCCCGGATAACCGTCCGGCACAACCTGCCGCCGCCAAGCCGGAACGCTTTTTGCTGCTGGACGGTGGCAACAGCCAGTTGAAATGGGCGTGGGTGGAGAACGGCACATTTACCGAAGTCAGCCGCGCGCCGTATCGTGATTTAACCCAGCTGGGCGAAGAATGGCTGCGATTTGCCGATGAAGATGTGAAGATTGTCGGTTGCGCCGTGTGCGGTTCGGTCAAAAAAGCGATGGTGGAAGAACAATTGACCCGTCCGGTCGAATGGTTGTCTTCCATGCCGCAGGCGTTGGGTATCCGCAACCATTACCGCCGCCCTGAAGAACATGGTTCCGACCGCTGGTTTAATGCGCTGGGCAGCCGCCGCTTCACGCAAAACGCCTGCGTCGTCGTCAGCTGCGGCACCGCCGTAACCACCGACGCGCTGACGGAAGACAATCATTATCTCGGCGGCACCATCATGCCCGGTTTCCACTTGATGAAAGAGGCGATGGCACTCAAAACAGCCAACCTCAACCGCCCCATCGGCAAAGTATATCCTTTCCCAACCACAACGCCGAACGCCATTGCCAGCGGCATGATGGATGCCGTTTGCGGCGCGCTGATGATGATGCACGGCCGTCTGAAAGACAAAACGGGCGGGGGCAAGCCGGTCGATATCATTATCACCGGCGGCGGCGCGGCCAGAGTCGTGCAGGCCTTGCCCGAGGCATTTGTTCATGACAATCAAGTGAAAATCGTCGATAATCTCGTGATTCACGGGCTCTTGCATTGGATTACCCATCGCAACGGACAATAAAAAGGAAAACGCATCATGAAATGGCTGTTTGCGGTCTTGGTCGCACTCAACATCATTGTTTTTGGCAGCATGGTTGCCTATCGGACACAGCATAAAACCGCCAAACCCGAATCGGCCTTGGAAGGCGGCACGCACGAATTATTGCGCCCGTCTTCTTTGGACGCGCCCAAAGCCGAGCCGCAGCAGGCATCGCAGCCCGATTGGGTGGCGGATGAATCAGACGGCCTGATGATGGCCGAACCCGAATCCGAAAAAGCAGAAGCCTTGCGTAAAAAACAAGAAGCGCAGCAGTTGAAAGAGAAAAAAGAAAAAATGCGCCGCGAGAAAGAAGCGCAAGAACGCCGCGCCGCCGAAGAAGAGATGGACGCGGCCGGCGTGGAACGCTTGTGTACCAGCAGCGCCACCGTGGTAATGGACGAAGACGATTACCACCGCATCAAAGGCCTGTTGGGCAAATGGCCCCATGCGGCCAGCCGCAGTATCGAAAAACGCAACGGCGCATCCGGTGGCGAAACTTCTTCCAAAACCTTCCGCGTGGTCTTGCCTGCCGACGGCGACACTTCCGCCCAGCTGGATGCCTTGGGCAGCCGCGGCTTTAGCGGCAGCATTCACAACGGCGAAATCAGCATTGACGTAACACGCAGCCGTTCTTCCGCCCAAGTTTTGATTTCACGCTTGTCCAGCGCAGGTTTCGGCGGCGCGCGCATTGTCGAACAGGAAGACAGAAGTGCACCCGATACCGGTTTGAGCGTAGCGCGCATGACCGTGGTCTTTATGGCAGTTGACGAGCGCGATGCCCAAGACATCAGAAACATTGTCGGCCGTTATGGCAAGTTGAACATGAAAACCTGCCGATAATCAGGCCTGTTCGGTTTCAGACGGCCTGATCAGCAGTCGGTGAAGTCTGATAAACCGAACGCCGTAAAACACGAAACCCACTGTATCGGCAGTGGGTTTCATGTTTTTCGGTTTTGAGTATCTGATATAAAGGGGAACAGGTATGTTTCGTATATGCGCACTCCGAGTATCAAGAGATAATGGGAAAGAGGGGGATAAAATCTGTCGTTTAATGGCTCGGATTAGGACGTCTTCCGAGTGGGTTTGATTATACGCTAATAATAACTATTATCAATAGCAAAATTGAAAAAATAAGGGATTTTTCTATAATAGATTGTTTTGTATGGAAATTAAATTTCGGTATTGGCTTTGCCGTGATTGAAAAGGCCGTCTGAACAACAGACGGCCTTTTGGCTATTAGAATTTAGGCAGAGAGCAGGTTTCAGGGATAAAAATCTCACATCCATGAACACCAGCATTCTGGCATTTTCTTAAAGCTTTTGTTTCGGTAAGCCCTGGTTCTGCTGTAGCTAAGAATTGTCTTGTTCTCTTGCCTTCAGTTCCTCTTGCACTGGCAACACAACCATTTCTTGCCCATGCAATTACTTTACATGGAGCATTGCTTCCTCCACGTTCACAAGTTTTGATGGCCTCTTTCTCTGCTGCAGCCCGAGAATCCATATCGAGAGCCCCCCCTGACAGACCAGTTTTTGGATTCACGGCTAGTGCCAAATATTTTGAAGGAACCTCGATATTAACAATTTCCGTAGGTTGATTTCGTTGATACTGACGAGACGACGTACAGTTGGGATTATAGCCATACTGACACAGCGCCGGATTGTTTTGCAATGCTCCTCTAGTTGCGGGGTCAGCAGCATAAACATTAAGACTTGCCAGTCCTAGCAATACAACAAGTAATTTTTTCATTTTAAGTCCAATTTATTTATGATTTAAATCTTTATCAGTCTGCCGTTGCATCAATCATACGATGATTTGTTATCTTCTTTACGCGGCTGACGTTGAAATAGGGCAAGGCAAACGTTTCAACCCTATATTCCTATGTTTCAGACGGCCTTTTGATTTGTTTCAATCACTCATAAACCCAAGCAATCAACATATCCAAAGCCATATAAAATACCGTATAATCAAGGCCAAATTAACTTTGCCTGCTTGTCGGGCCGTCTGAAAAATTATGCAACAAACCTATGCCGCTGTACAGCGAGATTTGCTCGAAGCCAACCACCTTTCCCCCGATTTGCTCGCCCAAAGCCTGAGCATTATCGGCGCCAACCATGTCGATTATGCCGACATCTATTGTCAGCGTACTGCCTATGAAAGCTGGCATTTGGAAGAAGGCATCGTCAAATCGGGCAGCTTCCAAATCGATCAGGGTGTGGGCGTGCGTGCCGTTTCGGGCGATAAGACTGCTTTTGCCTACGCCGACAGCCTGTGTATCGATTCGATCAACCGCTCTGCCAAAGCCGTTCGCGTGATTGGTGCGGCCGGCGGCGAGACCAGCGTCAAAGTACCGACACCTGCCTACGGTAAGCCTGTCCACATGGCGATTGACCCTATTGCCAGCCTCGATTCTGCCGCCAAAGTTGCGCTGTTGAACAAAGTCGAAACGCTGGCCAAAGCTGCCGATCCGCGTATCGTGCAAGTGATGGCCGGTTTGACCTGCGAATACGACATGGTGTACATCGCCCGTTTGGACGGTAAACACGCTGCCGACATCCGCCCGATGGTGCGCATGAACGTTACCGTCATTGCCAAGCAGGGCGAGCGTCGCGAGCAGGGCAGCGCGGGCGGCGGCGGGCGTTATGATTTGGCGTATTTCGATGAAAACTTGGTGCATCGGTTTGTCGATTCCGCCGTCAAACAAGCCCTGACCAATCTCGAATCCCGTCCTGCGCCTGCCGGCGAGATGACCGTCGTTTTGGGCAATGGCTGGCCGGGCGTGTTGCTGCACGAAGCGGTCGGACATGGTTTGGAGGGCGATTTCAACCGCAAAGAAACCAGCGTTTTCTCCGGCCGTATCGGTGAGCGCGTGGCCGCCAAAGGCGTGACCGTTGTGGATCAAGGCGATATTGCCGACAGACGCGGTTCGCTCAATATCGATGACGAAGGCAACGAAACCCGCCGCACGGTATTGATTGAAGACGGTATTTTGGTCGGCTATATGCAGGACGAAACCAACGCCCGCCTGATGGGTACGCAATCGACCGGCAACGGCCGCCGCGAAAGTTACGCTTCCGCGCCTATGCCGCGCATGACCAATACCTTTATGGAAAACGGCGGCTATGAGCCGGAAGAAATCATCGCGTCCATCGACAAGGGCATTTACGCGGTCAACTTCGGCGGCGGACAAGTGGACATTACCAGCGGCAAGTTTGTGTTCAGCGCATCCGAAGCGTGGTGGGTGGAAGGCGGCAAGCTGCAATATCCTGTCAAAGGTGCAACCATCATCGGCAACGGCCCCGAAGTGCTGAAACACGTTTCCATGATAGGCAACGACTCTGCGCTCGACAGCGGCATCGGCGTCTGCGGCAAAGAAGGGCAGAGCGTTCCTGTCGGCGTCGGACAACCGACCCTGAGGATTGATGCCGGACTGACCGTCGGTGGTAGCGAAATTTAAACGGCAGGCCGTCTGAAAGGTTTCAGACGGCCTTTTACATTAGGATAAAACCATGCAGGAAGAGAATCGGAAATCAAGTTTTCCCATAGTGATGTTGCTGGTGTCGGTTGCACTGTGGATAGCGTCTTTGTCTAATGTTGCATTTTATTTGGGCAATCATGAAAGCATGAAGGGTGTAACCGTTTTGATTTTGGGGTCGATATTTGCTTCTTTGGATATCAGGTATTGTGCGGCCTATGCGAATTATGTTTGGTTGGCTGCCATTGTGTTGCTGGCGTTGCGGAAGAAGGTCGTGCCTGTCCATGCGGCGCTTTGGGGCTTGGCGCTGGTGGCTTTCAGTGTGAAAGCCGTACACGTCGATGAAGCAGGAAATACGGCGGATATCGTGCGTTACGGTGCAGGATTTTATTTGTGGTATGCCGCATTTGCGGTTGCCACCATCGGCACGTTTGCCGGAAAGAATAAGGAAAGAAAAGCCGCAACGCTGGCAGATGGGACGAAAAATGACGCTTGATGAATGGTTGCGCCAATCGGCACTGCCCAAAAACGAAGCGCGGATGTTGTTGCAATATGCGCTGGGTTACACGCGCGCTCAGCTGGTAACGCGCGGTACGGACGATTTGGCAGACTCCGCCCTGCAAACCTTGGAGGCTTTGGCGCAACGCCGTCTGAAAGGCGAGCCGATGGCCTATCTGTTGGGCGAACGCGAGTTTTACGGACGATGCTTTGCCGTCAATCCCCATGTGTTGATTCCACGCCCTGAAACCGAGCATTTGGTGGAAGCCGTGCTCAAACGCTTGCCGCCGCAAGGCCGCGTGTGGGATTTGGGAACGGGCAGCGGCGCCATTGCCGTGACCGTCGCGCTTGAACGCGTTGATGCCGATGTTCGCGCATCCGACATCAGCACTGGTGCTTTGGATACTGCCCGTCAAAATGCAGCAGAATTGGGCGCAAAAGTCGAGTTTGCGCGGGGTTCGTGGTTTGATACCGACAGGCCGTCTGAAGGCCGATACGATGTGATTGTTTCCAATCCGCCGTATATCGAGGATGGCGATGAACATTTGTCGCAGGGCGATTTGAGGTTTGAACCGCAAAACGCGCTGACCGACTTTTCAGACGGCCTCAGCCATATCCGCCACATTACCCAAGAAGCCCCCAAATACCTGAAGTCTAACGGCTGGCTGCTGTTTGAACACGGCTATGACCAAGGCGAAGCGGTGCGGAACATTATGCTTGAGAACGGTTTTGCCGAAGTGGCAACCGAACAGGATTTGGCAGGATTGGACAGGGTTACGCTGGGATGTTTGCCTGCTTAGCGGGCATGGTTTGTCGGAATTAAAAAAGGGCGTGTCGATCACGCCCTTTTGGTTTTCTGTTTAGCTGTTCAGACGGCCTGGTTTAACGCCAAGCAGCGACGAACTCCGCCCAGTGTTGTTTTTCTTCGGCTTGTGCGGCCAGATAATGTTTGATGCGTTTGATTTCGACTTCGTATTCGTCGGCATCGAGCGCGCCGCTCATCATGCGAAAGCGCATGTACATCAGGTAGGTATTGGCGGCATCGGTTTCGCAATAGTCGCGGATGTCTTTCAGACGGCCTGCATGATAAGCGTCCCAAACCTTGCTGCCGTCCATGCCCAGTTTGCCGGGAAAGCCGCAGAGTTTGGCCATATCGTCCAAAGGCACGCTGGCGCGCGGTTGGTAGAGGGCGAGCAAATCCATCAGGTCGCAATGGCGGGTGTGGTAGCGGCTGATGTAGTTGTTCCACTTAAAGTCGCGGCTGTCGCCAAAGTCGCCGTCGCCCATGTCCCAGTAGCGAGCGGCGCTGATGCCGTGTATCAGGGCGCGGTAGTGGAGGACGGGCAGGTCGAAACCGCCGCCGTTCCAGCTGACGAGTTGCGGCGTATAGTTTTCGATGACCTCGAAAAACTTGGCAATCATGACTTCTTCGCTGTCTTCGGGATCGCCGATGGTGCTGACGCGGATTTTGTCCTGACCCCAGCGCATACAGCAGGAGATGGCAACGACTTGGTGCAGATGGTGTTGCATAAAGTCGCTGCCGGTCTTGGCGCGGCGTTGCTGTTGGGCAAACAGGACAACTTCGTTGTCGGGCAAATCGGCAGGCAAATCGTAAAGCAGGCGGATGCCGTTTACGTCGGGAATGGTTTCGATGTCGAAGGCGAGTATCGGAGTCATGGCGTGATCGGGTTGGATAAGGAATGATGCCATTGTGGCATGACGGCGCAGATAAAAAAAGAGGCAATCCCCCACAGGATTGCCCCAATACCTCAAATCAGAGATTTACGCTTCACAAACAATACAGGCTTTCACCTGCGGCTTTACAGATGCAGCTCAACTCTGCACCGGTAAACTTTCATTTCGGGCATTGCGCCGAAATCCTCTAAAAATACTGCAATTGCTTGCAATATCAGAAAACTGCTTACAAAAACATTTAAAACCGGCTGAGGCCGTCTGAATGTCTTGTAATTTGATGTAGTGAAATTTACGCGAATTTTTACAGTTTGCCAAGTATTTTTTTCTGAAGGTTTGGTTCGGGGTAAATTGCAGTTATTGTCATAATTTTGCAATTAAATTTCATAATTAATTTAAAATTAGATGTTTATTTTGTATTTATTGCCTTAAATTTAATTTAATTTCATATTTCGAATGATTAAAATTTGTTTTATTTTAAAGGTTATTTTATAACATTTTGTTTTTAAATGAAATTAAATTTAACATATAAATGAAAAGGGTATTGAATAGAGCATTTTTTATTTGAGAAAAAATATAAGGTTGTTTGAAAGTTTCAATTGCCTTGAAAAAAGTTGTTTTTAAAGCATTTAAAGTGGAATTTGATTTGATTGTTTGAAATTGAAGCCGAGATTGGGTTTGATACAATTAAAATGAAAAAGCGGCAAAAGAAAGGTTTTGCCGCTTTTTCATGCTTAAATTGTAATTTTATGTAGTCAGTAAAAGCTGCTTTCGCCTTCGGGACGGGTTTTGAAGCGTTTGTGCAGCCAGAAATATTGTTCGGGATGCTCGCGTACCCGCTCTTCGATGAAGTCGTTCATGCGCTGGGTGTCGGCTTCGACATTTTCGGTCGGGAAATTGTCCCAAGCCGGATAGAAGCGCAGGGTTACGGTATTGTCGGCTTCGCGCGTGGGAATGGCGGGAATGATTTTGGCTTTGGTCATGCCGGCGATACGGCTGAGGCCGGTAATCGTGGCCGTCTGAATGCCGAAGAAATTGACGAAAATGGAATCGTTGCGGCCGAAGTCTTGGTCGGGCAGATAAAGAAAGGGCGCATCGCTTTTGCGCAGGTGTTTGATGATGGCGCGCAGGCCTTCTGTGCGGCCGATCAGGAAAACATTGTTGTAGCGGTGGCGGCCTTTCAGGATTTGCTCGTCCAGGGCTTTGTTTTTTTGGTGCGAATACATACTCGTCAGCGGCACATCCTGATTGAGCGTGTAAACCGCCATTTCAAATGCGGTAAAGTGCGGATAGAGGATGATGACTTTTTCGCCGGCGGCGAGGGCTTCGTCAAGATGGTGTTTGTCTTGATAGCGCACCAACGAGCGCAGTTTGTCCGCAGGTGCGTACCAGTAGAGGCCGTATTCGAGCATCAGCTTGGCCATGTGTTGGAAATGGCGTTTGAGCAGGGCGGTGCGCTGGCTGTCATTTAGCTCGGGAAAGCATTTTTTGAGGTTGACCTCGCCGACTTTGCGGCGCGGTTTGACTGCGTAATAGGCGAGAATGCCGATCGTGTCGGCAATCTTGTGCAACACGCAAAAAGGCAGCAGGCGGATGAGGTAGAGAAAAAGGAAGGCGGCTTTCATGCAGGCTCGCTGTATGTGGGCAAAGGGGTATTATAACCGAAAGGCCGTCTGAAAACGGGCTGGAACACGATTTCAGACGGCCTGAATGTCGGCTTACCATTGGAAACGGCCGCGTTTGACCTGCAGGCCGTCTGGATTGAGTTGCGAAGCCAATCCGTGATTGCGCAGGGCGTGGGTGAGGGCGACGGCGAGTCCGTCGGCGGCATCGGCTTGCGGCGTGCCTGAAAGTGCAAGCATTTGGACCACCATATGCTGTACCTGTTCTTTGGCGGCCTTGCCCTTGCCGACCACAGCCTGCTTGACCTGAAGCGCGGTGTATTCAAATACGGGCAAGTCGTGCATGACCAAAGCGGCGATCGCGGCACCGCGCGCCTGACCGAGCATTAACGTCGCGGCCGGATTGACGTTGACGAAGACTTGCTCGATGGCCGCTTGATGCGGCTGATAGTAGCGGATGATTTCGTCGATATGGCGGACAATCACGGCGATGCGTTCGGAAAGCGACGCGCCGGTCGGCGTTTTGATACAGCCGGAAGCAACATAATGATGCTCGCGGCCGTGGACATCAATAATGCCGAATCCGGTCACGCGGCTGCCAGGGTCGATGCCGAGAATGCGTGTGGGTTGGGAGTGAGGCATAGTGTGTGTTTAAAGTAGTCGGTGTTTCAGGGCAGGCAGGCGCGTGCGTACGCTTTGCAGGCGCGCGGTATCCAAATCGGCACAAATCACGCCTTCGCCTTCGGGCAACGTCGCCAACACATCGCCCCAAGGGTCGATAATCATACTGTGGCCGAATGTGCGGCGGCCGCTTTCATGCAGTCCGCCTTGTGCCGACGCGATGACGTAGCATTGGTTTTCCACTGCACGGGCGCGCAGCAGCAATTCCCAATGCGCTTTGCCGGTCGTATAGGTAAACGCGGCCGGCAACAGCAAAACATCAAACGGCTGCTGGGCGCGGAAAAACTCAGGAAAGCGCAAATCGTAGCAGACCCCGGCCGCCAGCGGAACATCGTCCACGCTTAACTTCGGCACATCGCTGCCCGCCAGTATCGTATCGGCTTCGGCGTAGCGTTCGCCCAAACCGGAAAAGCCGAAAAGGTGCATTTTGTGGTAAAGACCGATTCGGTTGCCGTTGCGGTCATACACCAGCATCGTGTTCATCACTTTGCCCGCGTTTGGGCTTTGCAGCGGAACCGTACCGCCAAACAACACTACGCCGCATTCCCTTGCCGTTTCGCTTAAGGCCGTCTGAAAACGGGTGTCGCAGGTTTCGCCAACGCGTTCATCGTCCAAAGGCTCGGCAAATGCCAGCTTGTCCGTATCGTTTTTGCCCATCAGCGGCCAATATTCGGGCAGCAACACCCAATCCGCCCCTTGTTCGGCCGCATCGCGGACAAGGCGTTTCATCGTGGCAATATTGGTTTCGGGGTCGGTGGACGACACCATTTGCACCGCGGCGGCGCGTAAAGAGCGCATCATCAAAACTCCTGTCAGATTTTGCAAGAATTGTAACTTGTTTACGCACAAGGCCGATACAATCGCCTCACAATTCCTCTCCAAAAAAAGGATAAACCATGAACTTGAAACTTCTCCTCACTGCCGCACTTTCCACCGCCGCACTCGCCGCACATGCCGACGTACAGCTTTACGGCAGCATCAAAAGCGGCATCGAAACTTCGCAAACCCGT
Source organism: Neisseria sp. HMSC078C12 (assembly GCF_001838065.1). Taxonomy (NCBI): domain Bacteria; kingdom Pseudomonadati; phylum Pseudomonadota; class Betaproteobacteria; order Neisseriales; family Neisseriaceae; genus Neisseria; species Neisseria sp. HMSC078C12. The sequence continues at coordinate 305,852 of NZ_KV835608.1, read as the reverse complement.
TTCAGCGGCCAAACACGCAGCAGCACCGCCGTTGCCGACCAAGGCAGCCACATCGGTTTGCGCGGCTCGCATCCGATAGGTGGAGGAACGAATTTTATTTGGGAAGTCGAACAAGACACGCCGGTCGGCAAAAGCGGCTCCATCCGCCAAGACTGGCGCGAACGCCGAGACAATTTTGGCCGTTAAAGGAAAGATTGAATACTAAAGGCCGTCTGAACAATCAGGATAACTGGTTTTCAGACGGCCTTTGTTCTTATAATAGCGGTTTATTGTTTTTACACACCCAGCAACGGAGTTTCCATGCAGTTTTCAGCATTCGGCGAAAAATTCACGCAACACAGCGGCATTTTGCAATTGATGGATGATTTGGGCGACGCGCTCAAAAGCGACAAGCCCGTCAATATGCTTGGCGGCGGCAATCCGGCGAAGATTGTGGAAGTCAATGCGGTGTTCGCCGATGTGTTTTCCAAACTGGCGGCGGAACATGCGGTTGAGAATATCGGCAATTATTCCAATCCGCAGGGCGATGCGGCGCTGATTGCGGCTTTGACGGAGTTTCTCAACCGTGAATACGGCTGGAATCTGACGGCGGACAATATCGCGCTGACCAATGGTTCGCAAAACGCGTTTTTCTATTTGTTCAACCTGTTCGGCGGCAAATTCAATCTTTCAGACGGCCAAACGGCTGAAAAAGCCATTTTGTTGCCGCTTGCGCCTGAATATATCGGTTATGCCGATGTGCATATCGAAGGGCAGCATTTTATTTCGGTGAAGCCGAAAATCGAAAATGTCGAACACGAAGGCGAAGCGGGCTTTTTCAAATACCGCGTGGACTTTGACGCGCTGGAGAGCCTGCCTGAATTGAAAGAGGGCAAAATCGGCGCGATTTGCTGTTCGCGCCCGACCAACCCGACCGGCAATGTGCTGACCGATGACGAAATGGCGCGTTTGGACGCTTTGGCGCAGGAACACGGGATTCCGCTGATTATCGACAACGCTTACGGAATGCCGTTCCCGAATATTATTTACAGCGATGTGACGCTCAACTGGCACGAAAACATCATCCTCTGCTTCAGCCTTTCTAAAATCGGCCTGCCCGGCGTGCGTACCGGCATTATTGTCGCCGCGCCGGAAGTGGTCAAAGCCGTCAGCAGTTTGAATGCGATTGTGAACCTGTCGCCCACCCGTTTCGGCGCGGCGATTGCGGCGCCGCTGTTAAACGACGGCCGTCTGAAACAGTTGGCCGACCAAGTGATTCAGCCGTTTTACCGTCGGCAGGCGCAAACGGCGGTTTCCCTGCTCAAGCGTGAATTGGGTGCGTATCCGTTGAAAATCCACAAGCCTGAAGGTGCGATTTTCTTGTGGCTTTGGTTTGAAAACCTGCCGGTTTCGTCGCAAACCTTGTACGAAATGCTCAAGGCTGAAGGCACGCTGATTATTCCGGGCGAGCATTTCTTTGTCGGCATCGATACGCAAGATTATCCGCACGCGAGCGAGTGCATTCGCATGAGCATTGCGCAGGATGCGGAAACGCTGGAAAAAGGCATTGCTGCGATTGGTCGCGTGGTGCGCGGTTTGTACGAAAAAAAATAAATTTTTTGAATAGGCAAAGGCCGTCTGAAACCTGAGTAATCGGGTTTCAGACGGCCTTTTTTATTGGATTTAAACGTGGTGGATAACCAGTTTTTTGCCTTCGTAATCGAGGACGTTGACGTCCATATCGAATAGGGATTTGATGTTTTCGGCGGTGAAAATGTCGTTGGGCGCACCCTGCATGGCGACTTGGCCGTTTTTCATGGCGACAACGTGGTCGGCGTAGGCGGCGGCCTGGTTGATGTCGTGCAGGACGACGACGGTGGTGCGCTTGTACTCGTCGGTCAGCCGGCGCAGGATTTGCATGAGGGAGCGGGCATGATACATGTCGAGATTGTTCAGCGGCTCGTCCAGCAAAACGTAGTCGGTACGCTGGCAGAACACCATGGCAATCATGGCGCGTTGGCGTTGTCCGCCGGAAAGCTCGGTCAGGTAGCGGTCGGCGAAGCCTTGCAGGTGGAACTCGGCGAGTGCTTCTTCGACGATGGTTTTATCCGTTTCAGACGGCCTGCCTTGGTGGTATGGATAGCGGCCGAACATGAGCAGGTCGCGCACGGTAATGCGGCTCATGATGCTGTTTTCTTGGGTGAGGATGGAGAGCGTGCGGGCGAGTTCGGCGGTGGGCGTGGTTTTGATGTCTTTGCCTGCGTAGCTGATGTCGCCGTGTACCAAGGGCTGTAGGCGCGCCATAAAGGAGAGGAGGGTGGACTTGCCTGCGCCGTTCGGGCCGATTAGTGCGGTAATGCCGCCTTCGGGGATGTCGAGGCTGACGTCGTTGAGGATGGGGTTGCTGCCGATGGTGTGGCTGACGTTGCGGATGGTAATCATAGGCGGATTCGAGTATGGAAAACTTGGGGTTTCAGACGGCCTTTCAGCGTGAGGCCGTCTGAATTTTATTTCTGTATGGAGTGGTTAGATTTCGCTGACGGTCACAAATTCGGGATTGTCGGCTTGATCGATCAGGAAGGCGCGGACACGTTCTTGCCAAAGCTCGCCGAATTGTTTGAGTTCGTCGGCACTTGCGCTGCCGCTGACGGCTTTGGGCATAATGTCGCGCATTTGCGGCGCGAAGGGTTGGAGCGCGGCGTTGAGGCTGACGGCAACGGTTTTGCCGGTATCGCGGCGGCGGAGCGCGAGTGTGCCGTTGATTTCGCCTGCACCAAAGGACAATAAATGGCGGCGGGCAAAGCGTCCGGCAGGGCCTACGCCGCCAAAGCCGGTTTCGGGTGCTGCGCCGGTAAGGAGTTGGACGACGGAAGCGGTAACACCGGTTGTGCCTTCGTCACGCTCGCCCTGCATGAAGGCTTCGATGTCGCCGCGTTGCGGCAGCTCTTCGCCGTAAAGGGCTTTCAGGCCTTTGATGACCATCAGGTAGGCACCGGCGACAGTCGGGCAGGAGTGGCCGCACAGGCGTACGGCATCGGCGTAGTGGTAAGTGAGGATGCCGTGTTCGGCTGCACCGAGGAAGTCGGCCAATGCGTCTTGGACGGTGATGGTCGGGGCTTGGTTGAAGAATGATGGGAAATGTTCTTGTGTCATGAGGGTTGTCCTTTGCGGGTTTGCCCGGGCCGTCTGAAATATTCAGACGGCCTTGGGCATGAATGTTATTTTAAGAGTATTTGTTTGTCCTGTATAAATTTTTCGGCCAGTTTTGTCGCGCCGTGGGTGTTGAGGTGGTTGGTGTCGAAATATATCGGCAGGCCGTCTATGGTTTTATCTGCCGGAATCGGCCCCATGATGTTGACCCAATGCACGGCAGGCCGCTGTTTGACAATGTTTTCTATGGTTTTGTCGGCTTCGGCGGAGCGGGCGATTTCGGCTTTTTTATGCTCGGAAACGTATTGCATGTCGAGGCCGAGGCGCTGTTTCAGGTAATAATGGCGCAGGGGCAGTTGCGCGTTCATCGGCGTGTCGGCAAAGACGTAAACCTGCTTGCCCTGTTGAATCAGGGTGTCGAGCATTTTGCTGAAATGCTCCGTAAAACCGGGCTTTTCGGTATGCAGGAACCAACGTTGCGAGATAAAGACCACCGGATAGTTTTCAACCTTTTGTGCGATAAAGCGGTTGTAAGGGTTGCAACGGTCGGCACGGCGGTCGCTTTGCGGCAACATAAAGCCGAAGGCAACGCCGCAGCTGTTGGACGAGATAACGTCGGCGGCAAAGCCTTCCCGTTTGCCCACCATATCGATAAAGGGCGTCAGGTGGGCGGCGTGGGAATCGCCCATCAGCAGGACTTTGCTGCTTTGGTTTTCCGCACCGACGGCGCAGTCGGTTTTGGTCAAGGTATCCGCGCAGATTTTACTTTCGTCAACCGTATATAGGTTTGCCTCGTATGCGGCCGGTTTGGCAGTCAGCAGGTAGCCGGCGGCAGGAATCAGCAGGGCGAAATAGGCGGCGATTACCCCGATGAATTTTGGGGTGGTGAAATTCTTTATCCGTCGCGCCGGTGTTTCGACGAAGTAATAGGACAAAACGGACAAGCCCGACATCAGCACCACGGCCAATACAATCGCGGACATCGGTAAAGCGTTGTCCATGTAAACATAACGCATGACGGCCAAGACCACCCAATGCCACAAATACAGCGAATAGGAAATCAAACCGATAAATACAACGGGCTTGAGGCTCAACAGTTTGGCGGTATTGAAGCCGTTTTGCGTCTGCAGGGTTTTGCCCGAGTAAATCAAGCCGCCAACCGCCGTACAGCACAGCAGCCGTTCGATATTGCCTTCGCCGGGCAACACGCCGTAAGGAAGCAGTAGCATGGCGGCAATAACCGCCATCATCGCCCAGCCGACCACAGGCGTGCTGAAACGGTCGTTGTTTTGCGAGGGCGGAATAAAGGCGAAAAGTGCGCCGATCAGCAGCTCGTATGCTCGCACATAAGGCAGGAAATAAGGGTCCATGCCGAAGGTGGGCAAAAAGACGGACAGCAGGCTCAATACAATCAGCAAAAGGATGAATTGGCGGATGCTGCGTCCTTTGCTGAATCGGAAAAAGGCAATCAGCAAAACCGGAAAAACAAAGTAAAACTGTTCTTCCAGAGATAAAGACCAAATGTGTTGCAAAGGTTTTTCCGCTGCGTCAGCATCAAAATAGCCGCCACGCCGTGCAAAAAACAGGTTGGCTGAAAACAGCAACGCAAACACTGCCGATTTGACGTATTGGCGCAGGTCGAATGCCAAAAAGAAAAGGGCGGCCGCCGCGGTTGTGCACACAAGCACAAAAGAGAAAACGGGCAAAATGCGTTTCGCGCGGCGTTTGTAAAACTCTAAAAACGAAAAACTGCCGTTCTGCATTTCGCGGCTGATAATGGTGGTAATCAGATAGCCGGACAAAACGAAAAACATATCCACGCCGAGAAAGCCGCCGGGCAGCCAAGCGGCGTCGATGTGGAAAATAATAACGGCCAAGACGGCCAAAGCCCGGATGCCGTCCAAGTCGGGACGGTATTTTAATGTCGTACTCATTTTTTGTAATTTTAGTAAATTTAGTGATGTTTACTATGAGTACATGTTAGAAATTTAGTTTCATTTCAATGGTTAAATATTTTTTAACACGGGTTTCAGACGGCCTGAAGCTGTTTGGGCACGTTTAATTTATTTCTTTTTCAACACCAAATATAAAAATACCAAGCCGCCTGCAAATTCGACGACCACGCTCAATACGGCCTGCATGCCGAGGAAGTGTTCGAAGATGGTTTGCCCACCGACCAGCAGGATGCCGCCGACACAAAAAGTCATGGGCAGGCGGACGGAATGTTTCACTGACGGGGAAAAATGGTTGGCCAGCGCGGCAACCAGCAGGCCGAAAAAGCTTACCGGGCCGACAACGGCGGTCGCGGTCGCAACCAGCGCGGCGATCCAGAGCAGCAACCATAAGGTATTGCGCGTGTAGTTGATGCCCAAATTAATGGCCTGATTGCGGCCGAGCAGGTAAACGTCGAGGCGGTGGCGTTCGCGCCAGATTACGGCGGCGCTGATGAGCAATACGATTGCGCCGATGCCCAACAATTCCGAGTGGACGGTATTGAAGGTGGCAAACATATTCGCCTGCGCGGCGGTAAATTCTTCGGGGTCAATCATGCGCGAAAGCAGCGACGACAGGCTACGGAACAAAATCCCGAAAATCACGCCGATTAAAATCATGCGCGACAAATCGCGTCCGCCTTGTTTGATGAGCGTGTAAAACAGCAGCAGCGAGCCGCCCATCATGATGGCCAGCTCAAAGCCGAATTTGCCCGTCAACGGCAGGGAAGAATAGCCCACGCCGCCGAGCGTAAACACCAGCAAGGTCTGCAAAAACACATACAGCGAATCGAAACCCAAAATCGAAGGGGTCAGAATCGGGTTGTTGGTCAGCGTTTGGAAAAGTTGCGTGGACACGCCGACCGCATAGGCGACCATCAGCAGCGCGGCAAGTTTGGTCAGGCGCAGGTTTAAAACAAAGTCCCAATCGCCTTTGACATTGAGCGTCATAAACAGGGCGCAGGAAACCAGCAACAGCGCAAAAGCCACCCACAACGGACGGCTGCTTCCTGCCATAAAATCGATATTTTTTTCAGACGGCATGAGCAGGTTTCCTTAATAAAAGCCACAAAAACAACACTGTACCCATGACTCCGAAAACAGTCGATACAGGGATTTCAAACGGAAACACAATCACGCGTCCGACAATGTCGCACAGCAACACCAAAGACGCGCCCAGCAAGGCCACCGCCGGCAGGCTTTGGCGCAGCTTGTCGCCCATCAGGCGGCTGATGATGTTCGGCACGACCAGGCCGATAAACGGAATATTGCCGACCGTTACGACCACCAAAGACGTAATCAGCGCCACAATAATCAGCCCCGACCACAGAATCGCCGTCCGGTTCAGCCCCAAGTTCACGCTCACCGTTTCGCCCAAACCCAAAATCGTCAGCTGGTCGGCAATCAAATAGGCAAACAAAGCCAAAACCCCCGTTGCCCACAACAGCTCATACCGCCCGAGCAACACGCCGGAAAAATCGCCCTGTTGCCACACGCCCAGCATTTGCAGCATTTCGTTTTGGTACGCGATAAAGGTGGCCACCGCCTCAATCACACCGCCGAAAATAATCCCGACCAAAGGCACCATCAGCTGCGCGGTCGGCGGCAGGCGGCGGATCAGCAGCATAAAGACCAACATCCCGATCAGCGCAGCAACGGCGGCAACCGACATTTTTGCCAGCAGCGGCGCGGCCGGTAACAGCAAGGACATCAACAGCAAACCCAAAGCCGCACTTTGGCTTGCGCCCACCATCGACGGTTCGACAAAACGGTTGCGCATCAAAATCTGCATAATCATGCCGGCCACGGCCATCGACGCACCCGTCAGCACAATGGCAAACGTGCGCGGCAGGCGGCTGATGAACATAACCTGTTGGCTGTCGGAGAGCGAAAACAGGGCGGACCAGTCGAATTGGGCCACGCCGACCGACAGGCTGACGGCAAACAATATCAGAAGCGCGATGCCGTTGATAAGGTTCAAATAAAAGGGCTTGTGAAACATAAACGATAAGGTCGTAAAAGAAACAAAGGCATTATTTTATAGTTGTATCGTTTTCAAAGATAACGAAGCAAACGGGCAAGAATGCCCGTTTCAGACGGCCTGATGACCAAAATACAGCTCGGGCAAAGGCCGTCCGGATGCCGTGAAACGGAAGGGTGGGCATTGCCGCCCCCCGAAATAACTATTTCGCCGCGTTGAATGCGTCGGCAACCTGTTTGGAAGCGTTCAGCAATTCTTGCGCGCCGCCGGCCGCCAAATAAGTTTCAGGAACAAGGTAAACCACCTGTCCTTTTTTCCAGGCGTTCGTTTCAGCGACCAGCGGATTGTTCAACACATCTTTTGCCGCCTGGCCTTCTTCGCCGATGGCCGCACCGCGGTCAAGGACGAACAACCAATCAGGATTTTTCTCTTTCAAGTATTCAAAGCTGATGGGCTGGCCGTGGCTGCCTTCTTTAATCGATTCATCGACAGCGGGAACGCCGATGTCTTTGTGCAGCCAACCGCCCAAACGGGAAGAAGGGCCGAAAGCCGACATTTTGCCGCCGTTGACCAATACCACCAAACCCTTGCCTTTGCCTTGTGCCGCAGTTTTCGCCGCGTCAAACGAAGCGTCGATTTCCGCTTTCAGCTTGTCCGCTTCGGCCTGTTTGCCGAAGATTTGCGCCAACGCGTCGATGCGCTCTTTGGAACTTTCTTTCAGATTGGCGGTTTCGGCGGTCATTTCGATGGTCGGCGCAATCTCGTTCAACTTGTCAAATGCTTTGGCTGCACGGCTGCCGATGATGATGAGCTGCGGTTTGTAAGCGTTTAAGGCTTCGTAGTCAGGCTCAAACAGCGTGCCGGCAGGTTTGGTCGTTTTGAAATATTCGTCCAAGTAGGGCAGGCGGTTTTTGTCGACGGACAAACCGGTTTTTACGCCCAGTTTGTTTAAAGTATCGAGCATGCCCAAATCGTAAACGGCAATACGCTCTGGATTTTGCGGCACTTTCGCATCGCCGCGCGCAGTTTTCACCGTCAGGCTTGCACCTTCGGTTTGGGCGGCAGAAGCGGAAGCAGTTTGGGCTTGGTTGGACGCAGAATCTTTCGGTGAACACGCACCCAAAGCGAGGGTGCAGCATACGGCTAAAGCGGTCAAACGTAACATAGGGTTTCTCCGTGGTCGGAAATAAAGTAAATAGAAATGATAACTTGTATCGGATTATAAAGCTAGATGCCGTCTGAAAACTTTTGTTTTCAGACGGCTTTTTCAAGCTGATTGCTTAGAAGCGGTAGTTCACACCCAAGCGGACATCGCGGCCGATACCGGGTAAGGTTTCACCGCGTTGGCTGTGCGGATAGTAGAACTTGTTAAACACGTTGTTGACGGCAAAGTTGACATTGAGCGTGTCTTTGCCCAGGGGCTTCCAGTTGGCGAACACATCGTTCACGCCATAGCCTTTACGTTTGACTTCGCCCTTGTCGCGTACCAACACAGAGCCGGAGGCTTTTTGCAGGTAGCGTCCGCGCCATCCGATTTCCAAATCCGGATTTTGGAAGCGGTAGGAGAGGGATGTTGTCCAAGTACGGCCGGTTTGTACGGCAAATTCAGGGTTGGCACTTAACAAGTTTTCAGGGTGAGTGTCGTAGATGCGCGGTTTGCTGTGGCTGACGCCGACTTTCGCCATCAGGCCGCCTGTACGGTAGGATGCACCCAGTTCGTAGCCTTGGTTTTTGATGTAGCCTGCATTGACGATTTCGCGTACGCCTGCAATCGGGTTGCCAGCAGCATCATGGCGTTGCTGCGGACCTGCGACGGCATCTTTAATTTTTTGCCAGAAGTAGCTACCGTTGGCGGCAAAGCTGCCGTTGTTATAGTTGAAGCCGATTTCGGTATTGCGGGCGCGTTCGGCTTTGGTACCGTCAGCAATCGACGTGATGGAGTTTCCGCGTCCATGTTGGCGCATCGCATCGTAAAGACGCGGGCTGCGGGATGCGTAGTTGTGGCTGGCACTGAAACTCCAGTATTCATGCGGTTGCCAAATCACGCCGAAGCTCGGGTTGACGGTGCCATCGGAAACGGATTTTCCGTCATGGGTTTTGATATCGAAATGGTCGTAGCGCAAGCCGCCTGTAAGGGTAAAGTCGCCGATGTCGTGGATGGCTTCAGCGTAAATACCGGCATCGCTTTTCTTCGGATTGCTCAAGGCTGCGCTGAAGAATACCGGCGGTTTGATTTCTTGATGACGGTAGTTGACGCCGTATTTGATCAATGTTTTTTCGCCAATGCGGCTGTCTAGATTGAAATTCGCGCCTTTGGTTTCGATAACGGTCGTATTCGGGCCGGGCAGGTTGCCTGCATAACCGTTTTTACTGTCATCAGCCGAATAGCGTTCATTTTTCATGAGGTAGGCGTTGGCATCCAGTTTTTCAACAAAGCCCAAATTGTTCGCCGTCCATGCCAAATTGGTGTTGGAGAGGCTGGTTTCGCGGTAGGTCGGGGCTTGACGTGCCAAAGTCAGACGCGGGTTGTCAGTGGCGGTAAACTCTTCACGGACGGTGCGGATGCCTCGGTGTTGATCATTCATGTGGCTTAACACTAAGCGGTGGTCGCCGAAGTTTGCGCCGATTTTGGCAAGATAGCTGCGTTTGTCCAGCGCGCTGAATGGTACGGTTTTGCCGCCGTTGCTGTGTGTATAGCCTTTGCCGGGTTCGTAATCTTTTTCATCGTTGCGGCTGTAAGAGAACAAGCCATCAAAGTTGCCCGCTTTGCCGAATACGCTTGCACCGTAGCTTACGCCGTCATTGCTGGCATAGCCGCTGTTGAGGCGCACACCCCAGTTTTTGTCCAAACCTTTGAGCAAGTCTTGGGCATCGACTGTTTTGGTAATAATCGCACCGTTGGTTGCGCCGATACCGGCAGATGCCGAACCTGCGCCTTTTTGTACAGAGACGATTTTAACCAGTGCAGGGTCGATGATGAAACGGCCTTGGTGATACAGCATTTGGCTGTCGGAAGAGGCGTTGTCCACCTTAATATCCACCGAGTTTTGACCCATGCCGCGCAGCGTCAGGAATTGAGATGAACCGTTGCCGCCGCCGAAGTCGATGGCTGGTTCTTCTTTTAATAATTCGCGCAAATCGGTTGCCGTGCTTTCGTCTTTTTGACGAAGAGTGACGATATTGGTTTTGATTTTGCTACCTTGGCGGTCGCCTTTAACGGTAACGGTATCAAGCACAACATTGTCTTTGGCTTCATTTTCTGCGTGTGCAAAACCGGCTGCCAGTGTCAGTGACAGCAGGCTCAGTCGAAACAGGGGCGTATTCATTGAGAAATGTCCTTAATAAAATGACAGTAATAAAAAATAAAAGCAAATAAAGAGAAATTATCTTTAAAATATGCAATTAAGAATAATCATCATTTATAATAATGCATATAAAAGAAACAGTTGTAAAGAGTTGTATTGAATTTGTAAAGGAAGTGGGTTGTTTTTAAACGAACTTTGCAGTTGGTATATCAGACCGTCTGAAAAATATGTACTCGAACATTTTTGCGTATGAAAATATTTGGAAAGACTGCATAGAAATTTTTACTTTTTCCCTTGAATTTGTCGCAGACAACCCAAATCTACCCGCCATTACGGCAGGCTTTCCATAAGCGTGCCGCTATTTCCAAGCAAACCGTGTCTGTCATGTCCGACAGACAATTGTTTTCAATCTATTTATTTATCGGAGCATTAAGACATGACCATCCGCCCTTTACACGACCGCGTAGTCGTCAAACGCTTAGAAGCTGAAGAAAAAACCGCCTCCGGCATCGTTTTGCCGGGTGCGGCCGCTGAAAAACCCGACATGGGCGAAGTGATCGCCGTGGGTGCGGGTAAAATCGGTAAAGACGGCGCGCGCCGTCCGCTGGATGTCAAAGTCGGCGACAAAGTGATCTTCGGCAAATACAGCGGCCAAACTGTAAAAGCCGACGGCGAAGAGCTGTTGGTAATGCGTGAAGAAGACATCTTCGGTATCGTTGAATAATTGTTGAATTAAGTTTCAGAACCAAAGGCCGTCTGAATCAAACATGAAGTTTTCAGACGGCCTCGAACAGATTTTTAATATTGATTTGGAGAATTTAAATGGCAGCAAAAGACGTACAATTCGGCAATGAAGTTCGCCAAAAAATGGTAAACGGCGTCAATGTATTGGCAAACGCCGTACGCGTAACTTTGGGCCCTAAAGGCCGTAACGTGGTACTTGACCGCGCTTTCGGCGGCCCGCACATCACTAAAGACGGTGTGTCTGTTGCAAAAGAAATCGAATTGAAAGACAAATTCGAAAACATGGGCGCGCAAATGGTGAAAGAAGTTGCGTCCAAAACCAACGACGTAGCCGGCGACGGTACCACTACTGCAACCGTATTGGCGCAATCCATCGTTGCCGAAGGCATGAAATACGTGACCGCCGGCATGAACCCGACCGACCTGAAACGCGGTATCGACAAAGCCGTTGCCGCTTTGGTTGACGAGCTGAAAAACATCGCCAAACCTTGCGATACTTCTAAAGAAATCGCCCAAGTCGGCTCTATTTCCGCCAACTCTGACGAACAAGTCGGCGCGATTATCGCCGAAGCGATGGAAAAAGTCGGTAAAGAAGGCGTGATTACCGTTGAAGACGGCAAATCTTTGGAAAACGAGCTGGATGTGGTTGAAGGTATGCAATTCGACCGCGGCTACCTGTCTCCTTACTTCATCAACGACGCTGAAAAACAAATCGCCGCGCTGGACAATCCGTTTGTATTGTTGTTCGACAAAAAAATCAGCAACATCCGCGACCTGTTGCCTGTTTTGGAACAAGTAGCCAAAGCCAGCCGTCCGCTCTTGATTATCGCTGAAGACGTAGAAGGCGAAGCCTTGGCGACTTTGGTGGTGAACAACATCCGCGGTATTCTGAAAACCGTTGCCGTTAAAGCCCCTGGCTTCGGCGACCGTCGCAAAGCCATGTTGCAAGACATTGCTATCCTGACCAGCGGCGTGGTGATTTCTGAAGAAGTCGGCCTGTCTCTGGAAAAAGCGACTTTGGACGATTTGGGTCAAGCCAAACGCATCGAAATCGGTAAAGAAAACACCACCATCATCGACGGCTTCGGCAATGCAGCCCAAATCGAAGCGCGTGTTGCAGAAATCCGCCAACAAATCGAAACCTCAACCAGCGAATACGACAAAGAAAAACTGCAAGAGCGTGTGGCTAAACTGGCCAGCGGCGTGGCAGTGATCAAAGTCGGTGCCGCTACCGAAGTCGAAATGAAAGAGAAAAAAGACCGCGTGGAAGACGCGCTGCACGCTACCCGCGCAGCCGTTGAAGAAGGCGTGGTTGCAGGCGGCGGCGTAGCCCTGTTGCGTGCCCGTGCTGCTTTGGAAAACCTGCACACCGGCAATGCCGACCAAGACGCAGGCGTACAAATCGTCTTGCGCGCCGTCGAGTCTCCGCTGCGCCAAATCGTTGCCAACGCAGGCGGCGAACCTAGTGTGGTGGTGAACAAAGTGTTGGAAGGCAAAGGCAACTACGGTTACAACGCAGGCTCCGGCGAATACGGCGACATGATCGAAATGGGCGTACTCGATCCTGCCAAAGTAACCCGTTCTGCGCTGCAACACGCCGCATCCATCGCCGGCCTGATGCTGACCACAGACTGCATGATTGCTGAAATCCCTGAAGAAAAACCTGCTACGCCTGATATGGGCGGCATGGGTGGTATGGGCGGCATGCTGTAAGGCCGTCTGAAACCTTCAGACAAAAAGCAAAACCGCACGGTAATCAGCCGTGCGGTTTTTTTATTTGCCAGTGGAAAGCGTGAGATGGTGAGGCGAATGCCATGATTTACGGAGAAATAAGGGTAGCTATTTCCATTGAAACAGAAGCAATCAAATAAACTTCATCATCAAAGAAGGCCGTCTGAAACTTTATTTTGCGTTTCAGACGGCCTGATTAATGATCTAAACCGTTACTTTTTGCTCGAACGGCTGTATCGGACAGCTTGAGACAAGATTTCTTCAATTTCTATCCACATAATGCCTCCTTACAGCAAACCAGGTTGACCTAAAGCCGGGTCGTTAGCTCGTGCCGCTTGGGCATCTTCGACAGTCAGTCCAAGGGCTTTGGCTACGCCTTCACCGTATGCCGGATCGCAACGGTAGCAGTTGCGGATGTGGCGGTATTTGATGAAGTCTGGGGCATCGCCCATGGCTGCGGCGGTGTTGCCGAACAAAGCCTGTTTCTGCGCGTCGTTCATCAGGTTGAACAAGGCACGCGGTTGGCTGAAGTAGTCGTCATCGTCTTGGCGGTAGTCCCAGTGCGCCGCGTCGCCATTAATTTTCAAAGGCGGTTCGGCGAAGTCGGGCTGTTGTTGCCATTGGCCGAAGCTGTTGGGTTCGTAGTGCGGCAGGCTGCCGTAGTTGCCATCGGCTCGGCCTTGTCCGTCGCGCTGGTTGCTGTGGACGGGGCAACGCGGGCGGTTGACGGGGATTTGGCGGAAGTTCACACCCAAGCGGTAACGTTGAGCGTCGGCGTAATTGAACAAACGGGCTTGCAGCATTTTGTCGGGGCTGGCGCCGATGCCGGGCACAAGGTTGCTCGGTGCAAAGGCGGATTGTTCCACATCGGCGAAGAAGTTTTCGGGATTGCGGTTTAACTCAAATTCGCCCACTTCAATCAGCGGATAGTCTTTTTTCGGCCAAACTTTGGTCAAGTCAAACGGATGATACGGCACTTTTTCCGCATCGGCTTCAGGCATGACTTGGATGTACATCGTCCATTTCGGAAACTCGCCGCGCTCGATGGCTTCGTACAGGTCGCGCTGGTGGCTTTCGCGGTCGTCGGCAATGATTTTTGCGGCTTCTTCGTTGGTCAGGTTTTTAATGCCTTGCTGGCTGCGGAAATGGAATTTCACCCAAAAACGTTCGCCCGCTTCATTCCAAAAGCTGTAAGTATGCGAACCGAAGCCGTGCATATGGCGGTAGCTGGCGGGGATGCCGCGGTCGCTCATGACGATGGTGACTTGGTGCAGGGCTTCGGGCAGCAGCGTCCAGAAGTCCCAGTTGTTCGTAGCGGAGCGCATATTGGTGCGCGGGTCGCGTTTGACCGCCTTGTTCAGGTCGGGGAATTTGCGCGGGTCACGCAGGAAGAACACAGGCGTGTTGTTGCCGACCATATCCCAGTTGCCTTCTTCGGTATAGAACTTCAATGCAAAGCCACGGATGTCGCGTTCTGCATCGGCTGCGCCGCGCTCGCCGGCCACAGTGGTGAAACGGGCGAACATCTCGGTTTGCTTGCCGACTTCGCTGAAGATTTTGGCGCGGGTATATTTTGTGATGTCGTGTGTCACGGTAAACGTACCGAACGCGCCTGAACCTTTGGCGTGCATACGGCGTTCGGGGATGACTTCGCGCACGAAGTCGGCGAGTTTTTCATTCAGCCACAAATCCTGCGCCAGCAGAGGGCCGCGTGGACCGGCGGTCAGGCTGTTTTGATTGTCGGCAACAGGCGCGCCGTTGTTCATGGTCAGGTGGGTAACAGGGCATTTGGAGATGGACATAGTTATTTCCTTTGTGAAGTTGTTATAGGTTGATGAAATGGTTTCCAGGATGGAATGCTTCTATACAAAATATAATAAATTTTCAATATCGATATTTAAATATAGTTTGCGTTAAGCTATGAATCAAACTATACAGAAAGGTTTTAACTATTGGAACTATGAAACCGATTTAGAATTAATATTATTAATTAATAATCTAATATTGTTTGTTTTTATAAATGATGGTGTTATAAAAAAGGCCGTCTGAAACTTTATTTTGCGTTTCAGACGGCCTGATTTTTAGTCAAAACAAGGGATTATTTAGCCTGTTTGGCTTTGCGTTCTTCCAGCCAGTGTTCCAAGTAGTGGATGCTGACACCACCTTTTTGGAAACCTTGATCACTGAACAAGTCGCGGTGCAACGGCGTATTGGTTTTGATGCCGGTAATCGCCAGCTCATCGAGGGCAACGCGCATTTTGGCCATGGCTTGGTCGCGGTCTTTACCAACGACACAGACTTTGCCGATCAGGCTGTCGTAGTAAGGAGGGATGCGGTAGCCTTGGTAAATGTGGCTGTCGACGCGGACGCCGAAGCCGCCGGGCAGGTGGCAGCTTTCAATCAGGCCCGGGCTTGGAATGAAGTTGTACGGGTCTTCGGCGTTGATACGGCATTCAAACGCATGGCCTTCAACGTGGATGTCTTCCTGTTTGTATTGCAAAGGCAGGCCGGATGCGATGCGCAATTGCTCTTGGACGATGTCCACGCCGGTGATGAGCTCGGTAACCGGATGCTCAACCTGAACGCGTGTGTTCATCTCGATAAAGAAGAATTCGCCGTCTTCGTACAGGAATTCAAACGTACCTGCGCCGCGATAACCGATGCGTTTGCAAGCGTCGGCACAGGCTTTGCCGATTTTGGCGCGTTCTTCTTCAGTGATGAACGGAGCCGGTGCTTCCTCGATGACTTTTTGGTGGCGGCGCTGCATGGAGCAGTCGCGTTCGGCGAGGTAGATGGCGTTGCCGTGTTCGTCGGCAATCACTTGGATTTCGACGTGGCGCGGACGCTGCAGATAGCGTTCCATGTAAACCATCGGGTTGCCGAATGCCGCACCTGCTTCGGCTTTGGTCATTTCGACAGACTGGAGGAGGTCTTCTTTTTTCTCGACGACGCGCATACCGCGACCACCGCCGCCGCCGGAGGCTTTGATAATGACGGGATAACCGACTTTATCGGCGATTTTGAGGATTTCTTCGCCATCGTCCGGCAATGCGCCGTCAGAGCCGGGAACGCAAGGCACGCCGGCTTCGATCATGGCGTGTTTGGCGGATACTTTGTCGCCCATCAGACGGATGGTGTCGGCTTTAGGGCCGATGAAGACAAAGCCAGATTGTTCGACTTGTTCGGCAAAATTGGCGTTTTCGGCGAGGAAGCCGTAGCCGGGGTGGATGCCGTCGGCTTCGGTGACTTCGGCGGCGGCGATGAGGGCCGGGATGTTGAGGTAGCTTTGTGCGGATGCGGCAGGGCCGATGCACACGGATTCGTCGGCGAGTTTGACGTGCAGGCTGTCTTTGTCGGCTTCGGAATGGACGGCGACGGTGGCGATGCCCATTTCACGGCAGGCACGCAGGACGCGCAGGGCGATTTCGCCCCGGTTGGCGATCAATACTTTTTTCAGCATGATAATCTTTCCGGATGGTTCAGACGGCCTCAGCGGCCGCCTAATGCGTTGCGGATTTTTTGGTCGGTTTTGTATTGGCTCAAGGCGTAAACCGACCACATGGCTGCCGGTATCCAGCCAACCAACGTACATTGCAGAATCAGACAGATGATGCCTGCAAACGGACGGCCGATGGTGAAAAACTGAAGCCATGGCAAGAAAATAGCCAAAATCAGACGCATGGTTTGTCCTTGATGAACAGAAAAGGAATTTCAGACGGCCTTAAAGATAAAGGCCGTCTGAAAAAACGGATTATTCAATGATGAAGAGCGGCTCGCCGTATTCGACCGGAGTACCGTTTTCAACCAGAATTTCTTTAACGACACCGGATTTCTCGGCTTCGATTTCGTTCATCAGCTTCATGGCTTCGATGATGCACAAAGTATCGCCGGCTTTGACTTGTTGGCCGACTTCGACGAAAGCGGCGGCGTTCGGGCCGGGGGCGCGGTAGAACGTACCGACCATAGGCGATTTTTGCGCGTTGGACAAATCGCGAGCGGCAGGGGCGGCGGCCGGAGCGGCTGCAGCCGGAGCAACGGCAGGCGCGGCAACCGGAGCTGCGGCAGGTGCCGGAGCAGCATAAACAGGAGCTGCGGCGGCAGTGGTGCGCGTAATGCGGACTTTTTCTTCGCCTTCGGTAACTTCAATTTCTGCAATGCCTGATTCTTCGACCAAATCAATCAGTTTTTTTAATTTACGCAAATCCATTGCTTTTCCTTTTTTGCGCGGCATATAAAGTGCATATTAGGTATGCGCCGCAGTGGTTTTAGATGATTTCCTGATACGTCGGAAGGCAGGTTTGCCATCCGGCGTTTAAATAATGTCGGAACAGGGCGGAGCCTGAAAAATGAATCCGGTTATTTTCCCGAACTTGTCGGTAAATGTCCAGTAAAAGATAGAAAAAAGGCGTTTTTCGGCGAAAAAAGAAAGGAACGCTGATTTTCGTTAAAAAGTGATTTCTCCAAGAGCGTTTATTCTAATTTATTGGTTTTTCGACAAAACATGCCGTCTGAAAACCCACTTTGCGCGTATAATGGCGCCTGTTTTTTTAAATTATGCACGACAATGGATATTTCCGATTTTGATTTTGAATTGCCCGAAAAACTGATTGCCCAGCATCCGCCGGAAGTGCGCGGCAGCAGCAGGCTTCTGGTTGCCTTGCCTACATTGCCGATTGAAGACAAACATTTCGGCGATTTACCCGATTATGTCGCACCGGGCGATGTGCTGGTGTTTAACAATACCAAAGTGATGAAGGCGCGCCTGTTCGGCCAAAAAGCCAGCGGCGGCAAAATCGAAGCCCTGATTGAACGGGTATTGGACGCGCATACCGCATTGGCGCATATCCGTTCGTCCAAATCGCCGAAGCCGGGTACAGAATTGATTTTTGAAGGCGATATCCGCGCCGTTATGCTGGAGCGCGCGGAGGAATTGTTTTGCCTGAAATTTGAAGGCGAGCAAACTGTTTACGAACTTTTAGAGCAAAACGGTCATCTGCCCTTGCCGCCTTATATCGAACGCGCGGCCGATGATGAAGACGACAGCCGCTATCAGACCGTGTACGCCAAATATCAAGGCGCAGTGGCCGCGCCGACGGCAGGCTTGCACTTTACCGATGAATTATTGGGCCGTCTGAAAGCCAAAGGCGTAGAAACCGCAGAAGTAACCCTGCACGTCGGTGCCGGAACATTCCAACCCGTGCGCGTCGATAAAATTGAAGAACATAAAATGCACAGCGAGTGGTTTGACGTACCGGCCGAGACCGTTGCCGCCGTTGAAGCCGCCAAAGCGCACGGCAATAAAGTGTGGGCAGTGGGCACAACCTCCATGCGCGCCTTGGAATCCGCCGCACGCGAAACAGGCCGTCTGAAAGCCGGTCGCGGCGATACCGATATTTTCATTACGCCGGGCTACCGCTTCAATGTTGCCGACCGATTGATTACCAATTTCCACCTGCCTAAATCAACCTTGCTGATGCTCGTCAGCGCGTTTTCGGGCATGGAGCATATCCGCAGCGTTTACCGTCATGCGGTGGAACAGGAATACCGTTTTTTCAGCTATGGCGATGCGATGATTTTGGGGAAGGCGGAATAAATCGGAAACGGATTGGAGCGTTTTAAACAGGTTATTTGGGATTGACCCGAATCCGAATCAGTTGGAACGCTCTACTATAATACGCGGCTTAAGTAAGTTGCCTAAGGGTCAAATTAATGGATGAGAAAAAAATAGATTTTTTGCTGTATAGCGTACCGGAAAATGTGGACTATACGACGATTCCAGAAGAGCTTGACTTGGAGGATGTGCCACAAGAGAGGATAGATGGATTAATTGAATTGCTATCCAATGAAAAAGAGGTATTGCAATTTGATTCAGCACGCCTGCTTGCTTACTGGGGTATTGATGAAGGCTTTGATACTTTGGTTTTGATGTTTGAGAAAGGGGATACAGAGGGAATGATTGATCATCGTTTACATGGTTATGATGATACAGATCGGCATATCTTGTCTGCTTTTATCAGTTACTGGGCATCTAAAGCAGATCAGAGTCAGCAAAAAGGTGATGATGCACGTCAGAAAATCTTTCCTCCTGTGGCTAGAATTATTCGTAAAGCATCATCGGCAGATTTTTCTATCAGTGAGTTGTTTTGGCTGGTCACGAAAATGCAGTTTATAGAGTATGTGCCGCTCGTTAAGGAGTATCTACAGCATATTATTGACTATCCAAGTAAACGGTATTGGGAAATCCATGATACTGTAAAATCATTATTAGAAATAGAACCGCAATTTATTCATGATTTACTTGAAAGTAAACACAAAAAGTTATCGGACTTTGGATTATAAAAAGAATATTGTGAATAAAATACAAAAAAACAAAAAGGCCGTCTGAAAATCGTTTTTCAGACGGCCTTTTATCTTTCCATGCTTAGGCGTCAATGTTTTGTGCCAGCAGGGCGTTGTTTTCGATGAAGGCGCGGCGCGGTTCGACTTCGTCGCCCATCAGGGTGACGAACACTTCGTCGGCGGCGATGGCGTCTTCGATGCGGACTTTCAGGAGGCGGCGGACGGTAGGATCCATCGTGGTTTCCCAAAGTTGTTCCGGGTTCATCTCGCCCAAGCCTTTGTATCGTTGGATGGACATGCCTTTTTGGGCAACGCTCATCAAGATGTCCAAAGCGGCTTCAAAGCTGTCGATGTCGTATTCGTTGTCGCCTTTGTAGAGCTTCGCCCCTTTGCCGACCATGCCTTTGAGTGCGGCGGCGGTTTGGGTAAGGGTTTGGTAGGCTTTGCTGTTGAGGAACTTAGGCTCGAGGTAGCTTACCATCACATTGCCGTGCAGCTTGCGTGTGATTTTGATGAACTGGTGTCCTTCGTGGCCTTCGATGCGTTCGAGTGCGACTTCTTTTTCGTCCAAGAGGCCGCTCAATTCGGCAACGGCCCGGTCTGCGCTTTCTGCTGTACTGAGTTCGACCGGCGAAGCGTGCAGCATGGCGTGCAGAACGAGTTCGTCAATGATGCGGCTTTCTTGCTCGATGACGGTTTTGGCCAACAGGAATTGTTTGGCGGTATTGGCAAGCTCTTCGCCTTCGATGGTGCGGCCGTCTGAAACGATTTTGGCTTTTTCCAAGGCCAAACCGAGTAGCCATTGGTCTTTTTCCAATTCGTCTTTGAGATAGCGCTCTTGTTTGCCGTATTTGGCTTTGTACAAAGGTGGCTGGGCGATGTAGATGTAGCCGCGTTCGACCAGCTCGGGCATTTGGCGGTAGAAGAAGGTCAGGAGCAGGGTGCGGATGTGCGCGCCGTCCACGTCGGCATCGGTCATGATGATGATGCGGTGGTAGCGCAGTTTTTCGGCATTGAATTCTTCTTTGCCGATGCCCGCGCCCAAAGCGGTAATCAGCGTGGCGACTTCTTGGCTGGCCAGCATTTTTTCAAAACGTGCTTTTTCGACGTTCAAAATTTTACCTTTGAGCGGCAAAATCGCTTGGAATTTGCGGTCTCGGCCTTGCATGGCGGAACCGCCTGCGGAGTCGCCCTCGACGAGGTAGAGTTCGGACAGGGCAGGGTCTTTTTCTTGGCAGTCGGCCAGTTTGCCCGGCAGGCCCAAACCGTCCATCACGCCTTTGCGGCGGGTAATTTCGCGGGCTTTTCGTGCGGCTTCGCGCGCGCGGGCGGCATCGACGATTTTGCTGGTGATGATTTTGGCTTCGGTCGGGTTTTCTTCAAGGAAGTCGGTCAGGGCTTGGTTGATGACTTCGTTGACGACGGGGCCGATTTCGCTGGAAACCAGTTTGTCTTTGGTTTGCGATGAGAATTTCGGGTCGGGGAGTTTGACGGACAACACGCAGGTCAGGCCTTCGCGCATATCGTCGCCGGCGGTTTCCACTTTGGCTTTTTTGGCGACTTCGTTGGCTTCGATATAGTTGTTGATGGTACGGGTCATCACTTGGCGCAGTGCGGTCAAGTGCGTACCGCCGTCGCGTTGCGGAATGTTGTTGGTAAAACATTGCACGCTTTCTTGGTAGCTGTCGTTCCACTGCATCGCGCATTCGACGCTCATGCCGTCTTTTTCACCGAACGCGTAGAAGATTTTTTCGTGCAACGGTGTTTTTTTGCGGTTCATGTATTGCACGAAGCCGGCCACGCCGCCGGAGAGGGCGAAGCTTTCGTGTTTGCCGTCGCGTTCGTCGGTCAGTTCGATGTCCACGCCGTTGTTCAGGAAGGAAAGCTCGCGGATGCGTTTGGCAAGAATGTCGAAGCTGTATTCGACATTGCCGAAGGTTTCCGCGCTGGCGAGGAAGCGCACGGTCGTGCCTTTTTTGTCGGAATCGCCAACAACCTTCAACGGCTCTTCGGTTTCGCCGCGTACGAAGCGGACGAAGTGTTCTTTGCCGTCGCGGTAGATGGTCAGTGTTACCCAGTCGGACAGTGCGTTGACGACGGAGACGCCCACGCCGTGCAGGCCGCCGGAGATTTTGTAGCTGTTGTTGTCGAATTTACCGCCTGCGTGCAAGACGGTCATGATGACTTCGGCGGCGGAGCGGCCTTCTTTCGGATGGATGCCGGTCGGCATGCCACGGCCGTTGTCGGCCACGCTGACGGAATTGTCGGCATGGATGGTTACGGTGATTTTGTCGCAATGTCCGGCGAGCGCTTCATCAATGGCGTTGTCGAGCACCTCGAACACCATGTGGTGCAGGCCGCTGCCGTCCTGCGTGTCGCCGATATACATACCGGGGCGTTTGCGTACCGCTTCCAAGCCTTCCAGCACTTGTATGCTGTCGGCGCCGTATTCTTCGTGTTTTTGGTCAGTCATGGTCTTTTCTTGCTGAATTTCAAGGAATTTTTCCGTGCGCGCAATGAAATGTCAAACGGGCGCGGCGGATGTGTTCCGAAAGGTCAAAATAATGGGCAATTATACCTGATTTTGCTGGAATATTCAGCGTTTTAAGTGCAAAAAGGCCGTCTGAAAGCTTAAATTTCAGACGTCCTTTGTATCGGAAAACAACTTTAGCGTTTGACGCCGCTCAATCGCGCCCAGCCTTCTTCGATTTCGGCAGGCTCAATGTCGAACCATTGGCTGTAAATGCCGCTGAGTTCTTCGACTTGTTCGTCCAAAAGGCCGGACAAGACAATGCGGCCGCCTTGTTTGGTACGCGCGGCAAGCATTTCTCCGAGCATACGCAGGGGATTGGCCAGAATGTTGGCGACAACGACATCAAATTGGCCTTGCGGCAGGCCGTCCGGCAGGTAGAACTGCGCGTCGACGTTGTTTTGCGCGGCATTGTCTTTGCTGGCGCGGATAGCTTGTTCGTCAATGTCCACGCCGATGGCGGAGCCTGCGCCGAGTTTGAGGGCGGCAATGGCCAAAATGCCGGAGCCGCAGCCGTAGTCCAATACGCTTTCGCCGCCTTTGAGCTGCGTGTCGAGCCATTTGAGGCAGAGGCGGGTGGTCGGATGGCTGCCGGTGCCGAAGGCAAGGCCCGGGTCGAGTTGCAGGTTGACGGCGTTGCCGTTGGGCGCTTCGTGCCAAGACGGGGTAATCCACAGGCGGTCGGAAATTTGAATCGGGTCGAATTGCGCTTGGGTCAGGCGTACCCAGTCTTGATCTTCAAGGATTTCGCCGGTGTATTTCAAATCGTTCAAACCGCATTCCTGCGCGGCGGCTTCGATAATGGAAGCGGCGTCGTCGCTTTCGCCGAAAAGGGCGATGACTTTGCTTTGTTGCCAGATTTGCTCGGTCGGCATGCCCGGCTCGCCGAAAATGGCCTGCTCGTTTTCTGTACCGGCGTAGGCATCTTCAATGGCGGCGGACAATGCGCCGTGTTCCATCAGCGCGTCGGCAAGGCGTTCGGCGACGGCATCGTTGACGTTGATGGTGATTTGTTGATAGGACATGGTGGGGCTTTCTTTTTAATAAGGCCGTCTGAAAATCGACGTTGTGCTTTCAGACGGCCTTGTCAGGGATGAAACCTGATGATGCGGGTTTATCGGTTTTTCAAACCCAATACGTCTTGCATATCGTACAGGCCTTTTTTGCCGTTTGCCCAAACTGCGGCGCGTACGGCACCGGCGGCGAAGGTCATGCGGCTGCTGGCTTTGTGGGTAATTTCCACGCGTTCTCCGTCGGTGGCGAAGAGTGCGGTGTGGTCTCCGACGATGTCGCCTGCGCGGACGGTGGCAAAACCGATGGTGGACGGATCGCGCGGGCCGGTGTGGCCTTCGCGGCCGTAAACGGCGCATTGTTTGAGGTCGCGGCCAAGGGCGTCGGCAATGACTTCACCCATGCGCAATGCGGTACCGCTTGGAGCATCGACTTTGTGGCGGTGGTGGCCTTCGATGATTTCGATGTCGTAGCCTTCGTTTAACACGCGGGCGACGGTGTCGAGGATATGGAAGGTCAGGTTGACGCCGACGCTGAAGTTGGCGGCGAAGACGACGCCTATTTTTTCGCCTGCGGCTTGGATGGCGGCTTTGCCTGCGTCGTCGAAACCGGTTGTGCCGATGATGATGTTGACGCCTTTTTCCACGCATTTTTGCAGGTGTTTCAGGGTTGGCTCGGGACGGGTAAAGTCGATGAGGACATCGCTTTGAGCCAGTACGGCATCCACGTCGTCTGAAATGGCAATGCCGGTTTTGAGGCCGGAGGCGAAGCCTGCATCCAAACCCAATACTTCCGAACCGGAATGCTCGAGTGCGCCGGAGAGGACGGTGTCGGGATGGTTGTTGACTGCTTCAACCAAGACGCGGCCCATGCGGCCGTTGACGCCGGCAATGGAGATTTTCAATGCGCTCATGGGGCTTCCTTATTGCGGCTTGGTTTCGGTGGTCGGAACGATGTTTTGTCCGGCTTGAACCGCTTCGATGGATTTTTGAATGGCATCGCCTTCGGCGCGTGCGAGGACGTCGTTTTCAAAGTACAGGGTCAGGTTGCTTTGTTCTTTGATGATGCCGTTGCGGCTGGTGTTGAAAGTGTAATCCCAGCGGTCGGCATGGAAGGCGTCGCGCAGGAGCGGCGTACCGAGCAGCAGTTGGACTTGGTCGCGGGTCATACCTTGGCGCAGGGAAACTACGGCGCGAGGGTTGAGCTCATTACCTTGAATGATTTTGAGTTTGTAGGATGGAAAGTTGGATACGCGCTCGGCACTGCATGAGGCCAGACCTAAAATAGCGGCGATGGCAAGGCATAAGGCTTTATTCACGGGCTTACCTTTCTGTGTCATTTCGGGAAAGATGTTTATCATCGCTTGAATATTTTTAAAAAGCAAACGATAATCATCTTCTTAATTTTTCTTTTCGCCGATTTTCAATTGCAAGACCGGCGGCAGATTGCCGTCCTTTAACGGCCCAATAGTGGGCAAACGGGCGGAAAGTGCGTATTATAACGGTTATTACCTTACAGGGATATTGAATATTATGGAAAAATTCAGCAACATTGCGCAATTGAAAGACAGCGGTTTGAAAGTTACAGGTCCGCGTTTGAAAATTTTGGACTTGTTTGAAACTCATGCCGAGGAGCATTTGAGTGCGGAAGATGTGTACCGCATCCTGTTGGAAGAGGGCGTGGAAATCGGCGTGGCGACGATTTACCGTGTGCTGACCCAGTTTGAACAGGCCGGCATTTTGCAACGCCACCATTTTGAAACCGGCAAAGCGGTTTACGAATTGGACAAAGGCGACCACCACGACCACATCGTCTGCGTGAAATGCGGCGAAGTAACCGAATTCCACAATCCGGAAATCGAAGCGCTGCAAGACAAAATCGCCGAAGAAAACGGCTACCGCATCGTCGACCACGCGCTGTATATGTACGGCGTATGCGGCGATTGCCAAACCAAAACCAAACGTTAATCAGTTGGTATGTTGATTTTTCAGACGGCCTTGGGCATTTTCCGCTTGAGGCCGTCTGAAACTTTATGGGCTTTGCGATGAAGATTCCTTTACTTGCGCCACGGGATTATCGTTTCCCCGACCCGTCTTACGCTTTGGCCGAATGCGACGGCTTGGTCGGCGTCAGCGGTGATTTGGATACGGGGCGGCTGTTGTCGGCGTATGGGCAGGGGATTTTTCCGTGGTTTAGCCGCGACGGTTGGTTTTTCTGGTATGCGGTTGCGCCGCGTGCCGTGATTGTGCCGGAAAGCCTGCATATCGGCCGTTCGCTCGCCAAAACTTTGCGCAACAAGCCGTATCGGGTAACGGTCAACCGCTGTTTTAAAAAAGTGATTGCCCATTGTGCCGATGTGCCGCGTCCGGAACAGGACGGAACGTGGATAGAACCTGCGTTTCAGACGGCCTATTTGAAGCTGCACCATCAGGGGCATGCGCATTCGTTTGAATGTTGGCTGCCGGATGAGCAAGGCGAAATGCAGTTGGCGGGCGGGTTTTACGGTGTGCAAATCGGCTGCGTGTTTTATGGCGAGTCGATGTTTGCTTTGCGTCCCGATGCGTCCAAGATTGCGTTTGCCTGCGCCGTCCCATTTTTGGCGGATTTGGGCGTTGCGCTGATAGACTGTCAGCAGGATACGGAACATATGCGCCGTTTCGGTTCGCAGTTGATGGGTTTTGCCGATTTTCAGACGGCCTTGAAAGATTGGAACGCGAAACCGTTAAAGCGGAATATTGAATGCGGCGTGGTGGCTGAAAATCTGTTGCAAAAGATTGGCGGTAATTGATTTATCGGCACGGCGTGTGTCGGCAGAATCGACAGCTTGCATATCGTAGCTGGAAAATTAGTTAGAAAATAAATGCTATTCCATTCACGTGAACAGGCCGTCTGAAAATCTTGGCTTAGCCGAAATCCGGCCGTGTAACGCGCGGCGCTCATCATGTTAATAGCTGACGAAATTGCTTTTACATGGCAAAATAACGAGTTAAAAATTTGTAATAGGGTGGCCTGAATAGGTTTCAGACGGCCCTGATCTCTTGAAGGAATCAACATGTCTTTGCAAAACATCATTGAAACGGCTTTTGAAAACCGTGCCGAAATCAATCCGAATACCGTTACCCCGGAAGTGCGTGAAGCGGTTTTGGAAACCATTCATCAACTCGACTCCGGCAAACTGCGCGTTGCCGAGCGTTTGGGCGTGGGCGAATGGAAAGTTAACGAATGGGCGAAAAAAGCCGTATTGCTGTCTTTCCGCATTCAGGACAATGAAATCCTCAACGACGGCGTGAACAAATACTTCGACAAAGTGCCGACTAAATTTGCCGACTGGTCTGAAGACGAATTCCGCAGCGCAGGTTTCCGCGCAGTTCCGGGTGCGGTTGCCCGCCGCGGCAGCTTTGTGGCGAAAAATGTCGTGTTGATGCCTTCTTATGTCAACATCGGCGCATACGTTGACGAAGGTGCGATGGTTGACACTTGGGCGACTGTCGGCTCTTGCGCGCAAATCGGTAAAAACGTGCACTTGAGCGGCGGCGTCGGCATCGGCGGCGTACTCGAGCCTCTGCAAGCCAGCCCGACTATTATTGAAGACAACTGCTTCATCGGTGCGCGTTCTGAAATCGTCGAAGGCGTGATTGTCGAAGAAGGCAGCGTGATTTCTATGGGCGTGTTCATCGGTCAATCCACCAAAATCTTTGACCGTACGACCGGCGAAATCTATCAAGGCCGCGTACCGGCAGGTTCGGTTGTCGTATCCGGCAGCATGCCTTCCAAAGACGGCAGCCACAGCCTCTACTGCGCGGTTATCGTCAAACGCGTGGACGCACAAACCCGTGCGAAAACCAGCGTGAACGAATTGTTGCGTGGTATTTAATCGGATAACGATGACGCCGGCTGAGGGTGGGTGGAAAAGCCTGCCTTACGGTCGGTGTTGAACACAAAACAGGCAGAATATTCTGCCTGTTTTTTTATGGCTTAAAGGCCGTCTGAAACGATTTCAGACGGCCTTTTGTTTTTGATGATGGGTTGTTTTAAGGTCAATTGAGGCAAGGGAAGGGTATTCCCTGTCTGAGATTACGCTTCCGGCCAGTCGGCGCAATAGTATTGCCAATAGATTTCTTCAAAAGGAATCTTGCCGTAATCGCACAACCACGGTTTGGCGCGTGTGGTGTAGTGGATAACGGGCGGGGCGGTATCCGGCAGAGGGAACATTTCGTCAAGGTCGTATGTCTGGAAAAATCTTCTGGCGCCGGTTTGGTAATTCCAAGACTCTTCCAATTGCAGCCAGTTTTCTTGAAATACGGTGTTTAGAAAGCATTGGTCGCCGTAGGGAACGGATTTGTCAATGGTGGTAGCAGTTTGCAGCAGTTGCGCCGCGATATTCTGTTCCCGCCATTGCGCCAGGTCGACCAACAACATACCGGAATTGAAATAGGGTGTGGTGTGCAGGCCGGTCGGATGGTTCCAATCGGTACGGGCGAGATAGGAATCTTGTACGGCAGCGACGGGATAGCCGCGCATATCGAGGTTGAACAAATCGTGCAGGGACTGGGTAACCACCATATCGCTGTCGAGATAAAGGGCGCGGTCGACGGGCAGGTGCTGCATCATCAGGCGGAAAAATGCGGCATCCGAAATATGGGACAGGCGGCGATATTGGCTGAAGTCCATTTCAATTTTGACGTCATTCAGACGGCTGCCGCTGGCGGCGAGTTTTTGGTTGGTATAGTTGATCCATTCTTTCCTGAAAGTGTTGTGCATAAGGTAGAAATTGACACCTGTATTGTGCGTACAGACGGACTTCATCAGGGTATGAACCTGCTCGGCGTAGCCGGTATCGGCAGCAAGGACGATGGTGATGTTGCTCATTGGTTAAATTCCCTTTTTTACAATGTTTTGGAGTTGGTCAGTTATTCTCTTGATTTTGCGTCGTGGGTAAAGCGGCGTGATCTTCGGTTTCCGACACGGCCTTTTCTACTAAATCTCGTTGCAGTTGTTTGCCGGCTTTGATGCCCAATTTGCGCAGTTTTTCAGTGCTGCTGATGAGGTTGCCCCTGCCTGAAACCAAACGGCTGTAGGCCGTCTGAAACTGGGATTGTGCCTGACCAAGCGCTTTATTGATGCCATCCATGCTTTCGACAAAGCCGACAAATTTATCATAGAGTTTGCTGCCTGCCTCGGCAATCGCCAGCGCGTTTTGGTTTTGCTGCTCGTTGCGCCAGATGTTGGCAACGGTGCGCAGGGTGGCGAGCAGGGTGCTGGGGCCGGTCAGCATGATGCGTTTGTCGAAACACTCTTGGAAGAGGTTAGGATCGTGTTGCAGGGCGAGGAGGTAGGCCGGTTCGACAGGGACGAACATAAAGACGAAGTCCAGCGTTTTGACGCCTTCAAGGTCGGTGTAATCTTTTGCTGCCAAGCTTTTGATGTGGGCGCGGATGCTGGCGACGTGGTTGGCAAGCTCGCGCTCTGCTTCTGCACCGGTACTTTGCGTATAGCGGACGTAGGCGGTCAGCGATACTTTGGAGTCGATGACGATTTGTTTGTTGTCGGGCAGATTGATGAGTACGTCGGGTTGGAGACGACGTTGGGTGCCGTCTGCTTCATGGCGGACGCTGGAGGCTTGGACGATGTATTCGCGGCCTTTTTGCAGGCCGGAGTTTTCCAATACGCTTTCCAAAATCATTTCGCCCCAGTTGCCTTGGGTTTTGTTTTGCGTGCCGGTCAGCGCGGTGGTCAGCGCTTTGGCATCATGGTGGAGCTGGGTGTTGAGGGTTTGCAGGCGTTTGAGCTCGTTTTCGATGGTCAGGCGTTCTTTGGCTTCTTTTTCATAAGTCTGCTGAACCAGCTCGCTGAAGCCGTGGATGCGTTCGTTGAGCGGATTGAGCAGTTGCTGGAGATGGTCGTGGTTTTGCTCGGTAAAGCGGCGGCTTTTCTCTTCCAAAATAGTGTTGGCGAGGTTTTGGAACTGATCGCTCAGGTTTTGACGCGCATCTGCCAGCAGGGCCAATTTTTCTTCGGCGGCCTGACGGTCTTTTTCCGATTGGGTGTTGAGACGCTCGTTTTGGACTTGAAGCGCGTGGTTCTGCTCCAAGAGGGCGGCGTATTCTTGTTTCAGACGGCCTTTTTCGGCTTCCTGTTGCTGTAAAAGGCTGTTTTTGTCATCGATATTGGCTTTTTCTTGGGTCAGTTGTGTGGAGAGGCGTTCGTTTTGGACTTGCAGCGCATGGTTTTGCTCTAAAAGTGTGTCGTATTCTTGTTTCAGACGGCTTTTTTCCGCTTCTTGTTGTTGCAAAAGCGTATTTTTATCCGCACTCAATGCCTGTTCTTGAGCCAGCTGCGTGTTTAGGCGTTCGTTGTTGATTTGCAGGTTTT
Organism: Neisseria sp. HMSC078C12; assembly: GCF_001838065.1. Classification (NCBI taxonomy): domain Bacteria; kingdom Pseudomonadati; phylum Pseudomonadota; class Betaproteobacteria; order Neisseriales; family Neisseriaceae; genus Neisseria; species Neisseria sp. HMSC078C12. The sequence continues at coordinate 276,719 of NZ_KV835608.1, read as the reverse complement.
GCGCGCTTTGCTGCCATTTTGCACATTCGTGTTTTAAAGCTTCGGCTTCGGCCTCGCAATCTTGCAGATAGGCAATCTGTTTTTCGGCCGCGGCAAAGCGGTTGCCCGTCTCCTGCAATTCGTCTTGCAATTCCTGCACGGTATGGCGGCTTTGCGCCAAGTCTGCAGCAGTCTGGGCCTGCACCTGCTCAGCAAACTCATGCAGGCGGCGGGCTTCGGCCAATTCTTGTAAAACGGTAAAGTGTCGGCTTTGAGCTTGGTAGCGTGTTATCAGCCAAGCAAACAGCGCGCCGATAAAAAATGCGGCCGCGCCGGTCAGGATTAGGGTGGTGTTCATGCTGGAAATAGTCAATACGCGGAATGTTTCACTATATCATATATTTGCAACGCATTTTATGGTCGGATATGCACTAGAAACGTGTGTTTTCTTTAAAAGAAGCTATCAAAGGTATTGGTTTTGACTAATTAAATATTTTTGTTGTAAAAAATATAAATTTATAAGATATTGAATTTTAAAATTTATTTTATTTAGAGTGCAATTTTGCAACAAAAAAGGCGCGATTTTATGGGGAAAATGAAACACATTTGTAGTGCGTATGTAATCAAGACATCGGTGTCATTTGGTAAGACATCGGTGTCATTTTCAAAACATAATGTAAATTAACAAAAAATATCTATATGTTTGATTATTGCGCTATATATTTACGATTAATCTGTATTAGTTTACATTTAAAACGGTATGATTCGCCTTGTCGGTAGCGCAGATGCCGATGAAAAAAATGTGTATGTTGTTAAATAACATTTTGTTTCTATGAAAAAGGACTACTTAAAATGGGACATTTAATAACGCTTGCCGCCGCTTCTTTAATCGGTATGTCCGGAATATCGGCTTCTGCCATCGGCATCTCCCGTAATATCGAAACGGCCATACACAAATAATTCAATTATAAACGAATCAATTACAATACCTTAGAAAACGCAACTTAGGCCGTTTTTCGGCCGACAGACAAGAAAGTGAGACAAACAATGAAAACTTTAATCAAACTGGCAGCAGCCTCTTTAATCGGTATGTCCGGCCTGACCGCCGGTGCAACCAATATCGCCCACAATATGGCTGATGCCGACAAATAAAAACACACAACGCTTCCTCAAATCAATACACAGAAAAGAGTTAAAATGAAAACATTAATCAAATTGGCTGCGGCTTCTTTGATCGGGATGTCCGGTTTGACAGTGGGTGCGACCAATATCGTCAAGAATATGGCAGAAGCTGCCGATAAATAAATACGAGTAAAACAAAGCTTGTTTTGGTGATAAAAAGGCCGTCTGAACATTCAGACGGCCTTTGTATTTGATGGCAAACCGTTTTATTTGCCGATACAGAAGCGCGAGAAAATCACGCCCAGCAAATCGTCGGCGGTAAATTCACCGGTGATTTCGCTGCACGCGTTTTGGGCGAGGCGCAGGTGTTCGGCGAAAAGCTCGATTTGGTTGTTGTTGCAGAGTGCGGCGTTTTCCAGCTCGGCTTCGGCTTCGTGCAGGGCGTTGAGATGGCGGCTGCGGGCGAGGAACAGGCTTTCGCTTTCGCCCTGCCAGCCGACTTCCTGCAAGAGCGCGTGTTTGAGCAAATCGAGACCGGCGCCGGTTTTGGCGGACAGACTGATAACGGTGTCCGCGCCGGTTTGCGCGAGGCCGTCTGAACGGACGGCGACGGGTTCGCCGGTCAGGTCGGCTTTGTTGTGGATTTCGATTTTTTTCAAACCTTCGGGCAGGCTGTTCAAAATAGCTTGGGTTTTGGCATTCACGCCTTCGCGCGGGTCAATCAGAATCAGGGCGACATCGGCTTCGGAGACGGCTTTGCGACTGCGTTCGATGCCGATTTGTTCGACCACGTCGTCAGTTTCGCGCAGGCCGGCGGTGTCGATGATGTGGACGGGTACGCCGTCGAGGGTGATTTGTTCGCGCACGGTGTCGCGGGTGGTGCCGGCGATGTCGGTCACGATGGCGATGTCGTCGCCCGCCAAGGCGTTGAGCAGGCTGGATTTGCCGACGTTGGGCGCGCCGACGAGGACGACGTTCATGCCTTCGCGCAAAATCGCACCTTGTTCCGCACTGGCAAGCACGGTTTTCAGACGGCCTTGCAGGGCTTGGAGCTTGCCGCGCGCGTCGGCGGCTTCGAGAAAGTCGATGTCTTCTTCGGGGAAGTCCAGCGTGGCTTCGACCAGCATCCGCAAAGTAATAAGGTCGTCCACCAGTTCGTGTATGTGTCGGGAAAACGCGCCTTTGAGCGAACGCAACGCCATGCGTGCGGCGGATTTGCTGGAGGCGTCGATAAGGTCGGCGACGCTTTCGGCTTGGGCAAGGTCGAGTTTGTTGTTGAGGAAGGCGCGTTTGGTAAATTCTCCCGGCTCCGCCATACGCGCGCCCAGTTCGAGGCAGCGCGAAAGCAGCATATCCATCACGACGGGGCCGCCGTGTCCCTGCAACTCAATCACATCTTCACCGGTAAAGCTGGCGGGGGCGGCGAAGTAGAGCAGGATGCCGTTGTCTATCGGCTGCCCGTCGCCGCCGAGAAAGTCGGTGTAAAGCGCGGTGCGCGGTTTGGGTGTTTTACCGCCGCTGAGGGTTTGCGCCAAAGGCAGCAGGTTTTTGCCGGAAAGACGGATCACGCCGACGCCGCCGCGTCCGGGGGCGGTGGCGATGGCGGCGATGGTGGGTTGGGATGCGGACATGGGAACTCGCGTATAGGTAAATTTAATGGGCGTATTATAGCAAAAGGCCGTCTGAAACTTTGGATTCAGACGGCCTTTAATTTGAGACAATTAAATTAAACAGCAGCGACGGTAAAGCGTTCAAACAAATGCGCTTTGTTTTCCGCATCGTCGGCGATGGCGATCGCCAAATCGGCCACGCTGATGCCTGCCGGAATTTCACCGTCCATCAGCAAATCGTCTTTGCCCAAGCGGTATTTGCCGGTTTTGTCTTCGCTGAAGCCGCCGTCCGTGCCCAGTCGTGCCGGAGGGGAAACGAAAGACCAGTTCACGTCGCGGCGCGGCAGGAGTTCTGCCAAGAGATGGCGTGCGGCATTGGCGCCGTCGTAAATTTCTTTCGGGAAGTCGGGCGTATCAATAACTTGCAAACCGGGCGCGACATACAGGCTGCCCGCGCCGCCGACAATCAAGAGATACGGCACTTGCGCCGCTTTTGCCGCTTCGACGATGCTGTTTGCGCCGCGCGTGAAATCCGCGCCGATGTTGGGATTGGTCCAGCCCGGGTTGAAGGCACTGACTACGGCATCAAAACCGACCAGTTTGTCGGCAAAATTCGCCGCGTTGACATCTGCGGAGATGGCGGCAACATTTTGCGCTTGGAACACTTTGTCTGTATTGCGGGCGAAAGCGGTTACTTCATGACCGCGGCCTGCCAATTCTTGCACGACTGCGTTGCCGACATAACCAGTTGCACCGATAACTGCGATTTTCATGTTTGACTCCTTGTGGGGATGTGATTGATTAGATGAGTGCATTGTAAGGCCGTCTGAAACGCTTGATAATCCCTGTTTTGCTGTTATGATTGTGAAGTTGAACTACATAATCAGTCGAAATGCAAGACATCAAATCCCTGCTCGTTTTCGCCGCTGTCCTCGAACACGGCAGCATGAACGCCGCCGCTGCCGCGCTGGGCATGACGCCGTCGGCAGTCAGCCAGCACATCAACCGCCTCGAAACCCTGCACAGCATCAAGCTGTTAAACCGCAGCACGCGCAGCCTTGCGCCTACCGATGCCGGCCGTGCCTTGGGCGAATACTGTCGCCGCCTCGCCGCTACCTTGTCCGATACGCGCACCGTTATCGACAATCTGAAAACCGAACCCGTCGGCGAATTGCGGATTGCCCTGACTTCTACGGTCATCGAATCCTGCGCTTTTCAGACGGCCTTTTCGCGATTGCAAACCGAGTTCCCTAAAATCCGCCCCGTCCTTAATTTCAGCGATACCTTGGACGACCTGCAACACAATCAGACCGACATCGCCATACGCGGCGGCGACCGTGCTTTGGACGATCCCAATCTGGTCGCGCGTCATCTCGTTACCTGGCCGTACACTATTTGCGCCGCGCCCGATTATCTCGACCGTCATCCGCCCATTACCCATCCCGCGCAGCTTCATACCCACCGCTGGCTGCATTTTTTACCTGTCCGCACGACCTTGCAAAATGGTGAAGAAAGCTATTTCCTCGACGTTGCCGACAGCATTGCCTGCACGCATTTGGCCGCCGTGTGCAGCTTGACCGAAAGCGGTTTTGGTTTGTCTTTGCAAGTGGGCGGCGAAGTTCGGGAAAAAATTGCCCAAGGCCGTCTGAAAAGCGTTTTGCCCGAATGGATATTGCCGCCGGTCAGCCTTTATTTGGTGACGCCTTACCGTGTGCAGTCTGCCAAAACCGAGGCTGCCGTGCGCATTTTTACTGAGAGTTTTGCCAAGGAAGGGGATTTATGAACGCGGAAAATTGGTGTGTTTACCTGATTTTGTGCGAAAACGGCGCGTTTTATTGCGGCATCAGCAACCGTCCGCAAGAGCGGTTTGCGGCGCATTCGTCAGGAAAAGGCGCGAAATACACGCGTTTGAACAAGCCTATCGAGATGCGCATCGTTTCAGACGGCCTGACTAAAAGTGAGGCGCTGAAACGGGAAATCGGGATTAAGAAATTGACGGCGGATCAGAAGCGGGGCTTGTGGGCTGAAGCTGAAACCTTGGCAAAAGGCTAATGGCATTGGATTAAATCGTAGTCGGAATATGAAAACCTCTATAAACAAGTAAGCCTGCCGGTGTCTTTTGCATGGCCAAGTGGCAAATGTTTATTAACATGATTCAAACAGGCCGTCTGAAACCTGATTGGGATTCAGACGGCCTGTTTGGGATGGGGATGGCTTTCAGGTTGACGCTACTCATGGAGAAGTCGGTAAAAAGTTGAATTCTAAAAGAAACTTTGAAAATAAAATGAGTAACTGCTTGAACAATAAAATGAAAGTTATTGCACTTCATGACAAATAGGGTAAATTTCTATCCGAGTAGAGAGGTGGTGTCAATATGTTTTTCAGTTTTTGAGACAAAATCTGATTTATACCAATATTTATTATAGTGTAGGTCGAAAGTATTAGTTTCTGTGTTAGAATTTTTGAGCTGTTTATATAAAACAGTGATTTAAATAAAATTAAGGAAAGACAGAACATGAACAAATTACTGATTGCCGTAATGATGATGGCTGGTTTGACAGCTTGTTCCCAAGAGGCTAAACAGGAGACACAAGAGACTGCTCAAGCCGTTGCATCTGAAGTGAAAACCGAAGCCGCTTCTGCTGCCGATGCGACTGCATCTGCCGCTCAAGAAGCTGCCGATAAGGTTGAAGCTGCCGCCAGCAAAGCAGAAGAAGCCGCGAAACCTGAAGAAGCTGCCAAGCACGAAGAGAAAGCCGAAGCGCCTGCCGCTGAAGCCAAGCCTGCCGAATCCGCCAAAGTGGACGGCAAAGCCGTTTTTGAAGCGAACTGTAAAGCATGCCACGGCGGCTTGATTCCCGGTGCTCCTGCCGTAGGCAAAAAAGAAGACTGGGCGCCTCGCATTAAACAAGGCAAAGATACCTTGCACAAACATGCCCTCGAAGGCTTCAATTCCATGCCTGCCAAAGGCGGCAACAGCAGCTTGAGCGACGACGAAGTGAAAGCCGCAGTTGACTACATGGCCAACGAATCCGGCGCTAAATTCTAAATCATGCCGATTGAAACGCACCTTGCCACAAGGTGCGTTTTTTATGGGCAGGCGGATGAAAGTTGAAATAGGGCCGATAAACGGGCAAAGGCCGTCTGAAACATTTTATTTTGAAGCACAATCGGCTAAAATCAGGCGAATGATTTTATGCAGGAGCAAACCATGAGCAATCAACACGACAACGTAGATGCCGGCGAAATCGCCAAGTTCAGCCAAATCGCCGACAAATGGTGGGATAAAAACGGCGAATTCAAGCCCCTGCATGACATCAACCCCTTGCGCCTCGACTATATCGACGGCTATGCCGGATTGGCAGGTAAACGTGTGTTGGATGTAGGCTGCGGCGGCGGTATTTTGTCCGAAAGCATAGCCAAACGCGGCGCAGAACACGTTACCGGCATCGATATGGCGGAAAAATCCCTGCAAACCGCCGCTGCCCATGCGGCCGCCCAACACGTTGCCAATATCGATTACCGCTGTATCCGCGTCGAAGACCTCGCCGCCGAGCAGCCGCACAGCTTCGATGTGGTAACGTGTATGGAAATGATGGAACACGTTCCCGATCCGGCCGCCATCGTTCAAGCCTGTGCGAAACTGGTCAAACCCGACGGCATGGTGTTTTTCTCCACCATCAACCGCAATCCCAAATCTTATCTGCATCTGATTGTCGGCGCGGAATATCTGTTGAAATTCGTCCCCAAAGGCACGCACGACTGGAAAAAATTCATCACGCCGGCAGAACTCGCGCGCATGTGCCGCCAAGCCGGATTGGATACCGTCGGCAGCAAGGGCATGACCTACAATTTGTTGAGCGGCCGTTATTCCCTGTGCGATTCGACCGAAGTTAACTACATGGTTGCCTGCCGTCCGGCATAAGACTACACGGATAAAATACACGGGCTTGCCCGATATTTGAAACGGTATGTCGAAAGCAGCTCGATACAAATATCGGTAAGGCAAATCAGGCCGTCTGAAAAGAAAAAAGGCATGTGCGATACATGCCTTTTTTGTATGTGGGTTGTACTCGTTATTCCGTCCAAGACGAATACGGATGTTTGCTCAAATACGCATTGGTGAATTTTCCGTCTGACGTAATTTCCTTGCCCAACCAAGACGGTTTGGGAAACTCGGTATCTTCAGACGGCAATTCGATTTCCGCCACAATCAAGGGCGCATTGTCGCCGAAATATTCGTCGATTTCATACACAAAGCCTTCAAATTCGACACGATAGCGGTATTTTTCCATTTTAAACGGGCACATATCCGCCATCATCGCCTGCGCGTGAGCCAGAGGAATTTCGTATTCAAATTCGCTGCGCGTCATGTCGGAAATATAGCCTTTCAGGGTCAGCCAGGCTTGCGAACCGATAATCCGCACACGGATGGTGCGCTCTTTTTCCACGCTCAAATAGCCCTGTTGCAACACCAGCGGCTCGCTTGCCGCTTCGCGCCAACTGTCATCCGCCAGCAAAAAGCGGCGTTCGATTTCGACCGTCATGAATTCTTTCCTTATTTACCAAATAGGCCGTCTGAAGATCAAAACGGCTTGAAAACCACCATATAAAGCGCGGCCACCATCATCAAAACGGGGAGTTCATTGAATACCCGATACCAGCGGTGCGAATACACATTGCTGCCGTTTTGAAAACGGCGCAGCAACAGGCCGCAATAAAGCTGATAAGCCAAGAGCAGTAGGCCGCACAATAATTTAACCGCCAGCCAGCCGTTGCCCCACCAATTATTAACAAAGCCGATGGCCGCGCCGAATATCAGCGTTCCCCAGCCCAAAGGCGACATAAAGCGGTACAGCCGCCGCGACATATCCGTCAGCCGTACATATTCCGCGCTGCCGGGTTCCAATTGCGCCAGATTCACATAAATCCGCGGCAGATAAAACAGTCCTGCAAACCAAGAAATTACAAAAAATATGTGCAACAGCTTAAACCACAAATACATTTCAGACGGCCTCAACACCTAAAACCGTTATTTTATCCGCAATGCGGCCCAAGCCGAAACAAAATAGTCAAAACAATCCGGCAGGGTGCGCCGCAACAATGTGTTGCAGGCATGATTTTACCCAAAAGCCAAATTGTAAATTCCGCAATAATATGCACATTGAGATATGCACAATGCAAAAAACTTGCTAGAATCCTATGCTATTTAACTATAAAAGCATTATGGACGGAAAACATGAAACAATTTGAAATCAGCAGCAGCGTCAGAAAAGCGCTTTGCGACTACCTGAATACGCACAATCTAAACCTCAAAGCCGCCATGGACAATGAAACAACCAATGGCGAAGTCGCGGCCATCGTTCACGCAGGATTGCCGGCGATGATTCGGAAAATCTATTCTTTGGAAAAAATGAAATCCTTTTTCTGGACGAAAAAAGATTTGATGATGGAATTTATCAATATGCGTTTGGCCGCCGGCGATAAAAAGGGCAAAAATTGATTTGAGCGATGGGCCGGGGGAGATTGGGGTTTGAAATACGTGCTTCAGTTTCTCCCGAAAAAATTGTTAGAGATTGGACGTATTTATTGTTCCTCATTAATTGCGCCAACCGAAGGGCCGTCTGAAACATTTCAGACGGCCTTTAACTTTGAATCAGCAACCATTCTGTTTAAAACGGCGGATTTTCAAATCAAGCTGCGTTGTCGAAACCGCTGTGGCGGAGCAGGGCATCCAGGCTTGGTTCGCGGCCGCGGAAGGCTTTGAAGGATTCGGCTGCGCTGCGCGAACCGCCGACGGCCAGTATTTCTTTCCAGAAGCGGCGGCCGGTTTCGGCCACGTCGTCGCTTTCTTCAAACGCCGCGTAAGCATCTGCGCTCAAAACTTCCGCCCATGCGTAGCTGTAATAGCCTGCGGCGTAGCCGCCGGCGAAGATGTGGCTGAAGCTCAAGGCAAAGCGGTTGTATGCCGGCGGTTGGGTTACGGCGACTTCTTGACGCACTTTGTCCAAGATTTGCGGCCATTCTTTCAGACGGCCTTCGTCTTCCTGATGGTAGATTTCCATATCGAAGAGGGCAAATTCCATTTGGCGGACGAGGAACATACCGCGTTGGAAGTTTTTAGCCGCGTGCATTTTGTCGAACAGCTCTTTCGGCAATACCGCACCGGTTTCTTCGTGCGAGGACATTTGCGCCAATACGTCGTATTCCCAAACGAAGTTTTCCATGAATTGGCTGGGCAGCTCGACCGCGTCCCATTCGACGCCGTTGATGCCGGATACGCCCACTTCGTCAACTTGGGTCAACAAGTGGTGCAGGCCGTGGCCGGTTTCGTGGAAGAGGGTGATGATTTCGTCGTGGCTCAAACGCGCTTCTTTGTCGCCTACAGGCGGGGTGAAGTTGCAGACGAGGTAGGCGGTCGGCAGTTGCAGCGTACCGTCGGCGAAACGGCGGCGGCTTTTGTAGCCGTCCATCCATGCGCCGCCGCGTTTGCCTTCGCGTGCGTACAAGTCCATGTAAACGCCGCCGATGGTTTGGCCGTCTTGTTTCAGCTCGAAATAGCGCACGTCTTTGTGCCAAACGGGGACGGTTTTTTCAGCCAGCTCGATGCCGTACAGTTTTTTGATTTGGGCAAACAGGCCTGCCAAGACTTTGCTGATAGGGAAGTATTTTTTCACTTCGGCTTCGCTGAAGGCGTATTTGGCTTGGCGCAGTTTTTCGGCGGCGTAGCTCAAATCCCACGATTGCGGGTCTTCGATATTCAGGTTTTCGCGCGCAAAGGCCTTGATTTCGGCAAAGTCTTTTTCGGCAAACGGTTTGGCGCGGCGGGCAAGGTCGTGCAGGAAGTTCAGAACCTGTTCGGGCGTGTCGGCCATTTTGGTTGCCAGCGACAGCTCGGCGTAGTTTTTGAAACCGAGCAGTTTGGCGGTTTTCAATGCGTTTTCGAGGGTGCGGTCGATGTTGGCCGTATTGTCGAATTTGCCGTCGTCGGACAATTCGCTGGCGCGGGTAACGTAGGCGCGGTAGATTCGTTCGCGCAGTTCGCGGTTGTCGGCGTATTGGATGACGGCGAGGTAGTGCGGAATCTGCAGGCCGATTTTGTAGCCTGTTTTGCCTTCGCTTTGCGCGGCGGCGGCAAACATGGCGATGGAGTCTTCGGGGATACCGGCAAGCGGCGCTGCATCGTCAAAGTAAATGCCGAAAGCGTCGGTCGCGTCTTGGATGTTTTGTGCGAATTTGGCACCCAGTTGCGCGCCTTCGGTTTGCAGTTGCGCCAATTCTGCCTGCTGTTCGGGCGGTAATTCGGCACCGCTGAGGACGAAATCGCGCAAGTCGTGGTTGAGCTTGGTTTGCTGCGCCGGGGAGAGGGTGTCGAATTCGGCAGAGTTTTTAATGATTTTGAAGCGGTTGTACAACTCGATGTCTTGACCGATTTCGGTGAAGAAGATGGTGATTTCAGGCATCAATTCGTTGTATACGGCACGCAATTCGGGCGTATCGACCACGGAGTTGAGATGGGAAACCACGCTCCAAATGCGGCCGACGCGTTCGGTAATGTCGGTCAGTTTTTCGACAGTGTTTGCCCAGTCGGTGTGCGTTTGCGCTTTGATGGCGGCGATTTGTTCGCGCGCTTCGGTAATGGCGGTTTGCAGGGCGGGTTTGATGTCTTCGGTTTTGATTTGGTCGAAACGGGGTTCTTCGCCCAAGTGGAGCAGGACGTTGTCGCTCATATGGTTTCTCCTGAATAAGATGGTTTCAGACGGCCTTGGGGCCGTCTGAAAAGAAAACGATAGGCGCTATATGGTGGCAGACAGGCAGAATTAAAGTGTTTTGCCTGCCTGCCTGCCTGTCGGTCAGCCTTATTCCGGACCGCGCGGATTGGCGTGCAACGGGGCGGCCAGTTCGAGGCGCATGGTGGTGCCTTCGGGGGCGTAAACCGCATTGGCAACATTGGTTTGCAGGGATTCGGCAAACGAGCCGTGATACACTTTTGCGCCTTGGTGGGTCAGGTTAGATTGTACGTCGACGTACACTTCGCCGCCGATTTGACGCCAGAGGTGGCAGAAGGTGTAGTCTTCGGACAGGTAGCGTTTGCTTTCGGGATCGACCATGCAGTCGAAGAAACGGTAGTGCAGGCCTTTGTTTTCCGGGCTGTAGTCGCTGTCGGAGACGTAGTTCAACTCGGGATAAGCCTCTATCATTTTTTCAAATACGCTGCGTTTGATGACCATAAAGCCGGTTGGTGCGTCATGAACCTTCATAAAGCCTTCTTCATCGACTTTCAGGACGATTTCGCCGTTTTCATTTTTGTCGTTGGTGTTGACGGTGTAAGAAGTGTACATGCGCTCGAAATCGGCTTGGGTCATGCCGGCAGGAAGGCCTGCTTGGGGCCAGTTTTCGCGTTTGAGCGGATAAACGCCGGCCACAACGTCTTTGTCAGCCAAGAGCAGGCGGTAGAATGAGTCGGGAGAGAAGCCGATGTCGGAGTCAATCCAGAATAAATGCGTCCATTCTTTGTTTTCCAAAAATTTGGCCACGCAGTTGTTGCGCGCGCGCGTAATCAGGCTTTCGCCGCGCTGCATCATTACTTGCAGCGGCAGGCCGAGGGAGGCGTTGGTGTGGACGATGTTCAGAAGCGAAAGGGTGTAGTTGTGGAAATATTTGCCGTCATGGCTGGGGGTCATAATGACGGGATACATTTCGGCAAGGGCTGATTCGGGCAACATGACTTTTCCTTATTGTTGATTGTGAACTTTATTATTGTAAGGGATTTGATTGTATCAATAAACACACCGTACTATTTTGTTTGGTTGATCAGTCGGTATTGCGTGCGCAAAAATTCGTCTAAGACGGCCTGTTGTATTTCCAGCCGTTTGGAAACGGGGGAGGCGAAGCGTACGATGATGTGGTACACCTTGTCATCGTGCGGCACGCGGGACACGCGCGGCTGGGCGGCGGGGGTAATAAAGAGTTTTTGCGCTTGAACGTTTTCCAAATATTGTTGGATAACGGGAACATAGGCCGCGCACAACGGCTCAAGCACAGCTTTCAGACGGCCTATGATTTCGTCCGAATCCAAATGAATCGGCACGGGGATTTCCACCGTATGAATCACATAATTGCCCAAAATATTGTCGCGGCGCACGGTATGGCTCAAAAGCAGGCTGTTGGGAAACGAGAGCGTTTTGCCGGAAAGCTGGCCGATTAACGGATTAGGGCCGATTTGCATCATCAGCGTGTTCAGCATATTGATATCGACCACCCGTCCGCGCAGGCCGTTGATTTCGATGTAGTCGCCTATGGAATATTGTTTGGTTACCGAGCGCAGGATACTGCCGGACAAACACATAATCAGCTCTTTGGTTGCCACCACAATCGCCGCGGCCACTGCAAACATCGACAAGGCTAAAGTTTGAATCTGCGCCGCCCAAATCATCGCCAGCCCGAGTAGGATCAGCAACATGGTTACGTTGCGGCTGAACACCAGCGAGCGGCGTTTGTTTTCAATGCTCAAATTCGGATGGCTGCGAAAATGCGCCGAGAGCAAGATGCTGCGCCCGGCAATGACGGCCACAATCATCAATACTGACATCAATGCCGATTTAATGATTTCTTCACTGACAGGCAAAGCGTTCAGCCATTCATGCATGGTGTTCCACATAATCCTGTTTCCTTTCCCTTCTTAGGCCGTCTGAAAACCCACGCGTTCAAAAATTTCTGCCGCGCACGTTTCCGATACCGCAAACAAAGTTGCCACGCTGCCCAAAGCCCGTTGTGCTGCCGTACTCAAATCATCACGGCACACTTCGCCCAGCCACTCAACCGGCCGCACCAGCGACATTTTTTCATCGTCCCATTGCGGACAATGCACTGCGCCGCCCGTAATCCTGCCGACCCGATAACGGCGCAGGGCGGGCGAGTAGGTCAGTACGGCATCTCCATCGGCCAACTCGTTGACAAACCGCCACATCTGAGCCGCACCCGATTGCGCCGTTCTCAACTTCACATCCGGCACGGCCGAACGGTAAATATCCGTCAGCTCCTCACGGCCAAAACCCTTGGCCGCCGCTTCGGCCAGCATAGGCCAGGCCAATGCCGCCACGCCGCGTTCAAAAAATACATCATAAAGCGCACCTTGCGTGCTGCGGACCATATAAAGTCTGGCTTGTTTTCCCATTGCAGTACCTGTTTGTTTGAAGGATTCATCCCTTGGTTTCAATATTACCCGTTACGGCTGAAAAATTCGATATTCAGCATAGGCGGAAAGGGTTAAATTACCCGCTGAAAATAAATGAATGATAAATAAAAGGCCGTCTGAAAAACAAAATAGGCTGATATATCAATAGATGATATATCGTAACAATATATTAATAACTGTAAATTTTTTTACGCTTGCATCAAAAAAAGATAAGATGGAATAATCAATCGAGAAAGATTGCTATTCACTGAACATTAGGAGAGAAAAATGACCTGTAAAACCCACGAACATCATGACCACGTTCACGGCGCACACTGCGGCCACACTGCCATCAAACATGAAGGCCACGTCGATTATCTGCACGACGGCCACCTGCACCATGAACACAACGGCCACTACGACGAGCACGCCCTGAGCGTCAATGAAACCAATCCTGACGGCTGCCATCCGGTTGACACCTGCCACGGCCACGTTCACGGCGAAGGTTGCGGCCACGAAGCCGTACCGCACGGCGATCACGTTGACTACATCGTCAACGGCCGCCTGCATCACCAACACGGCGACCACTGCGACGACCACGGTCCGGTTGAAATCGTTAAATAAAACTGTTTTTCAGACGGCCTTTGATATGGGGCATCTGTAGGGAAAGGGGGTGTATTTTCACCCCCTTTGCTTCGTTTGCCCTGTATTTAAAACTGCTGCGGCTTACCGCTGCAAAATCTGTACTGAACCAATGTATCTACTGGATGCTTGGCATTGTTTCGGCATTGTCGCTCCTCTTTGTTGTTGGCTATCTTTCCTTATTAGTCAAAGGCTTTTTGCAATAAACTTTTCAGATGATTGCTCTATTCAATAAGGCCGTCTGAAAGCCTGAATCTTTATCCGATTTATGTTTTAAAAGCGCTTTTTAAACTAAAGGCCGTCTGAACGTGTAGTTTCAGACGGCCTTTAGTTTTACCAATTCACGCGGACGGCCCTGCTGCCGAGCAATGTTTCCAGTTCGTCAAACAAGGCGGTGCTTGGCGTTACCATCCATTTGGGCGCAATTTTCAATTTGCCTGATGCTTTACCGTTGCTGTACGACAGTTGCAACGGGATGTGCGCCGTATCAGGCAGGCGGTGGGCGGTGAGGATGGCGGCGAGGCGCGTGATGTCGTGGCCGGGGGCGAGGGCAAGGCTGAGGCTGCGGGCGTAGCGTTCGCGCGCCATTTGCAGGGTCATGACTTGGTTGGCCATGATGCGCAGCCCGTCACCGCCGCCGTAGTCGTCGCGGCTGACTTTGGATTCGATAATCAGCACTTGGTCGGACTTGAGGTAGTCGGCGCAGTTTTCCAGCGTCTGGCCGCTGACCATGATTTCAACCTGTCCGCTCAAATCTTCGAGGCTGACGAAGGCGATTTTGCCGCGCTTGCCCATCATGGTGCGCACGGCGGTTACGAATCCGGCGAGGCGCACGCTGTCTTGCGGTTTCAGACGGCCCAATTTGGTCGGGGCGATTTGGCGGACTTCTTGGGCATACGGGCCGAACGGGTGGCCGGACAGGTAAAAGCCGATGACGGTTTTTTCTTCGGCGAGTTTTTCCGATTCGCTCCACATGGGCGCGTCGATGAGCTGCACCGGTTCGATGGCGTCTTCCATCATGTCGAAGAGCCCGCCCTGATTGGCGTTGGCGGCTTTTTGGTCGGCGTTGTTCATGGCGAGGTCGATGTTTGCCAAGAGCATGGCGCGGTTGGGTTCGATGCTGTCGAACGCGCCGCCGCGTATCAGGGCTTCGAGGGTGCGGCGGTTCATGTGTTCTTTGCCGACGCGTTCGCAGAAGTCCAACAGACCGGTAAACTTGCCGCCGCTTTGCCGCGCGGCGATGATGGATTCGACGGCGGCTTCGCCCGTGCCTTTAATCGCGCCGAGTGCGTAGCGGATTTTCATATTCGGATATGGCGTAAAGCGGTAGTCGGATTCGTTGATGTCGGGCGGCAGGAACTCGATGCCGTTGGCGCGGCAGTCGTCGTAGAAATGTTTGAGCTGGTCGGTGTTGTCCAATTCAGACGACATGGTCGCCGCCATAAATTCGGCGGGGTAATGGGCTTTGAGCCATGCGGTCTGGTAGGAAATCAGGGCGTAGGCGGCGGCGTGGGATTTGTTGAAACCGTAGCCAGCGAATTTTTCCATGTAGTTGAAGATTTCGTCGGATTTTTCGCGCGAAATGCCTTGTTTTGCCGCGCCTTCGGCGAAGATTTCGCGGTGTTTCACCATTTCTTCGGGCTTTTTCTTACCCATGGCGCGGCGCAGTAAGTCCGCGCCGCCGAGCGAGTAGCCGCCGATAATCTGCGCCGCCTGCATCACTTGTTCCTGATACACCATAATCCCGTAAGTCGGCGCGAGGATGCCTTCGAGCAGCGGGTGGATGTATTGGAATTCCTGTCCCTTCATGCGCGCGACGAAGTCGGGAATGTTGTCCATCGGGCCGGGGCGGTAGAGCGACACGAAGGCGATGAGTTCTTCAAACTTGGTGGTGTGCGCTGTTTTCAGCATTTTTTTCATGCCGGTCGATTCGAACTGGAAGACGGCGGTGGTGTTCGCATCGCGGAAGATTTTGTAGGCGGCCTGGTCGTCAAGCGGGATTTTGCCGACATCGACAATATCGCCGGTGGTGTTTTTGATGTTGTTCTGCGCCATTTCGATAATGGTCAGGTTGCGCAGGCCCAAAAAGTCGAACTTCACCAAACCCACGTCTTCCACGTCGCCCTTGTCGTACATGGATACGGGCGAGGCGGATTCGTCTGCCTGATACACGGGGCTGTAATCGGAAATCTTGCCCGGCGCAATCAACACGCCGCCCGCGTGCATACCCAGACCGCGCGTCAGGTCTTCCAGCTTTTTCGCCAGCGTAATCAGTTCGTCCGCTTCTTCCGCTTCGATCAATTCCTGAATCTGCGGCTCCGCCTTCATCGCGTCGTCCAAACCCAAAGGTTTGTTGGCTTCCAGCGGAATCAGCTTCGACAGTTTGTCGCACAGGGTAAACGGCAGCTCCAGTACGCGCCCCACGTCGCGAATCACCGCTTTGGACGACATCGTGCCGAAGGTCACAATTTGGCTCACCGCCTCTGCACCGTATTTGTCGCGCACATACTCAATCACGCGGCCGCGGTTGCTTTGGCAAAAGTCCACGTCGAAGTCGGGCATGGAAACGCGTTCGGGGTTCAAGAAACGCTCGAACAGCAGCGCGTATTTCAGAGGGTCGAGGTCGGTAATCTTCAGCGAATACGCCACCAGCGAACCCGCGCCCGAACCGCGTCCCGGCCCCACCGGACAACCGTGCGTTTTTGCCCAGTTGATAAAGTCTTGTACGATAAGGAAATAGCCGGGGAATTTCATCTGGATGATGATGTTCAGCTCAAAATCCAGCCGCTCCTGATATTCTGGCATTTTCGCCGCCCGCTCCGCCTCGTCGGGATAAAGCTGAACCATGCGTTCCTGCAAGCCCTCGTTGGACAGTTTCACCAAATAATCATCCAGCGACAGGCCGTCGGGCGTCGGGAACAGGGGCAGGAAGTTTTTGCCCAGCGTGATATGGATATTGCAGCGTTTGGCGATTTCTACCGTGTTTTCCAAGGCTTCGGGCAAGTCGGCGAAACGCTCCAGCATCGTTTCCGGCGGAATGAAAAACTGGCTCGGCGTAAAATCGCGCGGACGTTTCTTGTCCGTCAGCACCCAGCCGCCCGCGATGCACACCCGTGCCTCGTGCGCGTTGAAATCGTCGCGGCTCATAAACTGCGTCGGATGCGTCGCCACCACCGGCAAACCCAATTCCTCCGCCAGCTTCACGCTGCCCGAAACGCAAGCCTCCCATTCGGGACGTTCGGGCAGGCGTTGCAGCTCCAGATAAAACGCATCGGGAAACCAAGCCGCATACTTCAACGCCGCCGCACGCGCCGCGTCTTCATTGCCGTTCAACAGATTCACGCCCACTTCGCCGTAATGCGCGCCGCTCAAACAAATCAAGCCGCTGTTGTCGCCGTTTTCCAGCCATTCGGGATTGAGTTCCGCATGATGGATATTGCGGTCTTTGCCGACATAAGCCGCCGTCAAAAGCTCGCTCAGGCGCAGATAGCCCGCATCGTTGCGGATAATCAGCATGGCGCGGAACGGCTTGTCGGGCGCATTCGGATTGCCTATCCACACGTCCGCCGCGCCGATGGGCTTAATCCCCGCGCCGCGGCAGGCTTTATAGAATTTCACCAAACCGAATTCGTTCATCAAATCGCTGATGCCCAAAGCAGGCAAACCGTATTCCTGCGCTTTGGCAATCAGTTTTTTAATCCGCACCATACCGTCGGTAATCGAAAACTCGGTATGCAGGCGCAGGGGGATATAGGTCGGCTCGGTCATGGCAAAATCGGCGTGAACAATAAAAGGCGTATTGTAGCAGGGTTGGCAGCGAAAGGCCGTCTGAAAACCAAATGTAATGAGGTTGGATAAAGCAAATAAAACAGGAGGAGGATTTTCTTTCAGACGGCCATGTTAAAATATCGCCATTATTGAAAAGGATTGAATTATGGAAGCCACCGTCTATCTTGAAGACAACGAATACATCGCCTTATGCGACCTGTTGAAATTGGCCGGCCTTGCCGAAAGTGGCGGACAGGCAAAAGCGTTTATCGCCGAAGGGCTGGTGTTGCGCAACGGCGAAACCGAAACCCGTAAAACCGCCAAAATACGCGGCGGCGAAGTGATTGAATTTGACGGTGCGCGCTTGGAAATCGCCGATGGATACGACCCTGAAGAATAAAGCCGAAGCCATCTTGGGCGAGCCGATTTTAGACGAGCCTGTCCGCCCCGAGTCGTGGGAATGTTGTGGCAGCGAGTGCGGCGATGCCTGTATTCAGACAATGTATTGGGCGGAAAAATCCCGATATGATGCGCAACAGCGGAAATTGAAAGAAGCGGGTTGGACTGATGGCGAAGATGAGGCAAAGGCCGTCTGAAAACGATTGGGCTTGATAGGAGCTGTGTTTCAAACAATGCTGCATTAAAGCCAATGCCGTCTGAAAGTTTCAGACGGCATTGGCTTTTTTAAAGTTTAAATAAATTAAGATTTTGTTACCTCGGAAGCGGTTGCATTTTCAGGTGTGCCAGGTACAGCATCGGCAGGAGCCTGATAATCTGTATTTTGCGATGAAGAGGGCTCAGCATTGTCATGTTTATGATGCTTATCATACTTATCATGCTTATCATACTTATCAAAGTGTCGTTTGTCTTGATCGTTATCTTGCGCTACCGCCAATACTTTGCCGCTTTGAGCATCAACCAGAGCCTCATATTCGACCCCGTCTTTTAAAATTTCCACCTTATAACGGCCACCCAAATGCTGTTTGTATTTATAATCAACATCTTTGGCCACGCCGCCAACTTGCGCTACTGCCGTTGCTGCCGCTTGCTGACCGGAAACCTGCGCAAACATGCCTTCTTTAAAAGCCACGGCACCCGCAGCACCGGCAACGCCCAAACTTGAAGCAATAATACCGGCAATGATGAGTTTTTTTGAAATAAAAGCATTAATGCGTTTCATGATTTTCTTTCCTACTGTGTTGTTGAACGATGAATGCATTCTATGCCTCAACAATTAGCTGAATATGAGCAAAATGCTAAGATGTGTAATTAGTTGCAATACTAAAATTAACACTTTAATAATAATGGAGATTGAAGCCGCGCTTTCAGACGGTCTTGCTGATATATTGTGATGGTATATTTGGTGGAGATTGTGGCTTGCGTGTGAAAACAAAAAAGCGTGATGAAAAAAAGGGCATGTGTGAGACATGCCCCGAATTAAATGGTAAACGCGATGTTGAGAAACTAAATGACGGAATAAGATTTGCGGTTGGTCAACTTATCTTATTCCTCCTTGTTTTACAATCATTCAGGCGATGTTTCTCCTGCAAAATTCTCGATTTCTTCGCGATGCGCGTCAAACCATGAGCCGACCACTTGATTGACTTCGTCCATGCCTTGTTTTTTCAGGCTGGAAAACAGTTGAACGCTGATTTTTTGGCGGTCGGTGTAGGGTTTGAGTGATTTTTTTACCGCCGCCAAAGTTTTAATCTGGTCGTTTTTAGACAGCTTGTCTGCTTTTGACAGCAGGATATGCACAGGACGGCCGGTAATGTGGAAAAAGTCCAGCATTTGAATGTCTAAAGCCTTGAGCGGATGGCGCGAGTCCATAATCAGAATCAGGCCGATCAGCTGGCGGCGTTGTTGCAGGTAGTCGCCCAAGAGTTTGACCCAGTGCGCACGGATGGCTTCAGGTACTTGCGCGTAGCCGTAGCCGGGCAAGTCGACCATGAAATTACCGTTTTCCAGCTCAAAGAAATTGATGTGTTGGGTGCGGCCCGGTGTTTTGGAAACATAGGCAAGGCGCACGTGATTAGTTAACGTGTTGATGGCGCTGGATTTGCCGGCATTGCTTCGGCCGACAAAGGCAATCTCGGCCGGCGTGTCGGGCAGGTCTTTCAGATGGTTGACCGTTGTAAAGAATTTGGCGTTTTGAAAAAGGTTCATCAGTATTTCCTTACATGGAAACAAAACTGCAACATCATAATTTGTATCGGGCATTTATGTTGCAGCAGTTTGGTAATTTGAGTAGTAATTTAATGTAAACTTGGTATAGAATAGCACGTTTATAGAATTATCGGTTTTAATCGGGAAAATTCCCCGGTATTTGAGTATAAAAAAGGCATTGACGCGGTACGCAATGCTGTAATCAGGAGCACTCCATGAAACGATTGACTTTATTGGCCTTGGTATTGGCTGCCGGTGCGGTTTCCGCTGCCCCTAAAGCAGATGCTGAAAAAGGCAAACAGGTAGCGACTACTATCTGTGCGGCGTGTCACGCAGCCGATGGTAACAGTGGTATCGCAACTTATCCTAAACTGGCAGGTCAGGCTGCGGCCTACGTCTACGGCCAAACCATGGCCATCAAAGACGGTACACGTTCGCATGGCGCCGCCGGCGTGATGAAACCGATGGTGATGAACTTGTCCGAACAAGACATCCGCGACGCTGCCGCCTACTACGCCAAACAACAAGGCAAACCGGGCGAAGCCAATCCTAAAGAAAACCCGGAGCTGGGCGCAAAAATCTATCGCGGCGGCCTGAGCGCTAAAAAACTGCCGGCATGTATGTCTTGCCACGGTCCTAGCGGCGCAGGTATCCCGGGCGGCGGTACTGAAATCCAAGCCTACCCTCGTTTGGGCGGTCAACACAAAGCGTACGTTGTCGAGCAAATGAAAGCTTACCAATCCGGCCAACGTAAAAACGCCATCATGGCCGATATTGCCAACCGCCTGAGCGAAGAAGAGTTGAACGCAGTAGCCAACTTCATTCAAGGTTTGCACTAAATTTCGTTTTGAAACGAGTTTATTGATACAGGCCGTCTGAAAAACCTTCAGACGGCCTTAGCCAATATAAACCGATAAGCCTGATTGGTTTTTTCAAATAGCGACGGCAAGATTTTTACTGCAATATGCAGTATTCTTCCTTTCGCATCACACGTCATAGCAGCCCGTTCCATCAATCGGGTTGCCCCAAGCCGACATTTGAGACATGAGTAAATCTTCATCATCCGTCCCACTCATCCGCAGACCATGGTTTGCCTTTTTCAGCTCCATGCGTTTTGCCGTCGCCCTGCTCAGCCTGTTGGGCGTGGCTTCGATTATCGGTACGGTCTTGCAACAAAACCAGCCGCAAGTCGATTATTTGGTGAAATTCGGCCCGTTTTGGTCGCAGATTTTCGGCTTTTTGGGCCTGTACGACGTGTACGCCTCGGCGTGGTTCATTGTCATCATGATGTTTTTGGTGATTTCTACCGGATTGTGCCTGATTCGCAATGTTCCGCCGTTTTTGCGCGAGATTCGTTCCTTCCGTGAAAACGCCAAGGAAAAATCGCTGGCGGCAATGCGCCATTCCATCGTTTTAGACGGACAGGTAACGCCCGAAGTCGCGCAACGTTATTTGGAAGTGCAGGGCTACGGCTGCAAAACCGTTACGCGTGAAGACGGTTCGGTTTTGGTGGCGGCGAAAAAAGGCGCGATGAACAAATGGGGCTATATCTTTGCCCATGCCGCGCTGATTGTGATTTGTTTGGGCGGTTTGATAGACAGCAATATCCTACTGAAAATCGGTATGCTCACCGGCCGGGTCGTGCCGGACAATACGGCGGTTTACGCCAAAGACTTTAAGCCTGAAAGCGTGTTGGGGGCGTCCAATTTGTCGTTTAGGGGCAATGTCAATATTTCGGAAGGGCAGAGCGCGGACGTGGTATTTCTGAATGCGGATAACGGCATGCTGGTGCAAGACTTGCCGTTTTCCGTCAAATTGAAGAAATTCCATATCGACTTTTACGATACCGGTATGCCGCGCGATTTCGCCAGCGACTTGGAAGTCACGGACAAGGCGACCGGCAAAGTCAGCGAACACACCATCCGCGTCAACCATCCTTTGACGTTACACGGTATTACGGTTTATCAGGCAAGTTTTGCCGACGGCGGCTCGGACTTGACGTTTAAAGCGTGGAATCTGGCCGATGCCGACCGCACTCCGGTCAAACTCAAAGCGACTTCCATGCGCGAGTTTCCGCTGGATTTGGGCAAGACCTCTTATAAACTGGAATTCGACCAGTTTACTTCGATGAACGTCGAAGACATGAGCGAGCCATCTGAAAAAGAGCAAAACCTGAAATCCGCCCTTAATGATGTTCGCTCCGTCCGTCAGGAAGACAAAAAATACACCAATATCGGCCCGTCTATCGTTTACCGTATCCGCGACAAAGCGGGGCAGGCGGTCGAATATAAAAACTATATGTTGCCGCTGAAACAAGATGAAGACTATTTCTTCATTACCGGCACGCGCAGCGGCTTGGCGCAGCAATACCGCTGGTTGCGCATTCCGATGGATAAAAACGGTAAAATCGATACCTTTATGGCTTTGCGCCAATATTTGAAAGACGATGCGGCACGCCGTAAAACCGTTGCCAATGCCGTTAAAGGCGCACCCGCCGAAATCCGCGAGCAATTCATGGCGGCGGCGGAAAATACTTTGTCGATTTTTGCCAAAGGCGGCTATTTGGCTTTGGACAAATTTGTTACCACCAATATTCCCAAAGACCAGCAGGAAAAAATGCAGGGCTATTTCTACGAGATGCTCTATGGCGTGATGAACGCCGCTTTGGAAGACACGATCAGTACATACAACCTGCCGGCTTGGTCGCAAGACGAAAAGCGCAACCGATTCCTGCTGCATGCAATGGACGCGTACACCGGTTTGACCGAGTATCCTGCGCCGATGTTGCTGCAATTGGACGGCTATTCCGAAGTGCGTTCTTCCGGATTGCAGATGACCCGTTCGCCGGGCGCATTCTTGGTGTATCTGGGTTCAGTATTGCTGGTGTTGGGTACGGTGTTTATGTTCTATATTCGTGAAAAACGCGCTTGGCTGCTGTTTTCAGACGGCCGTATCCGTTTTGCCATGTCTTCCAGCCGCAACGAACGCGACTTGCAGAAAGAATTTCCGCAACACACACGGCAATTGCAGCAGCTTGCCAAGGATTTGAACCATGAATAACAAACATCAGGCCTTGCCCGAGCATGAGCTTCTGACACACAAATCATTTATCCGAAATCTCAACCTCTTCGACTGGGCATTCGCACTGCTGATTGCCATCGGTGCGTTTATTGCCCAAACCCAGGTCGGTCTGCACATGGACATCTATGAAATGGTGATTTTGTGGGCGAGTGCCGGTATTGCCGTTTTTCTGGGTTGGTTTTTCAAACCGATGCGCTGGTTTATCCCTGTGGGCGTGTGCTTGGCGTATTTGGCCGTTGATTTGTATGGCGGCGACATCAAACGCGCAGACGGCTTCCTGCTCAAATACCTGTTAAGCAGCCAGTCGGCGATTATGTGGCAATGCGCGTTTGTGTTCTTTGCCTTGTTTGCCTATATCGTCGGCGCGATAGCGGCGGTGCGCAAGAATGTGCCGACCAATACGCTTTTGGGCATGGGGAGCGTGTTTGCCTGGGTTTCCGCGATGGCGGGCTTTGTCGGCCTGCTGGTGCGCTGGCATGAAAGCTATCTGCTGCGTCCCGATGCCGGCCATATTCCGGTTTCCAACCTTTACGAAGTATTCATCTTGTTCTTGGTCATTACGGCGCTGATGTACCTCTATTACGAAGGCCGTTTTGCCGTACAAAAACTGGGCGGATTTGTCTTCAGCTTTATGGCGATCGTAGTCGGATTTGTCTTGTGGTACAGCGTTTCGCGCGAGGCGCATACCATTCAGCCGCTGATTCCTGCTTTGCAGTCTTGGTGGATGAAAATCCACGTTCCGGCCAACTTTATCGGCTACGGCGCATTCTGTATCGCCGCCATGCTGGGTATTGCCGAACTGTTGGCGCTCAGAAAAGAAGATGCGGGCAAAAAATCATGGCTGCCGCAATCTCAAGTCATTGAAGAAGTCATGTACAAAGCGATTGCCGTCGGTTTCCTGTTCTTCACGATTGCCACCATTCTCGGCGCATTGTGGGCGGCCGACGCGTGGGGCCGCTATTGGAGCTGGGACCCGAAAGAGACTTGGGCATTCATCGTTTGGCTGAATTACGCGGTCTGGTTGCATTTGCGGCTGGTGGCAGGCTGGCGCGGCAAAGTGTTGGCTTGGTGGGCGGTTATCGGCCTGGTCATTACCGCCTTTGCCTTTATCGGCGTGAATATGTTCTTGAGCGGCCTGCACTCTTACGGCACTTTGTAAACCGCTTATTCCGCACTTTATTTCAGACGGCCTTTTTCCGTTTTCGGAGAAAACGCCGTCTGAATCGTTTTTAATCATTTTTTCAGACGGCCTTAAACCATGTTGGTATTAGGAATTGAATCATCTTGCGACGAAACCGGCGTTGCGCTCTACGATACCGAGCGCGGCCTGTTGGCGCATCATTTGCACACACAAATGGCGATGCACGCCGAATACGGCGGAGTTGTCCCCGAATTGGCCAGCCGCGACCATATCCGCCGTGTGGTGCCGTTGACGCAAGGTTGCTTGAAGGAAGCAGGCGTAGGCTATGCCAACATCGACGCGGTTGCCTTTACGCAAGGCCCGGGCTTGGGCGGCGCATTGCTGGCCGGTTCGGGCTTCGCCAACGCCTTGGCATTTGCCATCGGCAAGCCCGTTATCCCTGTCCACCATCTTGAAGGCCATTTGCTCTCGCCTTTGTTGGCAGACGACAAGCCTGAATTTCCATTTGTCGCTTTGCTGGTGTCTGGCGGACATACGCAATTTATGGCTGTACGCGGTATCGGCGATTACACCTTGCTGGGTGAAAGCGTGGACGATGCGGCAGGAGAGGCGTTTGATAAAACGGCCAAGCTGTTGGGTTTGCCTTATCCCGGCGGTGCCAAATTGTCCGAGCTGGCCAAACTCGGCACGCCTGATGCCTTCACGTTCCCACGCCCCATGCTCCATTCGCACGATTTGCAAATGAGCTTTTCCGGTTTGAAAACCGCCGTTTTGACCGCTGTCGAAAAAGTCCGTACCGAAACGGGTTGCGATGAAATTCCCGAGCAGACGCGTAACGACATTTGCCGCGCTTTCCAAGATGCGGTGGTTGACGTATTGGCGGCCAAAGCCAAAAAAGCGTTGTTGGATACCGGCTTCAGAACTTTGGTGGTTGCCGGTGGTGTGGGTGCAAACTGGAAACTGCGCGATGAATTTTCGCGCTTGACCGTCAAGATGCCGTCTGAAAAAGGCAAACCCAAGCCGCAGGAAGAAAAAATCAACGTCTATTTCCCACCGATGGCCTATTGCACCGACAACGGCGCAATGATTGCCTTTGCCGGCGCGATGCGTCTTGCCGAGCGTCAGGCTGTCGGTGCATTCAATGTCAAGCCGCGCTGGCCGCTGTCGGATATTGTGAAGCAGGGTTGATGCATTAGACTGCTTCGATGTAATGAAAGGCCGTCTGAAAACCTGAAGACAGGATTTTCAGACGGCCTTTAATGAAATAGATGTTTGCGGTAAAACTTCATTCAAAAAGATGAGTAATTTTTTTCATCCGTTTTTTTACAATATTAACTTTGATTGATTGCAAAAGGCCGTCTGAAATGACGAATTTATCCAAAGGTTTGCTGGCTGCGGTAGCGTCCAATTTGTTGTTTTCCATGCTGTTTCTGTACGGTATGTGGATGCGGCCGATGACGGGGACGGAGGTGTTTGCCTGGCGCATGGTTGCCATGCTGTCGGCCTTGTGCGTGCTGATGACCATGGTCAACGGTTGGCAGGCGGCAATGCGTTTTGCTTATGGCGTCGGCCGGGATTGGAAACGGTGGCTGCTGATTGTATTGCCGACGCCGATATTTGCCAGCCAGTTGTGGCTGTTTGTCTGGGGGCCGGTCAATGGGGAAGGGGTAAACATTGCCATGGGTTATTTCTTGTTTCCTTTGGCGATGATGCTGGGCGGACGGATTTGGTTTAAAGAGCGTTTGAACCGGTTGCAGAGGGTGGCTGTAATCTTGGCGTGTGCAGGCGTGGCATGTGAATTGGTGCGGTCGGGCGCGTTTTCGTGGACGACTGTATGGGTATTCGGTACTTATCCGTTTTATTATCTGCTGCGCCGTAAGTTGGGCGTGCCTTCCTTAATCGGGCTGACCTTTGATTTGATGATGATTACGCCGTTTGCGTTGGCGTATATTCTGCTGGCAACGGATACGCCGGCGATGATTGCGGCCAAACCGGTTTTAATCTTTTTTATTGTGTTGCTGGGTTTTAATAGTGCAATATCCATGCATTTGAATTTGAAGGCGAATCAGTTGCTGCCGGTAGCAGTGTTCGGCATGTTGAGCTATTTGGAGCCTGTATTGCTTTTTATTGTGTCGATTGTGTGGCTGGGCGAGCCGGTACAGGGCGGCGCATTGATCGGCTACGGACTGATTTGGTCGGGATTGTGCGTGATGATTACCAATGGCCTGTTGGGAATGAAGAAAGAAAAGAAATGGGCAAAATTTGATTGATGGATTGAGGCCGTCTGAAAATGATTTGATCAATGTTTTCAGACGGCTTTGAGTATTAAAAGGGGCGTATCGGATATGTCCCTTTTGTTTTACCAGCTTTGGGCGATACGGTCGGCTTCTTGCAGGCGTTCGACTGTGCCGACGTCCAACCAAAGGCCGTTGTGGTGTCCGCCGCTGATTTGGTTTTGGCTCATGGCTTGACGCAACAGAGGGGCAAGCTTGGCAGCCTGGTGTGCCGGAGTGTCTTTGAAAAGCGCGGGATGATAAACGCCCACGCCGCTGAAAGTTAGGGCTTGGCCGTCTGCGGATGATGCGGATACCAGGCCGTCTGAAAGCAGGCCGAAGTCGCCTTCGGGATGATGGGGCGGATTGTCCACCAGCCACAAATGGGCGAGAAGGTTGTGTTCCTGTATGCGCTGTGCAGCCAGTCGTGCAGCTTGGAAATCAATGTCGGTCAACACGTCGCCATTGACGACCAAAAACGGATCGTTGCCCAAAAGCGGCAGGGCGGTGGCAATGCCGCCGGCGGTTTCCAGGCCTCCGGCACGCTCGGGAGAATAGGCAATGCACACGCCGTAGTCCGCACCGTTTTTCAAGGTGTCTTCAATTTGTTGGCCAAGCCAGGCATGGTTGATGACGATTTCAGTAAATCCGGCCTGCTGCAGGCGGAGCAAGTGCCAGCCGATAAGCGGCGTGCCTGCTACTTCGAGTAAAGGTTTGGGCGTGTGGTCGGTCAGCGGGCGCATACGCTCGCCGCGACCGGCGGCCAATATCATTGCTTTCATGGGTGTGCCTATAATGTGTGAAACAGAAAAAGTCTCAGGCCGTCTGAAAAAATGAAACCGATGTTTCAGACGGCCTGAGACCCTTAAAACCTTCTAGATCGAAATCCCCTTCATATTTGCTTCCAGAATGGGCATCTCAATACCTAACTCTTGACCTGTCTGAAAGACACTTTGACAACAATAGAAGATATCTTGTTTGTCATTGTGTAATGTCATAATCTTTCGGGTCATTTCATTTTTAGCAAACATGACTTTCATAGCTCTTCCGGCAAGCCAAGCGGGAATTTTGTAAGGTAAGAGCTCAGCTTTATAAAGCTTCAAATTTACGCCACGTGCTTCAACGACTTTCAAAGCCTCTCGAATGGCTTTGATAGCTAATGATAATTCTGAAGAACTATTCATCAAGTTTAGGGCTAACTCTTCCGGGTTTTCCAGTTTTCCCGAACGTGCAGCTGTTGAAGTAACACCCGCATTAATCGCCATATGAATCCAAATCCACTCGACCATATCATGAGGAACTTCCCACTTCAAATCTACAGAGGTCAGTAAAGTCGTCAGATTGACATAATTAAGAATTTTTGCTTTTTGCTCACCTTCTAGCATTAAATGGTCGAACAGAACACCGTCCAAATGATCCTCGGTCATATGTCCACCAGCTGTCGGAAAAGCTAAAATATAGTCGTACTCTCCTGCCCACTCCTGGATCTCTTTTCGAGTATTCCAGAAATTGCAGAAGAAAACTAGAGTTCCTTTGATATTATTTTCTTGCAAGGTTTTCACGGCTTCTTTAACAAAACCATAACGCACACTCAGAAAAATAAAATCATATTCTGAATGAGCTTCAGCCACTTGAACCTCATAGGTATCATGTTTGCTTTCCCCTTTGGAATTACAGCGACCATCTAGCAAATTAACCGAGATAGATTTTGGAGCATTGTTCCGCCTACTGTTTCTAAGTATGTGTTTTACTTGATGGCCTGCTTTTTGAAAAGCATAGGCATAAGTTGTTCCGATAACTCCGAGTCCTAGGATTGCTATTCTCACCTAAAAATTAATTCCTTTTTATGCCAAAGATTTGAATTGCCTGCGGAAATACAGCAATGCCGGCGCTTGCACGTCGGTATTGCGGATTTCGTTGATCTGAACGAAAAAGACGTAATGCGTGCCGATTTCGCGTTGATCGACAATACTGCCGTGCAGGTGCGCCAGCGCGCCTTCGACTTCGAGCTGTCCGGTTTGCCCTCTATGCCAAATATGGTATTCGAAGCGTTCTTCGGGCGAGAGGTCGGTCAGTCCGGCAAAGTGTTCGGCGACATCCTGCTGGCTGTCGTTGAGCGTGTTGATACACAAATCGCGGTTGCCCTGCAGGATGGGGATGATGGCGGATTGGCGGTTGATGCACAGCATGACCGTCGGCGGCTCGTCGGTAACGGCAGTGACGGCAGTCATGGTAATGCCATAGCGCCCTGCTTCACCGTCTGTCGTGATAACGTGTACACCGGCGGCACAGGAGGCCATGGCATCTCGGAAGGATCTCTTGAGTGTGTGTGTTGAATCTGTCATCCGGCTCGCTTTATTTTAATGCCTGTTCGATTTTTGCCAGCTCTGCCAAGAGTTCTTTGAGTTGTGCCATTTTTTCTTTGGAAAGGACTTTTTCAATTGCGTCATAGCGCTCGTCAACCAATGCGCCGGTGGACTCATAGAGTTTCTCGCCTTCGGGCGTCAGTTTCAGATAAACGCGGCGTTGGTCGTTGGAAGGTTTTAGGCGCACGGCCAAACCTGCTTTTTCCAAGCGGGTCAGAATGCCGGTCAGGCTGGGACGGAGGATGCAGGCCTGATTGGCCAAATCTTGAAAGTCGAGTGTGCCGTTTTCCGCTAAGAGCCGGATGATACGCCATTGCTGGTCAGTAATATTGGCTTGGTTCAGAATAGGGCGGAATTGGGTCATCAATGCTTCCCTTGCCTGAATCAGACCGATATTGATAGATGCATGTTTAGATTGGTTGGGCATTACTAAGTCTCCGGGGTTATCAAAAATCAAACCGTTGAAGCGTGAGGTAAATTAATAAAGGCGAATATTGCTGTTTTAAGGCTGCCGTCGGCAACCGGGTCTATGGGAACAAAAGCATCACGGCCACAATATTAGATGAAGGTCTCTAACAGTTTGTTTTGATAATAATGTTTCCAATTGTTCTTATGGTTATATCTTAGTCTATTTTCTTTATAATCTCAACAAAATCATATGTTATTGGGAAAGAGATAGTTTATTTATTTATGAAGTGGAATAGGGTAAATATATTCGGCGGAGATGATTCTTTGGATTTTCTATTTTTGGTGGATTTTCAATGAATTTAGCCGAAGATGTCTGCTAAGTAAATTCTGATTTTTAAGCCGATGTAGCTGGAAAGTCCGGATGTGTGATGAATCATTTTTCCATCTTTTAATATGATAATGGTTGGTGTGACGGCTATGTTCCATTTTTGAGCCATCAGGCCGTCTGAATCATTGAAGTTTGGAAAGGATAGATTGTTTTGTTGCATATGGTGGGCAATGTCTGCGTTGCTTCCGGAGCGCAAGGCTACGCCCAGTGTTGGGATATTGTCTTGGTGCAGCTTTTCTATGGTTGATGATGTGTATGAACAAATACGACACCAGCTGCCCCAAAAATAAACGACGGCAACCCGATTTTGGCTGAAGGATTGAAGGGAAGTAGTTTGCCCATCGGTTAAAGTGAGGGTTTGCGCTGCTGATTGCAAGGGTTGGTCGGGTTTGCGTACCCAGTCGACAATCAAGGAGAGAAAAATGAAAATAATCACGGCCTGAAGCAATGATTTGGCGTAGTGGAGCAGGGTTTTCGTCATGTATTTGCCGTGAAAAAGATTGAATGATTGTTTGTTTGATAAATGAAAAAAGCCTTGCAGAGCAAGGCTTTTGATTCGATTCTGAAAACGTATTAACGTTTGGAGAATTGTTTTGCACGACGTGCTTTGCGCAAACCTGGTTTTTTACGTTCAACTTCACGAGCATCGCGAGTAACGAAGCCTGCTTGAGACAGAGCTGGTTTCAGGGCTGCGTCGAAGTCGATCAGGGCGCGGGTAATGCCGTGACGGATAGCGCCGGATTGACCGGTTTCGCCGCCGCCGGTTACGTTAACTTTGATGTCGAAAGATTCGGCATTTTCAGTCAGAACCAGGGGTTGACGTACAACCATGCGGCTGGTTTCACGTGCGAAGAATTCGTCAACGGGACGGCCGTTTACGATGATTTGGCCGGTACCTTTAGTCAAGAATACACGAGCCACTGAACTTTTGCGGCGGCCTGTGCCGTAGTAGTATTTACCGTTCATGTCGTGTCCTTATTATTTCAGTTCCAAAACTTTAGGTTGTTGTGCAGCGTGGCCGTGTTCGGCACCGGCGTACACTTTCAGTTTTTTGATCATGGCGTAGCCCAGAGGACCTTTAGGCAACATGCCTTTTACGGCTTGTTCCAAAGCGCGGCCCGGGAATTGCTCTTGCATTTCGCGGAAAGTGCGCTCGTAGATGCCGCCTGGGAAACCAGAGTGACGGAAGTATTTTTTGTCTTCGAATTTAGCACCGGTCACGCGCAGTTTGTCTGCATTGATGACGATGATGTAGTCGCCGGTATCAACGTGAGGGGTGTATTCGGGTTTGTGTTTGCCGCGCAGACGGTGTGCGACTTCGGCTGCGACACGACCCAGAACTTTGTCTTCTGCGTCAATGACGAACCATTCGCGCTTCACCTCATGGGGTTTTGCAGAGAAGGTTTTCATGGTTGGAATCCAGATATATATAGAAAGTTATGGATTTTAAAGAGGAGATTGGTTTTTGTCAATCTTAATTGAGCGTGTTTGATGCATGAATATGCGGTTTTTTCAGACGGCCGAAAATCTTTACGAAAGTCTTTACTTGGAAAGGAGAAAGCCACACCTTTCGGTATGGCTTTTTTAGGGAATCCCCACGAGTGCCGTTTAGGCTGAATCCGCTTGAACCTTGCTGACAAGGCGGTCACCTCGGGTAGTTTCGGGTGCGTCCGGCAAACGGACGCTCGCGCCCACTACAGCTCCCGGTAACCTAAAGCGAACGTATTGGTTCAAAGGAATATATGCCTTCGCGAACACCGCAGGGAAAAGGGGAAATTAGTTTTGCTCCAAGCGCGCCAGTGCTTTTTGGCACGCGTTGTTCATGTCGGTTATTTTACGCTCAAATTCACCGATTGCCAAATCGTCGTTGAGGGTGGTTTTTAAGAGGTCGTGTACGACGTTGAGGGCTGCCATAACGACGATTTTGTCCGTGCCGACGATGCGGCCGCTTTCTTTAATCGCGTCGCTTTTTTTGTTGAGCATTTCAACGGCTTGCAGGAGGGTGGCTTTTTCTTCACTCGGCGTGTTGATGGTGAAGTTGACATTCATGATGTCGAGATTGACTTGTTCGATACTCACGGGGCGTCCTTTTATTGTTGTGTTTCTTGGGGCAGTCGGGCAATGAGGCTGCGGATTTGGTCTGCGCTTTGGGCCAGTGCGTTGCGGTAGTTTTCTTTTTCGACGGTCAGGCTGTCAATTTTGCTTTGCAGGTCTTCTTTGAGTTTGCCGACTTGAACCAGCAAGGCTTCGCTGAGTTCGTCAATGGCCGCGTCGTGTTGGCGTTTTTGTTGCTCTTGCTCGAGTTTGAGTCTGTCGATTTCTTCGTTAAGACGGCGGTTTTCTGAAACCAGCGTTTCAAATTTTTGGACAAGTTGGTAAACGTTGATTTCCAGATTGTTCAGTGATTGGTTCATGTGTTTCCCTTCAGACGGCCTGATGGCCGTCATATTGTGCGTCAGGCCGTCTGAATGGCAGACGGCGCGACCGTTTATTCGAAGCGCGCGCTTCGTTCCATCAGTCGTTCAACGACTTGCTGCGGGGTCATTTCTTTGCGGATGAGTTGCAGCAGGGTTTGGGTGATGGGCATATCGATTTGGTATTTGGCGGCGGTATTGAAGACTTCTTCGATGGTGCTGACGCCTTCGGAAACGCGGCCGATTTCGACAAGTACTTGATGCAATTCTTTGCCTTCTGCAAGGCCGAGGCCGACGCGGCGGTTGCGCGAGAGTGCGCCGGTACAGGTCAGGATAAGGTCGCCGATGCCGGCCAAACCCATCATGGTTTTGGGTTGCGCGCCCATGGCGATGGCAAGGCGGGTAATTTCGGCGAGGCCGCGTGTTACTAAGGCTGCGCGTGCGTTGAGGCCGTATTCGAGGCCGTCTGAAAGGCCGGTGGCAATTGCCATGACGTTTTTAACGGCACCGCCCACGGCAACGCCGATGACGTCGGTGCTGCCGTACAGGCGCATTACGTTGGTGTTCAGTTGGGCAGTGGTTTCTTCCACCCATTCTTTGTTTTCGGAGGCAAGTACGACGGCGCAAGGCAGTTGGGCAGCCAGTTCTTGGGCAAAGCTCGGGCCTGAGAGAACGCCGATTTTTTTATTGTTTGGCAGGACTTCTTTCAGTACTTGGAAAGTCAAAAGGCCGGTATCTTGTTCAAAACCTTTGCAGGCGGCGAGAACGGGAATGTCGGCGGCGTTATGTTGTTTGAGCAGCTCGGCGCTGCTTCTGAGGCCGGCTACGGAGGTAACGATCAGGGCAAGTTGGCTGTCTTTCAGCGCTTCGCCCAAATCGGCATAAACGGTCAGGGACTCGGGGAAAGGGAAGCCGGGCAGGCCGCGTTTGTTTTCGCGGTCTGCTTGCAGGGTGCGGATTTGGTCGGGATTGCGTGTCCAAAGGGCGACTTCATTGTTGTGGTGCGCAAAGTGCAACGCGAGAGCTGTACCCCACGAACCTGCGCCGATGACGGTAATTTTCATGTTTCTCTTCCATATGGGAACGGGGCTTACTTTAAAACAAACGGCTTTGGGGTGCAAGGGCGGCGTTTGTGAAAAACATTTTGTGCTGTTTAAAAAGCCTCAGGCCGTCTGAAAGTTCAGACGGCCTGTTTCGGTTTATGATTTATTGTTGCTGGAATGGTAGGCATCGTAGGCGTAGTAGTCGTAGCTGTTGTTGGCTTCGCGCTTCATGCCATTGAGGACGACACCTTTGATATTGATGTGGTTTTGTTTGAGGCGTTCGACGCTGGCTTCAAGCTCTCGTGCACGGGTGTGCGCATAACGGCTGATCATCAGGACGGTGCCGGCATGTTGGCCGATGATGACGGCGTCGGTCACGGCCAATACGGGCGGCGTGTCCAAGATGACGTAATCGTAGCGTTGGCGCGCGTGGGCGAGCAACTCGTTGAAGCGGTTGTCCATCAAAAGTTCGGACGGATTGCTGGGATAGCTGCCGCTGCTGATGAGGTGGAGGTTTTCAATGCCGGTCTCTTGTACGGCTTTGGCCGGAGCCGCTTTGCCGCTTAGGATGTCGGACAAGCCGAACTCGGGGGTAAGGCCGAAGAGTCGGTCAAGATAGCCTTTGCGCATATCGGTATCGATAAGCAGGACGCGTTTGCCCGACTGCGCCATTACGGCGGCGAGGTTGGCGGAGATAAAGGATTTACCTGCTTCAGGCGCGGCACCAGTAATCATGAGGACGTTGTTGGGCGCGTCCAGCATGGAGAAGTAGATATTGGTGCGCAGGGCGCGGATGGCTTCGACGGCCGTGTCGGTACGGTCTTCGCTGGCCAGCAGATAGTTGGAACGGCCGCCGGTCTTCTTGAATTTGTTTTTGAAGAAGTCACGTTTTTGCTGGGTTTTGGAATGTGGAACAAGAGCGACGACTTCCAAATTGAGGTTTTCGATTTCTTCGGAAGAAGTAATGCCGTTTTTCATGCGGTTGCGGATCATCAGCCACAAAGCGGTCAACGAGCCTGCGGCAAGTGCGCTCAGGAGCGTGATGACGGCTTTGCGCGGTGCAACCGGGTTTTCAGGGACGTAAGCATAATCGACGATGCGGACATTGCCTTGCGCACTGGCTTTCATGATGTTGAGCTCTTGTTGTTTGCTCAACAGTTGGACGTAGGTTGCTTGGTTGGTTTCTACGTCGCGGGTCAGGCGGATGACTTCTTGTTGGGTATTGGGCAATTCGGCGATTTGTTGGTTGATTTTGTTTTTAGCGCGCTCGAGGACGGAGAGTTTGTCCAATACGGCTTTATAGGAAGGGTGTTCCGGTGTGTACAGCTCGGCCAAACCTGCTTCTTCGGTTTTAAGCAGGGTAATTTGGGTTTCGATGCCGGTCAGGCTTTCCAATGCGCCTTTGGACTCGAGCGGAATGTCGAGGGAGCCTGATTGTTGGCGGTAGGCATTGAGTTTGTTTTCAGCGTCCTGCAAGGTTTCTTTCAGGCGCGGCAATTCTTCGCTGATGAAAGCCAAGCCGCTGGATGCGACTTGGACGTCGCGTTCGCGGTTTTGCGCAACGTAGTTGTCGGCAATGCTGTTGAGGATGACGCTGGTGCGTTTAGGGTCGGTGCCGGTAAAGGTAAGGTTGATGATGGGGCTGGTTTTACCTTTGCTGATGACCGCCAGTTTGCTTTGAATGTTTTCAATGGCGCTGATACGTGAGAATTTGGTCAACGCAAACTCTTGGCCCGGATCGGCCAGGATTTGATCGATTTTGAGGATGGTTTGGTTGTTGATTTTCAGAGGCACGCCGACCTTGCCTTCGACGACGCGTTTGTCAGGCAGGGTAAGAGTATAGGCTTTGTTGCTCTTGGCGGTCAGCGTGAAGGTTTTGTTGAACCATTCTTCTTGTACGGTAAAGTTGCCGACGGTCAGTTTGGGATCGGGGTCGCCGCTGATGTTGTGCATCAGGCTGCCGATAACAGGCGTGTATTTGGCTTTGACTTCTTGGTCGAGTTGGAGGTCGTCAACGGTTTTACCCAGCACCAGGCGTGATTGAACCAGCTCGACTTCTGCTTCAGACGGCGTGGTTTGGTTGTTGAAGATGCTGTTGATTTCGGTCAGGATTTGGTTTTGCCGCGTTTCGATTTCCAGCATGGCGTCGGCACGGTATTGCGGGGTGGATGCCAGGCTGAAGGCCGCGCCGAGTATGCCGCCTGCAAGCAGGGCGGCGAGGATTTTGTATTTGTGCATCCAAATGACGCGGAGCTGTTGGCCGAAGTCGATTTCGTCGTTGTCTGCGCTATAAGGTGTGTAGGTCGTTTTTTTCATTGCTTGCTTTCTTGTTCATGCCGGTTTTATACCGGTTGAGTTTTTCCGTTTAGTTTGGTTTTCCAAGTGTCTGCGGCAGCATTGAGCTGTTCGAAAACGGCTTCAAACATTTCGCTGCTTTGTTTGTATGGGTCAGGTACGGTTTTCTTCGGCAACCATTGGGCAAACAGCATGGTTTTGCTGCGTGCCGGCGGATGGATGTCGGCCACCATGTCGATTTGACAGGGTTCCATGACGAGAATCAAATCGGCCTGTTCGCACATTTGGGCAGTTAGTTGGCGTGCCGTATGGCCTGCAACGATAACGCCGTGTTTGAGTGCGGTTTTGATGGCTTGGAAATCGGCATCCTTACCTGCCAGTGCTTTTATGCCGGCGCTGCTGATGCGGTGGCCGGGTAGTTTTTTCTGCATAATCCGCTCTGCGGTGGGGGAGCGGCAGATGTTGCCTAGGCAGACGATGAGTATGTTGTGGTACATGATATTGTTTCGGTTTATGGTCTGAAAAAAGCGTGAGTCAGACTATAAGGTACTGCTTTTCCGTTTGTGCGGTGTGTACGGCTTTTATATGCCGTTTATGTAATTTGATCGGATTGTGCGTGATTTTGTATCCTGCTGTCAAACGGGGTCTGACAGCAGGAACCACTGCTTATTTAAACGTATTGTCGAGGGTGTTGACGTTGCTGATGGAGTTGGTAATTTGTGACATTACGCGGTTCCAACGGGTAACCGGGGCGGAGGTAACGTAAACGGTGTCTTCGGAACGCAGTTTGAATTCGCTGCCCATTGCGTAAGAGGTTGCATCTTTCAGGTTGAGCTGGTAGATGTGGATAGGTTTGGCCGCATCTTCAGGTACGCGGCGGATCACGAATACGCCGGTTGCATCCGCATAGGCTTGGTTCATGCCGCCCACTTCGCCGAGCGCTTGGGTCAGGTTGAGGCCGTGGTTGCCGATCGGCAGGGTCGCTTGTTTGCCGACTTCGCCCATGATGTAGATTTTGTTGTTGCTGCTGTTAGGAACGTAAACGATGTCGCCATGGCTGAGGAGGTGATTTTGCGACATATCGCCGTATTGCAGCATGTTTTGCAGGGAGATGGTGCGGTCGACGCCGTTGTGCGTCCATTTGATGTGCTGGGTGTCGGCGCTTTGGGTAACACCGCCGGCTTGGTTGATGGCATCCAAAATGGTCATCGGGATATTGGTAATCGGCAATTGGCCGGCTTGGTTGATGGCGCCGGAAACGGAAACGCGTTGCGAGCGGAACTCGGTAACGTTGATGGCGACTTGAGGGTTTTTGATGTAGCGTCTTAAAAGGTTGGTCAAGATGTTTTGCAATTCGTCCAAAGTTTTGCCTTTGGCTTGGATTTTGCCTGCCAATGGGTAGGTGATGTAACCGCCCTCATCCACCCAGGCGCCGCGGCTGACTTGGTTGGTTTGCGGGTTGCTTTGCTGGATAGGGGAGTTGAGGTCGGAGTGCGCCCAAACCATGATATTGAGGACGTCGCCGCTGCCGATGCGGTAGCGGTAAGCGCTTTTGCTTTGCTCCAAGCCTTGGTTGGCTTGGGAAAGTACGGGCGGCGTACGCATTTTTTCAATCAGGTTGGGCGTGATGGGGTAAACGGCAACGCGGCTGTCAAGGTTGGTATCGGCGGCGGTGTCGTTGTCGGTGTAAACAATGGTTTTGGTTCGGGTTTTGATGGTCGAACCGGGAATGACTGTCGTGCTGTTACAGGCAGCCAGTGCAAATAGAGTAAGCAGGGAGAGCGTTTTTTTCATGTAGTAGTCCTTGCAGTATGGTGTCCGGGCCGTCTGAAAATGTTCAGACGGCCTTGTTGTTTTGTTGCCAAACCAAGTCGCAGATGCCGTCTTTGGGTACGAAGCCTGTCGGTGCGCGCAGCAGAAGCTGGCGCAGGCTGTTTTGGTCGCTTTGGAGACAAGCGGTTTGGAGTTCCGACAGTATGTCAGATAATTGCGTCCATGGAAGCATTACTTCACTGGCGGTCATAATCCGGGGATGAGTGGTTTTTTGCACCTCGTCGCCGATGAGCAGTTCTTCATAAAGTTTCTCGCCCGGGCGCAGGCCGGTAATCTTGATTTCGATGTCGCCGTGCGGGTGTTGCTCGTCTTTGACTTTGAGGCCGCTGAGGACAATCATTTGACGGGCAAGGTCGATGATTTTGACGGATTCGCCCATGTCGAGGACGAAGACATCGCCGCCTTTACCCATTGCGCCGGCTTGGATAACCAGTTGCGCCGCTTCGGGAATGGTCATGAAGTAGCGGGTAATGTCTTGGTGGGTCAGGGTAATCGGACCGCCTTCGGCAATTTGTTTTTCAAATACCGGGACAACGGAGCCGGACGAACCCAATACATTGCCGAAACGCACCATGCAGAAGCGTGTTTTTTGTTCCGGCTCGGCGGCAAGGGCTTGTAGGCAGAGTTCGGCCATGCGTTTGCTGGCGCCCATGGTATTGGTCGGGCGGACGGCTTTGTCGGTGGAAATCAAAACAAAGGTGGAAACGCCTGCATCTACGGCAGCCTGCGCGCAGCAGAGTGTGCCGAACACGTTGTTTTGAATGCCTTCGATGGTGTTGAACTCGACCATAGGGACATGTTTGTAGGCCGCGGCATGATAGACGGTATCGACGTGATAGGCCTTCATGACGCTGCTGAGGCGTTCTTTGTTTTGAACCGAACCCAAAAGCGGTACGACTTCGACTTGGCTGCCTTGCGAGGCTTGGGTTTCGCGCAATTCTTTGTCTATGCTGTACAGGGCGAATTCGGACAATTCAAACAACAACAGTTTGGTCGGACGGCAGTTGAGAATTTGACGGCAAAGCTCGGAGCCGATAGAGCCGCCTGCGCCGGTCACCATCACGACTTTGTCGCTGATGTCGGCACTCATCAATTCAGGGCGCGGTGCCACAGGGGCACGGCCGAGCAAATCGACCACGGAGATTTTTTTCAATGAGCTGACGCTGATTTTGCCGTCCACCAAATCTTTCATGCCCGGAATAGTCAGGACTTCGCATTTGTAGGCTTCGAGGCGGCGGATGATGTCTTTGCGTTCTTCAGGCGTAGAACTTGGAATCGCCAGCAGAATTTTGCGTACGCCGTAGCGGCTGATCAGCATCGGGATTTCGTTGGGGTTGTAAACGGCAAGGTCATAGATGACGGTGCGTTGGATTTTCGGGTTGTCATCGACAAAGGCGATGGCCGAATATTCGTTAACCTGTTTGATGGCTTCCAGCAATTGGCGGCCGGATTGGCCTGCGCCGTAGATGATGACGGGTGTCATCTGTTTGCGGTGGTGGTCGGTCAGAATCGCGCGCAGGATCATGCGCGAGCTGGTTACGCCGACCACCAAGACCAAGAAATAGACGATGGGCAGGGCAAGGTGCAGTTTTTGCTCAAAAACCAGGGTGGTCAGGCAGAACAAGACCGCTGAAATAATGCTGCCGAATGCGGCGGCGGTCAGGACGCGGACGCTGACGAAGCGCGTAACGGCGCGGTAGAGGCCGATACGGATAAAAAGGATGATGGTCAGCAACGCGGTGCTGCCGAAAGCCAGCCAGTTGGCGATACTCAACCATTCGTCGGAGT
The DNA here is from genome assembly GCF_001838065.1 of Neisseria sp. HMSC078C12. Taxonomy (NCBI): domain Bacteria; kingdom Pseudomonadati; phylum Pseudomonadota; class Betaproteobacteria; order Neisseriales; family Neisseriaceae; genus Neisseria; species Neisseria sp. HMSC078C12. Next base: position 238,225 of record NZ_KV835608.1, on the reverse strand, counting down.
ATTGCACTTTAAGGCTTTGGGCAAACCAAAACGCCACGAAGATCATCAAGATATCGTGAATGACGAAGAAGGTTTTTTTTAGATTGCGCGGCAGAGCCAGCAGGGTTTCCAAGTTCATTTTATTTTTTACGTGTGTCTGAGTGTTGTAATGTGGCTTGGTACGGATTGTTTGAAGCAGGCTGTTTTGCTTTTTTCAGACGGCCTGAGGTTGCAGGCCGTCTGAAAATGATTATGCCGTGGCTTCAGTCAATACGGCTTCTATGTTTTCTTTGCAGAACGCAATTTCTTCATCGGTCAGGGTCGGATGCACCAAGAACATCAGGCTGGTGTCGCCCAGTTGGACAGCGTTTTTCAGCCGCTCTTTCGGACGCCAAGGCGTGTTGTCGAAGGCTTTTTCCAAATACACTTCGGAGCAGCTGCCTTGATAGCAGGGGACTTTGCGCGCGTTCAGTTCGCTGACGATGCGGTCGCGCGTCCAGCCGTCTTTCAGGTGTTCGGGTTTGACGAAAACGTAGAACTTGTATTGCGCGTGTTCGATGTAGTCGGCTACTTCAACCAAACGGATGCTGGCGAATTTGCCCAAGCTTTCAGCCAGTTTGGCGGCGTTTTCTTGGCGGCGCGCCGTCCATTCGGGCATGCGTTTGAGCTGGATGCGGCCGATGACCGCCTGCATTTCCAACATGCGCCAGTTGGTGCCGAAGCTTTCGTGCAGCCAGCGGAAGCCGGGGGCGTGTTCGCGGTGGTACACGGCATCGTAGCTTTTGCCGTGGTCTTTGTACGACCACATTTTGCTCCACAGCTCTTTGTCGTTGGTGGTGACCATGCCGCCTTCGCCGCCGGTGGTCATAATTTTGTCTTGGCAGAACGACCATGCGCCGACATGGCCGATAGAGCCGACGGATTTGCCTTTGTATTTCGCGCCGTGCGCTTGGGCGCAGTCTTCGATAACCCACAAGTTATGTTCTTTGGCCAAAGCCATGATGTCGTCCATTTCGGCAGGCATACCGGCAAGGTGAACCACGATGATGGCTTTAGTGTTTGGCGTCAAAGCGGCTTTGATGGTTTCGGCGCTGATGTTTTGGCTGTTTAAATCGACATCGGCGAAAACCGGATTGGCGCCGGCGGTTACGATACAGGACGCTGAAGCCAAGAAGGTGCGCGAAGTGACAATCACATCATCGCCTTGGCCGATGCCCATTGCTTTGAGGGCTACGTCCAAAGCCAACGTACCGTTGGAAAGGGCGACGGCATATTGTGTGCCGACAAAGGCAGCAAATTCTTTTTCAAATTCGCGACATTCCGTACCTGTCCAGTAGTTGACTTTATTGGACAGCAGGACTTTGGAAACGGCATCGGCTTCTTCTTGAGTAAAGCTTGGCCATGGGGAGAGTGATGTATTAAGCATTTGTTTTTCCTGCGAAAAGACTGGTTGAGCCTTTGGGGGCGATTTCTTCCAGCAGTTGGCGGTTGATCAGGGTGTATTTCTGACCGTTGATTTCGACGTATGCGCCGTCGTAAGGGGGGAACCAGAAGGCGCGGATTTTCTTCTCGATATTGTCGCCGTCGAGGATTTGCTTCATGGCTTCCATTTCGTCGCGGCTGACGTAGCGGCCGCCGATGTTGGGCGTGGTCGGCAATTTGGTTTTCGACTCGATGGCGCGGGCGATGATGCGTTGTGCGAACGGCTCCAGCGCCTGCATGGTTTTGCGTTCGAGCGATTGGGCGGTTTCTGTTTCGGCGTCGATGGGGAAGCGGTCCACTTCGATGATTTCGCCGGTGTCGATGGAGGCATCGACGTAGTGGGCGGTGTTGCCCCATTGGTCCAGTTCGTCCATGATGGCCAGGTTGTAGCCGCCTGTGCCTTTGTATTCGGGCAACAGCGCAGGGTGGAAGTTTATTGTGCCCAAAGTCGGAATGCTCAGGAATTCATCACGCAGCTTGCGCCAGTAAAGGACGGACAAGCCCAAATCGTATTTCAGACGGCCTTCACGCATTGCTTCCAAAGCCGTATCGAAGGTGTACAGGGGCAGGCCCAATTCCTGCGCGGCAGCCGTGGTCGGCGAGCCTTGCAGATGGCTGTCGGTCAAGACGCCGACGATTTCGATATGGTCTTGTTTGGTCAAAAAACGAAGCAGGTTGGCGGAAACCTGTTTACGACCCATAAATAAGATTTTCATGGAGAAATGTCCCTTATGCATTTGCTTTTTCGGTGGCGGAAGTTGTCAGTGTAGTCAATTCTTCCAGGGTGTTTATCCAAAGGGTGGGCTGGTATTCACGGCCGTATTGCTCGGGCTCGGCTTGATGAATATTGTGCGGCTTAGGCATGATGCCTATGGAGAGCCAACCCAGTTTGTTGGGTGCGACAAAATCTTTTTTGATGTTGTCGCCGATGTAAATAAAACGTTTTGCAGCCGGATATTTGTTTTGCAGGAAAACGAAACGCTTGTCGTCGGGCTTTTCCGATTGCATGGCTTCCGAAATCAAAATGTCGTCAAACAAATCGGTCAGGCCCAAGGCCTGTATTTTCAACCGCTGTGTCAGGCTGCGGCCGTCTGTAATCAGGGCGCGTGCGGCAAAAGGGCGCATCAGCTTCCGTAAAAAAGACGGTTCGACATAGGGTCGGATGGCAGGCCGATGCAGCCGATATTGCCACAAGAGTGATTGTTTCTCTGATTCGTTTAATTTGCAATGATGGCACAAATTGTCGAGCCAGTCTTTACTTTTATTGTCGGCAATTTCATATAGTACGCCGGCATTGTATTGCGGATAAAGCGACGTAATCATCTCTACAACTGCCCGTATTCCGGAGCATTTGTAGTCATGTTCAGAGTAAAGCGTATCGTCAAGGTCAAAAACGATGACGGATTCTTCCGGCTTAATCATGTTCTCTTACCAAAACCTTAGCATCATAACGAAGCATGATTAAATTGTTTTCCCAGTCGTCGGAGAAGGGAATGTCTTGTCCGCCGATATATTCTTGAATCAGCCAGCCCGGATAGTTGCCACCTGCGGCGTAGGTCAGTGGAAAACCGCCGCCGAAACGCGGATTGATTTCCACGCCGTAGGTCGTATTGTCAGTTTTGCTGACGAAGAACTGCGCGGTAATGCAGCCGCGTGCGCCTTCCAATACGGCCATTTTTTCAACCAACTCTTCATACAGGGCATTGCGCCGGGTTACGCCTTTGCTGACTTCGCCGGTACGCACTTCCAAACGCTCGCGAGGAATGGCGCATTTCAGACGGCCTTGACGGTCGTAATACATATCGACGGTAAACTCGGAAAAAGCATTTTCGATATCGATGTATTGGGCGAACATCATTTTCGGATCTTCGGCAATGTCGGCGGTCAGATCGGCCGGTGTGTTGATTTTTTTCGCACCGATGGCGCGGCTGCCGTCGTAAGGCTTGGCAAAACACGGGAAGGCCAGGCTGTCCCGTTCATAAATTTCAGGCGAACGGATGCCGTATTGTGCAAACAGGCCTGCGGTCAGGCGCTTGTCGCGACACAGGGTAATCAGTTTGGCGTCGGAAATGACGATGTGTATTCCTTCGGCTTCAAAACGGTCGCGTGCTTCGGCCAGCTTGAGCAGTTCGGTATCGATGGTCGGCACAATCAGGCCGATGTTGTGTTGTTTGGCCAGTTCGAAAATGCTGTCGATGTATTCGGCTGCGTCGATGCGCGGTACGCTGAAAGCGCGGTCGGCGACATGACAGGCTGAAGACATGTGGGGATTGAGGTCAGTGGCAAATACGCCGATGCCGTCTGAAAAACGTGCGGCTTCGGTTTGGAAGTCCTGCACCAATTCGACGCGGCGGCCTGCCGACAGAATCAGTATGTTATTTTTTTTCATCAGTTTTATTACCCGTGAAATAAGGCATAGTGGCTTCACCTTCGGCTGAGATGCCTTCTTTGACGAAGACTTTTTTAACCGTCAGGAACAAAATTTTAATATCCAGCCAGAAGCTGAAGTGGTCGATGTACCAAACATCGTGGGCGAACTTTTCGTCCCATGAAATGGCGTTGCGACCATTGACTTGCGCCCAACCGGTCACGCCCGGTTTCATTTCGTGGCGGCGGTTTTGGAAGTCGTTGTACAACGGCAGGTAGTGCATCAGCAGCGGACGAGGGCCAACCAAACTCATCTCGCCTTTTAAGACATTCCATAATTCAGGAAGTTCGTCCAAGCTGGTGGCACGTAATTTTTTGCCGAAATCGGTCAGGCGTTCGCTGTCTGGTAGCGGGTTGCCGTCTTTATCAATTGCATCGCGCATGGAGCGGAATTTAATCATTTTAAACGGCTTGCCGTCTTTACCCGGCCGCTCTTGGATGAAGAACACGGGCGAGCCTAAGTTTTTGCGGATGAGGTACACCAAAATTAAAAACACAGGCGACAGGATAATCAGCCCTGAGGCGGAGGCAACAATGTCAAACAGGCGTTTGAAAAATTTATTCATGAGCTAATCTTTCAATCAGGTTGACGATTTTTTGATAGGCAACGTCGCGCTTGAAGCGGCGGACGATTTCTTCGGACTGAACAGGATCGTCTTTGCGCTTCAAAATATCTTTGGCGGCTTTAACGAAGCTTTCCACATCGCCGGAACGGTAGTCCGCATGCGGCAGCAGGGTGAGGACTTCGGCAACTTCGTCGTTGACCTGGCTGTTCAGAATCGGTTTTTGCAAAGCCATATAGTCGGACAGTTTGTTGGTAATCGACTGCATGGCGTAAGAGTGGATGGCGTTGACGGAAATGTCGCAGCCCTTGGCAACCGACATCATTTCGGCGTAAGGAATGTAGCCGTAAAACTGGATGCCGTCGCAGGCATATTGTTTGAGCCTGTCCAAATCGGGACCGCCGCCCATGATGTGCAACTCGACGTTTTCGCCGGCGTCCAACAGCTTGCGAATGCCTTTGCACACAGTTTCCACGTCATAGCTGTAACTGAGCGTGCCCAAATAGAAAAAGCGGGTTTTGTCGTCGCCGAAATCTTTGGCAGGCGCGGCATCGAGTTTGGGAAAGTCGGCGCCGATATAGACGACTTCGCCGGGTACGTTCGGATTGGCTTCTTTGGCGCGGTCGAGATAAGTCTGCGATACGGCAATCAGCGCGTCGGCGTAGCGGTAGGCTTGGTTGGCGCGTGAAGCAAAGGGCAGCAGGTTGTGCGGTACTTTTTTCAAAAACGGTACGACCGAGGAGAAGGACTCCGGCCATACGTCCTGCACATCGACAATCAGCTTGTAGCCCAAACGTGCTTTGTGTTTGCCCAACAGCAGGTTGGTGGCAATCAGCGGATAGGCGGAAAAGACGACGTCTTGTTCGCCCGGACGGCAGTTTTCCAACCATTTTTCAAAATGTTTGACGAAGCGGTGATGGCTGGTCACGCGTCCTAAAGACACGTTTTTGCTGTATCCGCTTTCTTCCAACAGCATGACTTTCAGACGGCCTTGTGAGGCGGCCTCGGCATCTTCGGGCCGTCTGAAAGATTTGTCGTAGTGCTTGAAGTTGCTAGTAATCAGCAATACGTCATGCGACCGCGACAACAGCTCGGCAAGATACCAGAAGCGGTTGAAATGCGGCTCGGACGGCAGCGAGCAATAAGGGGCGACGATGGTAATGTTCATGTTTCAGACGGCCTTACATTTCGTACGCAGCCATGGTGGTGCGGTAGATTTCGTCGTCGGAGCATAAAGTTTCGACGTGTTTGTGCAGGGCTTTGCCCATTTGACCGCGCAACTCTGGATGCTTGATGAGTGTATCGACGGCTTCGATAAACGCTTCTTCATCGCCGAAAGGAATGCAGTAGCCGGTTTGGCCGGTGATGACCATTTCGGAAATGCCCGCCATGTTGTAGGTCACGACAGGTGTGTCGTAGAGGCCGGCTTCCAAAATATTGTTGCCGACGCCTGCACCGTGGTCGCCCACGCAATGCGGCGTGTTCACCAAAATATCGACTTCTTTGAAGTAGCCGGTCAAGTCGCGGACGCCGCCGAGGAAGGTAACTTTGTCTTCGATGCCCAAACGTTTGGCTTGGGCTTTGAGGTTGTCCATTTCTTCGCCGATGCCTGCAACGTTGAGGCGTACAGGCATACCGCGGTCAACCATTTTCTTGAGAATGTCCAACATCAGATGCACGGCGCGGACGGTGTCCAAACGGGAAAGCGTGCCCAGTTGGACATAGTCTTTGACTGTTTTTTCAGGAACGTAATCCGCTTTGTGCAGGGCGTTGTAAGTGTAGGTGATGCGGTTGGCAGGGAAACCGTAACGGATGAGTTTTTCGCGTTCGTGTTTGCAGTTGCCGATGATGTACACGCCCAGCTTGTCGAAAAGCTTGGCAATTTTCGGATAAGTTTCCGGATCAAGGCCGCGTGCGTGGTAGAACACTTTGGTTTTCGGCGAGGCAAACTTGGCCGCAATGGCGCAGGCCGGAACGATACGCGCCATTTGGCAGTGAATCACATCGGGTTTCTCTTTTTTCAGCAGTTTCATGTAGGCAAACATGCCTTTGATGTAACCCAAAAGACCGCCTTGGTAAAAATCAATCGGCTGCCAACGGATGCCCAATGCTTGCGCTTCCTGAATCAAAGGGCCGTCTGAAGAGGCCAATACGATATCGTGTCCGCGTTGTTTGAGCAGGCGGCCGAGGCGGAAAGTGGCGTTTTCAGTGCCACCGAGGCCGGACATGGAGGTAGTCAGGATGATTTTCATGATGGTTTCTTCGTATCGTATAGTGTTTCGTTGTATGCGTAAGCGGCCATATCTTTCAGCTTGGGCGCGACAAATACGCTGTAAATAAAAATCAGCAGGCAGGGCAGCCAGATAAACGGCATACGCAAAATAGTGGACGGAATAAAACCGGCCAGCAGGAAAATGCCCAAGGCGACCCAAGCCAAAACGCGCGATTTGCCGGTTACTGCGCGGTTTGAGGCGGTGTAGAGGAAATAACACGCCACAAAGGCAATAAAGCCGAGTAAGGAAATCATGCCGAAACCCAGATACAGCTCGATGATGAAGCTGTGCGGGTTTTCAAAGCCCAAGCTGCCGCTCAAATGGCCGCCGAAATATTCGCGGAAGTTTTTAGGGCCGTAGCCGGTCAGCAGTAGGGGCGGATTGTTCCAAAAGTAGTTGTAAATCTCCTGACGGTAGGACACGGAGTTGTCGCTGCCCAAGTCGTACAGGAAGAGGTACACGCGACTGGAAAAGCGTTCCAAAAACTGGTTGCCGTTGAGTGAGAGCAAAAATTCCGCAATCGCGCGTGACGGAATCATCGACAACACCAACGCCAGCAGGCCTGCTACGCCGACCGTAATAAAACCGTTTTTGCGATAGGCCGTATAAACCAGCAAAATCAACAGGTAACAGCCGATGGCGGTACGCGATACGCTGGCGAAAATGGCCATGCCCAACAGCAGGAACAAGCCCCAGCCCAGCAGTTTTTCTTTGTGTTTCCGTCCTTGGAGTTGGAAGAAAAACAAAATGGCAGGCGCAAGGCAGACTGCGGTGGCGGCAAGGTTGTTCGGGTTAAAGAACAAGCCTTTGAGCGAGCCTTCGTCAATGGCCAATTCATCGCTGGCACTCACAAACTGAATACCGGTGGCCAGCTCTGCAAACGGCGGCACGGCGATAAACAGCGTAAATACGACGAGGAACTTCTGAATTGTCCTCAAAGGATCGTCGGCGCGCTTCAATACTTGGTAAAACAAGTAGAAGAAAGCCGGAACAGCCATAAAAAACAAAATATCCATGTACTGCGTCGGCGTCAGCGACGTAATGCCCATGTGGATGGCAGGCCAGATGCACATGGCGGTCAGAGCGCAGAGCATGGCAAAAATCTTGCGCGGAATATGCTTGCTTTCCAGAAAAAATACGACAAAACCAAGCAGTACAAATATCAGGGTCAGCGGGTTGTCGATACGCGGCACGCCGACCTTGAAGGACAGCGCGGGTCCCAGCATATAGGCTGCGAGCATGATGTATAGGATGTAAGTGTATAAGTTCAGACGTTTTATTTTCATAGTCGTGCTGTTGTTATCGTAGAGACATGAATCTCAGGTTGGCTATTTTGCCGAACGGTTTAATTTGGCTTTGATTTTTTCGGTCGCGGCAAATAATGCATGTTTGTATTTTAGGAACAGGAAACCCAGTCCGACTGCCCATGCCAGCGCAAACCAAATATAGTTGTCGCGTTTACCCAGCCAAGTGTAGGCAAGGCAGATCATCAGGCAGAGCGTTGAGTTGGTATAAATCTTCAGGCGCGGCAAAGGTTGCCACAGGCGTGAAGAGAATTCGGTTTTCAAGATGAAAAACAGCCAAAAAGCCGTTGCGCTGGCCATAGCCGCACCTTTTGCACCGAATTTCGGTACCAGCAGATAGAGCAGGGCGGTATTGGCGATAAAGGCAACGATGTTGATGGCGGTAATCAGCCAAGTCGAGCGGACGACGTTCAAACCGATGCCGCTGACTTCGGTCAGCGTGTAAAACAGGGGGAAGAGCATACACGAGAGCAGGATAAATTGAACCTGCGTGTATTTTTCCGGCAGTATCCAGGTCGCCATCGGCGAGAAAATTCCGATAAGGCAAATCATTGCGCTGATAAGGACGGTCATGGAAAGCGTGATGTCGCCGATTTTGTCCAGATTGGTTTTTTCTTCTACCCATTTGAACACCAAAGGCGCCCAAATGGTGGAGAACACGCTTTGGAAAATCAAGGCGACGGCGCCAAAGCTGACTGCCATCGAATAAATACCCAACTCGTCCAAGCCCGAGATATTCTTGAGGACAAAACGGTCAATCGAAGTCAAACCCCAATAGGCCAAGTTGCCGAATGCCAGCGGTAGGCCGTAGCGCAGGCCGTCCCGGTGCAGCTCAGGCGACCATTTCGCATGGGAAACGGCTTGCAGGTCTTGGCGCAGTTGATAGATCAACAGCGCAACGGTCAGCACTTGGGCGGCGGTGTAGGCAAAAACCAGCGAAGTGGTATTGGCGGGCAGGCCGGAAGCAATCACGGCAAAAACCAACACCAAAATCAAAAATTTCGGCGCAAGCTGGCTGAGTGAAAAAGCCAGTGCCTGCTCTTTCATCCGCAAAATCAAGGCTGAAAAACGGATAATCAGCGTGGTGGCCAAGAAAATCAGGAAGAGAATCCCCAAATTCGCACTGGGGATGTCGAAAATGATTTCAGACGGCCATGATGCGTTTATCAGCAACACTAAAACCACAACCGCCACCGTCAGAATCAATGGCGATAAAAAAACGGATTTGAACAGCGCGGCCTTGTCTTTAACGGCGTAATAGTCGCGAATATAGGATTGATCCAACCCCAGGCCCAGCAACAGGATGCTCAGTCCGGCAATGGTCTGCAAGAGTACGATACGGCCGATGTCTTCCGCAGGGAAGTACCATGAGATGAGCGGCAGGGAAAGCAGGCCGAAAGCGGCGCTTCCTATCGGGCCCAATGCGTAGCCGAGGATTTTTTTCGCGTTCATATTATTTGTTTTCAGACGGCCGGAAGTTCGAGCTGAGCGTTTTTCGTAAGAGATGCGTTGTTACCGTTGCCGGTTTCCCAAGGCCGTCTGAAAAACAAATGGCCTTGGGAAACCGGCCGCCGTCCCGGTCGGAAAACCGGAGGCAGCCGGATGCGTCTGAAGCAAGATTATGCTTTGATGACTTTAGGATTTTTCACTGGGAATTTGCCGCGCGTATCGACAATCAGTTTGGCATGTTCGGTGATCATGTCATAGTCGAATTTGTCGTGATCGGTGGTCAGAACCACGCAGTCGTATTGGGCGACAGTTTCAGGGGTCAGCGCTTCACTCTTCAGGTCGAAGTAGTGGTGGCCGGGGATGTGTGGGAATTCTGGAACGTGCGGGTCGGAGTAGGAAACCACTGCGCCCAGTTTGTGCAGGCGGTCCATCACTTCCACAGACGGGCTTTCACGCATATCGTCCACGTTTTTCTTGTAGGCGATACCCAATACCAAGATTTTGCTGTCTTTGATGGAACGGTTGTGGTCGTTCAAAGCCAGGCCGACTTTTTCGATAACGTAGTCGGGCATATGGGAGTTCACTTCGCCGGCCAGCTCGATGAAACGTGTGTTTACACCGTATTCGCGTGCTTTCCAAGTCAGGTAGAACGGGTCGATAGGGATACAGTGGCCGCCCAAGCCAGGGCCTGGGTAATAAGCAACGAAGCCGAACGGTTTGGTTGCAGCGGCATTGATGACTTCGTGAATGTCGATGCCCATTTTGTCGGCAACGATTTTCATCTCATTCACCAAACCGATGTTTACGGCGCGGTGGATGTTTTCCAGAAGTTTGGTCAGTTCGGCAGCTTTGGTGGAGCTTACTGGAACAACTTTATCGATGGCAGGTTGGTACAGCGCAAGGCCGACTTCCAAACAAGCAGGGGTATGGCCGCCGATGACTTTTGGAATGGTACGGGTTTCAAAGTTAGGGTTACCCGGGTCTTCACGCTCAGGAGAGTAAACCAAGAACACGTCTTGACCGACTTTCAAGCCGCCTTCTTCCATGCGTGGCAGCAATTCTTCTTCGGTAGTACCGGGGTAGGTAGTAGATTCCAAAGACAGCACTTGACCGGCGCGCAGGTAAGGTTTGACCGCGTCGGTAGTGTCGATCACAAAGCTCATGTCCGGTTCGCGGTATTTGTTCAGCGGAGTCGGTACGCACAAAATCACGGCTTCTACTTCGCCGATGCGGGAGAAGTCGGTCGTTGCTTCAAACAGGCTGTTGGAAGCAGCGGCAATTTTGTCGGAAGGGATATGCTCGATGTAGCTTTCGCCTTTGTTGAGCTTGTCGACTTTGGTTTTGTCGATGTCGAAACCCAAAACTTGGTAACCGATGTCCACATAGCGCAGCATCAGTGGTAAACCAACGTAGCCTAAGCCGACGATGCCGATTTTTGCGGTCTTATCGGCAAATTTTTGTATCGTAATGTTTTTCATGATGTCTTTCGTGTAATGAATGAGTAAATCGGGAGTGTTTGCCCGATGCCTGAGTTGTTTGCTGCTGCCGTATCGTGTGAAGCCTCAAAACCGTACTTATAATCCCAGCAGACGAAATCATAAGCATTTATCAGATTCGTCTCAATCAAAAAAGTTTAACGGTCGTTCAGACGGCCTCTGAGGTATGGAAACGGTAATTTTGAATATTTAATTTTAAAAGGTTTTATGCAACTACATGTTTTAATTTTGGATAATTTTCTGTCAAATGCTTGGTTCATGAAATCAAGCTGTCGGTTATGCCGTTTAAAACCCTTTTAGAATAAAAACTTTTAATAAATTTTCTCGGCTTAACTTATTTTAAAAGTTTATTATTTCGTGAAGAAAAAAAGAATTTTGTTGACAATTAGGTTAATTATAATGAGCCTAAGTCAAAGGTTTAAATTGAAATACGCTATAGTCATTATAATAGATTGATGAAAAAATCACATTTATTGCTATATAAACAATAGAATAACTCTATTGAAAATAATTAAATTATTTATGACAAGCAATCAGACGGATTTTTTCCGTAGAACCCATTTAATGTCCTGCCCGATGATTTCTACCGATTGACTCAGCCAGGGGCCGTCTGAAAGTAGGGCGGCCGGATTTTCAGGAAGGGAGAAAAGAGGTTTGCCTGCGCCTAACAGTTTCGGTGCTTGGTAGAGGACGATTTCATCCACCAAGTCATCCTTCAGGAAGGCTGAAGCAAGTGTTGAGCCGGCTTCTACCAGAACTTCGCCAAAGCCAAGCTCTGCCAGTTGCGGCATGAGCGAAAGAAGATTGATGCGGCCGTTGATGTGTTCAGACGGCCTGATGATGCGGATATGTTCAAATTTACCCAGCGCCTGCAAACGTTGTTCGTCTGAGGAAAGGGTAACGATAACGGTCGGGCTGTCGGTATCGGTCACGAGGTGGCAGTCCAAAGGGATTTGCAGCCGGCTGTCTAAGACGATGCGCGCAGGTTGGCGCAAGGTGGGGAAGCTGCGGACGTTGAGTTTCGGGTTGTCGGCAAGTACGGTACCGATACCGGTCAAAACGGCGCAACTTTCGGCGCGGAGAATCTGTACGTCTTCGCGCGCCGCTTCGCCGGTAATCCAAAAGCTGCGGCCGTCTAAAAGGGCGGTTTTGCCGTCCAAACTGGCGGCGCATTTGAGGCGGATAAACGGTCTGCCGCGTTCGATACGCGACAGGAAACCGCGGTTGAGCTCGCGCGCCTGCGCTTCCAGCAGACCGCTTTCGGTACGGATTCCGGCGGCTTCCAGCATGGACAAACCTTTGCTTGCGACCAATGGATTAGGGTCGGTCATGGCGGCGACCACGCGCGCTACGCCGGAATGAATCAGCGCTTCGGCGCATGGCGGCGTGCGGCCGTAATGGCTGCAAGGTTCCAGCGTGACATAGGCTGTTGCGCCTTTTGCCGCCGCTTGGGCCTGCCTCAAGGCGTGAACTTCGGCGTGCGGCTCACCTGCTTTGACGTGGAAACCTTGTCCGACGATTTGGGCGCCGTGTGCAATGACGCAACCGACGCGGGGATTGGGGGAAGTAGAAAACCGCCCAAGCTTGGCCAGCTCGAGGGCGGTTTGCATCATTTGGGTATCAAGTGCGGAAAACATGGTTTCAGACGGCCTTATTTGGCTTTGCATTCGGCGATGACTTGGGTGAATTCGGAAACGTCTTTAAAGCTTTTATAGACGGACGCGAAGCGGACATAGGCAACTTGGTCGATTTTTGCCAGCTCCTCCATCGCCATTTCGCCGACGATGCGCGAAGCGACTTCTTTTTTGCCCAAACGGTAGAGGCGCTGCTCGATCAGGGCAACGGTTTCATCGATTTGTTCTTGCGTGACAGGGCGTTTGTGCAGCGCGCGCTCAAGGCTGGTCTGCAGTTTGTGCGCATTGAAGGGAACCCGTGTGCCGTTGGATTTGATGACTTGCGGCATCCGCATTTCAACGGTTTCAAAAGTGCTGAAGCGTTGTCCGCATTCCAAGCATTTGCGGCGACGGCGGATGCTGTTGGTGTCTTCCAGCCATCGCGAGTCGGTTACTTGAGTGTTGGGGTGTTGGCAAAACGGGCACTTCATCGGGTTTCCTTGTCATACGCTCGGCAAGGTCGCTAAGCAATTGAATTTATTGTTTGTGAACTATTATTGTAGCGGATTGCGTTATTTTCGTATAGTAAAGGCTTTTGCGTAGAATTTAGGTATAAAAAGGCCGTCTGAAAGGGCAACTTTGGCGAAGTCGGGCTTTCAGACGGCCTTGTGTTTTTCAGTCAATCAAACGTCAAACCGATACGCCGACGGCACGGGCGATTTCCAAACCTTCTTCCGCGCTCATGTAAACCGGATTGTCGGGGCGGTCGCTGAGGACAATGTCGCCGTCTTGAAACATCACCAATTCATTGACTGCCAATTGCGACCAGGTCTCATCTCGCGTCAGAGGCAGGGTGGCGATAACGGAGACTTTATCGTTCGGGGTGGTTACTTCTGAAAAATCGACCATGACATCATCGTCCAGCAAACGCGCTTTGCCAAACGGGGCTTTGCGCACGATGTAGTGAAGCAAGGTGCTGGCATGGGCAAACAGGCAGTCGCCGTTGGACATCACGAAATTAAACAAGCCGTAGCGGCGGATTTCATGGGTCAGGCCGGCAATGGCGTCAAACAAAACTTCAGGTTCTGGCTTGGTGGCAAAGCGGCTGCGCAGGCGGTTGAGAATAAAGCAGAACGCGCGTTCGGAATCGGTTGAGCCGACGGCATGGTAGTACTCACCCTGCTCGGGGAAAAAATCAATCAAATGGCCGTTGTGGGCAAACAGCCAATATTCGCCCCACATCTCGCGCATGAAGGGATGAGTGTTCGCCAATGAGGTCTGGCCTTGTGAGGCCTTGCGGATATGGGCGATAACGTTTTCAGATTTGATTTGGTAGGCGCGTACCAAGTCGGCAACGGGCGAGTTGGCGCTGGGTTTGTCGTCGTGAAACAAGCGCACGCCTTTGCCTTCGAAAAAGCCGATACCGAAGCCGTCGGCGTGGTGGTCGGTAATGCCGCCGCGACGGCGGAAGCCTTCAAAAGAAAACATGATGTCTGTGGGAGTGTTGCAATTCATGCCGAGCAGTTGGCACATGGTGTTAACCTTTATTTTTGGGGTATTTATAGGGTTATTATGGTGTATCGGGCAGGCAGTTTCAATATGTAGAGTGTGATATGTTTATAACTGTCTCATACTTGGCGGGCCGTCTGAAAAATTGCTGTCAAAAATTCAGACGGCCTTAAAGTGTTCCCAGACCGGGCGGCATTGTTCGGGTAGGTCGGGGCAGGCGCCGAGTATGCCGCCGCTGAAGTCGTTGGGGCGGTGGAAGTCGCTGCCTGCACTGGCGAGAAAGTCGAAGCGGTCGGCAAGCAGGGCATAGTTGAGGCGGTCGTTTTTGCAGCAGTTGCCGCTGTGTACTTCAATCCCCGCGCCGCCGAGATTTTTGAATTCTTGAAACAGGTTTCGTTTGGCGGTGGCGGATAATTCATAGCGCATCGGGTGGGCAATAATGGCCATGCCGCCTGCGCCTGTAATCGCGGCTACGCAGTCTTCCAGTGTGGCCCATTCGTGTCTGACGGAACAGGATTTGCCGTCGCCCAGGTATTTGGTAAACGCTTGCTGTTTGTTTTTGACATGGCCTGCACGGATGAGGAATTCGGCAATGTGGGTGCGGCTGGCCATTTCTTTGTTGGCGGCCAATGCCAGTGCGCCTTCATACGCGCCTGTGATGCCTTTTTTCTCCAGTTTGGCCGCGATGGCTTCCAATCGTTTCAGACGGCCTTTGCGGACTTCGGCAAGCAGGTTTTGCAGGGTTTCGTTGTGTTCGTCAAAGTCCAAGCCGACAACGTGGATGGTACGGCCGCGCCAAGTGACGGATATTTCCACGCCGTTGACGAAGGGGAGGCCGAGGGTATCGGCTTCGGCGCGAGCTTCGGCCAGTCCGCCGGTGTGGTCGTGGTCGGTCAGGGCGAGCAGGGTGCAACCGTTTTGACGGGCGAGTCGGACGACTTCGGTTGGGGAGAGCATGCCGTCTGAAACGGTCGAATGGCAGTGTAAATCAATCATGGTTTTGCTTTGAATTTTCTCAAAAAAGGCCGTCTGAACGTTTCAGACGGCCTTGATTTGTTAGAACAGAGAGTCCAGTTGTTGTTTGTTATTGTTGCCGGTATTGCTTGGCAGAACTGGGGTTTCGTCTAATTCTTCACGGGCTGGCGCATTGCCGCTCTCGGTGCGACGGCGGTTTTCATTCGGAACCGCGCGACGGGCAGGTTGAGCGGGGCGCGGTGCAACGCCGCTGTTGTCCAAGGCCAGGTCGGAGCTGGTGGTCATGCGTTCGCGCATATACACTTCGCCGCCGTTCGAAACCACGCCCTCAGGGGCTTTCATCGGTTTGACGCCGGTGCCTTTCAGGGCGAAGCGCATGTATTCTACCCATACCGGTACGGCGATTGTACCACCGTAACCTGCACGACCCATGCTGCGCGGTTTGTCAAAGCCGATATAGACGGCAGTCACAACGCTAGGGTTGAAGCCGACAAACCATGCGTCTTTGTTGTCGTTGGTGGTACCGGTTTTACCGGCGATGTCGGCGCGGCCGAGTGCGGCTGCACCGCGTGCTGTACCGACACGGACAACGTCTTGCATGATTTTGTACATGATGTAGGCGTTGCGCGGGTCAATGGCCTGAGGCGCGTTTTCACCGGCTACCAAAGGCTGCATTTGCGCTCTCAGACGGCCTTGGCTGTCGTAGATTTTGTCGATGACGTGTGCGGACACTTTGTAACCGCCGTTGGCAAAGACGCTGTAACCTTCTGCAATACGCAACGGTGTGGTTTCGCCTGTACCCAAAGCCATAGACAGGCTGGCAGGAATTTCAGATGGCTTGAAGCCGAAGCGTTGGATGTATTGTTGCGCGTAACCGATACCGATAGACATCAGGATGCGGATGGACACCATGTTTTTCGAAGCGGTCAAAGCCTGACGCAGCGTGATGTAACCGGAGTAGCGGCCGTCTGCATTTTTCGGGTTCCACGCTTTGCCGTTTGCACCTTTGCCCGGCAGGGAAATCGGCGCATCGTTAATCATGGTGGAAGCAGTCATGCCTTTTGCCAAGGCGGCGGAATAAACGAACGGTTTGAACGTCGAGCCGGGTTGGCGCATGGCTTGAGTTGCGCGGTTGAAGGTTTTGCTGTGGTAGTCGTAGCCACCGACCAATGCGCGGACTGCGCCGGTTTTCGCATCTAAAGACACCAATGCGCCTTGCAGCAAAGGCTCTTGAACGACGGTAAAGGTATCGCCACTGCCTTTAACGCGGATAACGGAGCCGCGGCGGATGCGGTCTTCGCCCATTTTTTCGTTGTTGACGGCGCGGGCGGCAAAGCCTAAAGCGTGGCTGTTCAGCGTCACTTTACGGCCGCTCGGCAACTGAATCTGTACACCTTTGCGGGAGGCTTCCAATACAACCGCCGGAATCATTTTATCGACGGTGTAAAGTGTAGAAAGGTATTGGCTGACGGTTTCTTCTACGTTGTCGCTTTTGCTCAGGTCGATGTAATTTTCTGCACCGCGGTAGCTGCTGCCGCGGTCGAAATTGCGCAGGACTTTACGCAGGGCTTCGGTGGCCACGCGCTGGTGTGCGGTGTCGACGGTGGTGTATACCTTGAAGCCTTGCGTGTAGGCATCTTCACCGTATTTTTCAAACAGCTCTTGGCGCACCATTTCGGCAACGTACAGGGCGCTTTGATCGATGTTTTGTACAAAACGCTCGTAATGCAGCTCTTCTTTCAAAGCCTGATCGCGTTGCTGCAGGGTAATCATGCCTTCTTCCAGCATATTGTTCAGAATATAAGCCTGGCGCAGTTTGGCGCGTTCAGGGTTTACAATCGGATTGTAGGCGGAAGGGGCTTTGGGCAAGCCGGCCAACATGGCGGCTTCGGCCAATGTTAACTCGTTAACATTTTTGTTGAAATAAATTTGGGCGGCAGATGCAAAACCATAAGCGCGTTGACCCAAATAGATTTGGTTGAAGTACAGCTCCAAAATCTTGTCTTTGCTCAAAGACTGCTCGATTTTGTAGGCCAACAGGGCTTCGTTGAACTTACGGGTAAACGAACGCTCGCTGCTCAGGTAGAAGTTTTTGGCAACCTGTTGCGTAATCGTACTGGCACCGGATTGAACGCCGCCGGCCATGACGTTGCCGATTGCGGCGCGCGCCACACCCCAAACGTCCACGCCCCAGTGGTCGTAGAAGCGTTTGTCTTCGGCGGCAATCACGGCATTTTTCAAAACTTTGGGAAAGTCACCGATTTTGGTGAATTCACGCCGTTGCTCGCCGTAAACGCCAATCACTTGGCCGTCTGAAGAATAAATCGTCAGCGGCATTTTGGGTTTGTAGTGTTGTAAAGTGTCCAAAGACGGCAGCTTCGGATAGGTGACCAAAATTGCAATTGCAAGCAGCCCCACACCGAAAAGAGCCAGTCCCAATAAGAGACCCAGGCAGGTCGTTATAATCTTTTTAATCATGACTAAGTAATAATTTGCCATTAATGGCGATAAATAAAGTAAAATGGGAAACGATTTCTATCAGCCACAGTCAATACTGTGCAAAGAATAAGAAGTCCTTTACGGATAACGAAACAGTTACTCACTCCTAAATGATACAGGGAAGTCAAATCATGCGCTTATTTAAAAGCACGAAAGATACCAAAACAGGCAAGGCTTCTAGTGGATTGAACAACCGCTCTGCCATCGGCGTCGATATCAGCCAACATGCCATTAAGATGGTACAACTGACAGGCCGTAGTTTAAACCAAATTCAGCTGGAAAAATACGTTATTACCAAATTGCCTAAAAATATTGTCAAAGGCAACAAAATTCAAGACTACGATCAGCTTGCTACCTACATCCAGCATACTTACGCACAATTACGCAGTTCTTGCAAAAATATTGTTGCGGCCGTGCCACAAAACTTGGCGACAGTCGAACAAATTATTTACAACCCGCGTGATACCGATTTGGACTTGGAAGAGTTTGTCGAAGCGGAAGTCGGCCAATTTGCGCCGATTGAAGAAATGAACTACGACTTTCAAGCCGAAGAAGTCGGTTCGGGTCAGCATGTTTTAGCGGTTGCCGCCAAAAAAGACGATGTCGAGCCGCGCATTGAAATGTTCGAGAATGCGGGCCTGCCTTTGTCTGCTTTGGATTTGGACTTGCTGGCGCAACGCAATGCCTTCGTCTATTGGATGAATACGCATGCCCCCGAGATGGCAGAGGAAAAAGTTGCCGTGTTCGGCATTCATGCGACGCAAATGTATGCCCTGATCCTGCAAAACGGCCGTATTCTTTACAAACAAGAAACGCCGGTCAGCACAGAGCAGCTCAATCAGCTGATTCAGCGGACTTATCAGGTAACGGAAGAAAAAGCCGCGCAAATGATGGCTTCTCAAAACAAGCCTTCCGACTACCAATCTCAGATTGCCGACCGTTTTAACGTACAGGTTGCACAAGAAGTTCAGCGTGTTTTGCAATTTTACTATACCACGCAAGCCACTGATTCTTTCTCCAATATCAAACACATCCTGCTGACCGGCTTTACCGCGCAGCAGGCAGGTTTGGCGGAAAGTATTTTCTCGCAAACCAATACGGCAACAGAATATCTGCATCCGATTTCATATGTGGAACGCAGTGCAAAAGTAGAATTGCCGCAGCTTCAAATTGATGCACCGTCACTGACCTTGGCGTTCGGATTGGCATTAAGGGGACTTTGAGAACATGATTGAATTAACCAGAATCAACCTTCTCCCGTATCGGGAAGAGATTAAACAGCGCAAGCAGCAGCAATTCAAAGTATTGATGCTTGGCGCCTTTGCAGTGGGTTTGGGCTTGGCGGCTGCAACCTATCTCGGTATTGACAACGCCATCAGTAATCAAGAAGGGCGCAACAACTTCCTGCAAACCGAAATCGACAGACTCGATAGGGAATTGGGCGAAATCGATAAACTTCAGCAAGAAAAAGAAGCCTTCTTGGCTAAAAAGCTGAAAGTGGAAGAATTGCAGGAAAAACGCTATCAAGCGGCCTATATCCTTGATTCTTTGAATACGCTTACGCCCGATAATACTTATTTGACCGCGTTGGAAGCCGAAAGCCCGACCAGCTATAAAATCAGCGGTCATGCCATCAGTGACAATAAAATTGCCGTTATGATGCGCTCCCTGCCAAGTACAGGTATTTTCTTGCAGCCTGAATTGTTGAGCATTAAAAAAGTAGATAATTACCAAGAATTTACTTTGAAATCTTCAATCAACCAGGTGAATACGCCGGCTCCTGCACCGACTGCCCAAAGCAGCGGTGAAATGGCCGAACCTGTGGCCGAACCTGCTCCGGAGGCTCAATAATGGCATCTAAAAACCTAAAACAATTGGACGTACAAAACCTGTACCTGCTCAATATGCCTTCAAAACTTTTGCTGGCAGGTTTATTGATTGTCGGCATGTTGGCTTTGGGCTATGTCAGCGTCTTTAAAGATCAGATTGAAACCTTGAATACGCAGGAAGCTAAAGAAGATGAGCTGAAGGAAACCTTTACGCGTAAAAGCATTCAGGCCGCAAGCTTGAACAATCTGAAGGCCGAATTGGCTTCGATTCGTTCTGCATTCGACGTTTTGTTGAAACAATTGCCGACCGACGCGGAAATTCCGAACCTGATTCAAGAATTGCATCAGGCAGGTTCGACCAACGGCTTGCGTTTGGACAGCGTTGCACCGCTCCAACCTGAAAACGATGGCCCGATCCAAAAACTGCCGTATCAGATTTCCATCACAGGCAAATACTCACAGATCAGCCAATTTACCCGTGACGTAGGCGATTTATCGCGCATTATTACGCTGGATTCTTTGAAGCTCGTAAACGCAGGCGAGGATAAAGAAGGCAAAGGCAATAAAGGCGAATTGACATTGAGCGCGATTGCAACGACTTACAAAGCCCGTCCGGCCGAAGAGATTGCCGCTGAATTGGCTGCGCAACAGGCGCAGGAAGAAGGCAAATCTGCCGAGAATGAGCAAAAATAAAAGAATAGGGAAATCATGAAAAAAATCATCTTACTCTTAAGTCTTCTTCCCTTGGCAGCCTGCACGCAAAGCTATGAAGATTTGACTCAATGGATGACGCAAACCCGTCAGGAAGCGAAATCCAAGATTATTCCGTTTGAAGAGCCGACTGTTACATTGCCCAAGCCGTATAACCCTCCAAATTTTAAAGGCTTGAATGCGTTTGATTCACGCCGTTTGGATACTGCCCCCAAAGGCGGTAATGCGCCGGATGTAAACCGTCCGAAAGAAACCTTGGAAGCCTTCAGTCTGGAAAACATGACTTTTGTCGGAACGCTTCAAAGCGGTGGTAAAGTTTCCGGATTTATCAAAGTCAACGACCATGTTTATACCGTTTATCCCGGAAACTACATCGGTCAGAATTACGGCAGAATCCAAAGTATTACTGAAGATAAAATTATCCTGACCGAGCAAGTTGAAGACAGCTACGGCAACTGGGTGTACCGGAAGGCCGAATTGCCGTTGAGTAGCAAAGACGCGGATTCTTCCGATAGCTCAGATAGTTCGAATTCAAATTAATTTAGGGGTCTCACTCGATTATGAAAACCAAGCACATGACAAAATTATTTGCCGGCTTCAGCGTTGCCCTCGCTGTTCAGACGGCCTTTGCAGGCAATATTACCGATATCAACGTTTCCACTTTGCCTGACAACCAAAAAATCATCAAAATCCGTTTCGACAAAGACGTCACCACACCTCATGGTTTTGTAACATCTACTCCGGCGCGTATTGCATTGGATTTTGCTAACACCAATATCCGTTTGCCCCAGCCTGTTTTGGAATATGCCGACCCCTTGCTGAATCAAATTACTGCGGCACAAAACAACGACCGCGCACGCGTGGTTTTGGGTTTGAACAAAATCAGCCAATACAATACTGAAATTCGCGGCAACGAAGTTTGGGTATTCGTAAACGAATCTACTGACCAAACCAATGCGGCCGTTGTAAATGAACGTGCAGCTACACCGTCTACCGCGCGCGCTACTCAGGCTTATCAAGCCGTTTCGGCCGCCAATATCGATTTCCGCAAAGGCGCACGCAATTCCGGCATTATTGAACTGTCTGCTCCGGGTTTCAGCGGACAGCCGGACATCAAACAGCAACGCGACCGCGTCGTTGTTACCTTGAAAAACCATACGCTGCCGACACAAGCGCAACGCAGTTTAGATGTGGCTGACTTCAATACGCCTGTACAAAACGTTACGCTCAAACGTATCGGCAATTCTACCCAGCTCATTATCCGCAACAATAATGCGAATTGGGACATCAATACCAAAGCCTCTTCCGGCCGTTTTGTATTTGAAGTATCGCCTAAAGCCGCCAATACCGAATCCGGCGGCTTGAACCAAAATGCAAACAAATCGTTTAAAGGCCGTAAAATTTCCTTGGATTTCCAAGATGTAGAAGTCCGTACCATTTTGCAGATTTTGGCGAAAGAGTCCGGCTTGAATATTGTTGCCAGCGATACTGTCAAAGGCACCATGACCCTGTCCCTGAAAGATGTACCTTGGGATCAGGCATTGGATTTGGTCATGCAGGCGCGTAATTTGGATATGCGCCGTCAAGGCAACATTATCAATATCGCACCTCGCGATGAATTGTTAGCAAAAGACAAAGCCTTCTTGCAGGCTGAAAAAGAGATTGCCGAATTGGGTCCGCTGTATTCTCAAACCTTCCAGTTGAAATACAAAAACGTGGAAGAATTCCGCAAAATTTTGCGTTTGGAAGAATACGACAGCAATAATTCCAATACCCGCAATACTCTGTTGAGCAACCGAGGCAGCGCCTTAATCGATCCGGCCACCAATACGCTGATCGTAACCGACAACCGCGGCGTGATTGAGAAATTCCGCAAACTGATTGATGAATTGGATGTTCCGACCCGTCAAGTGATGGTTGAAGCGCGCATTGTCGAAGCAGAAGATACCTTCTTCCGCAATTTGGGCGTTAAATTCGGTTCCGGTGGCGCAAGCGGCCGTACGGCATGGGGCAGCAACTGGAGCAATGCACAAACCAATTACAATACCAATGCCTCGTTTAACCGTGGCGACATAGGCTACCGCACATGGTCTTTGGATCCGAACGTCAGCCTGCCGACCGCAGCCGCAGTCAACAGCATTGCGCTGGTGCGTGCGTTCTCGTCCGGCGCATTGGGTTTGGAAATCAGCGCGTCTGAAGAACAAGGTAAGAGCAAAACCATTTCCAATCCGCGCGTGCTGACACAAGACCGTAAAGAAGCCAAAATTGAATCCGGTACGGAAATCCCTTACCAAGAAGCTTCTTCCAGCGGTGCGACTTCGATTACCTTCAAGAAAGCCGTTTTGGGCTTGACCGTAACGCCGAACATTACGCCTGACGGTCAAATCATCATGACTGTGAAGATTAATCGCGATACCCCGATCGACTGTACCGTAGATTCTCTGACAACCAAGTGTATCAACACCAAACACTTGAATACCCAAGCCATGGTTGAAGATGGCGGTACGCTGATTGTCGGCGGTATTTACGAAGAAGAAAGCACCAATGCAGTGAACAAAGTCCCCGTTTTGGGCGATATTCCCGTTGTCGGCAATTTGTTCAAATCACGCGGCAAGCGTGAAAACCGCCGTGAGCTGTTGATTTTCATCACGCCGCGCATTATGGATAATGTAGGTAACAATCTGCGTTATTGATTTTAGAATGACAAACAGGCATATCTGCAAAGGTATGCCTGTTTTCGTTTTCAGACGGCCTTTCGTTTCAGGCCGTCTGAAAAACCACGAACTTTTCCAAGAAACCGCCATATCGTATAAAATGACCCTCATGGAAAAAATCAACGGCAATTTAATTTTAATCGGGCTGATGGGCGCGGGCAAAACCACTTTGGGCAAGCAGCTTGCCCAAATGTTTGAATGCCCGTTTTACGACAGCGACTACGAAATCTGCACTTCTTCGGGCGTATCCATTCCGACCATTTTTGAGATGGAAGGGGAGGAAGGCTTCCGCAACCGCGAAACCAATATGCTGAAAAAGCTCGCTTCCCGGCGCAACATCGTTTTATCGACCGGCGGCGGCTCCGTGTTACGCAGTGAAAACAGACAGATTCTGCGCCAAAACGGTACGGTTGTTTATCTGCATGCCAGCCCTGAAACCTTGCTGGAGCGTACCCGTTACGACAGCAACCGGCCGCTGTTGCAAGTTGCCGATCCTTTGGCCAAACTGCAAGATCTGTATGACCAGCGCGATACGCTGTACCGTCAAACCGCCCATTTCGTTATCGAATCCGACAGCTGCCACAAAACGCTCAAACGGCTGATTGAAATATTGAGCGAATAACACGCTTTACAAAGGAACACCATGCGCACCCTGACTGTCCAAACCCTGTCCCATCAATACCCCATCTTTATCGGGTATAAACTGATCGAGCAGGTCGATACGCTGCTTCAGCCCTATTTAGGCAAAAAAGCGGCCATCATTACCAACGAAACCGTTGCGCCGCTTTATCTCAAGCAACTTCAGACGGCCTTAGACAGACTGGGCGTGCCGCATTTCAGCATTATCCTTCCCGACGGCGAAGAATATAAAAACTGGCAGACGCTCAACCTGATTTACGATGGCTTGATGCAAAACCGTGCCGAGCGCAAAACCACTTTAATCGCTTTGGGCGGCGGCGTGATAGGCGACATGGTCGGTTTTGCCGCGGCAACTTATCAGCGTGGCGCACCTTTTATCCAAGTACCGACCACATTGCTCAGCCAGGTTGATTCCTCGGTCGGCGGTAAGACCGCCATCAACCATCCGCTCGGCAAAAACATGATTGGCGCATTTTATCAGCCACAAGCCGTTTTGGCTGATTTGACCGCCTTGCAAACGCTGCCGCAGCGCGAACTTTCCGCAGGCATGGCCGAAGTCATCAAATACGGCGCATTGGGCGATGCCGAATTTTTTGCTTGGTTGGAAGAAAATATGGCCGACCTGATGGCGCAACATCAAGAAAAAATGGCGGAAGCCGTTTACCATTGCTGCAAAATGAAGGCCGATATTGTTGCCCAAGACGAAACCGAGCAGGGCATCCGCGCATGGCTGAATCTCGGCCACACTTTCGGCCATGCCATCGAAGCCGAAATGGGCTACGGCGTATGGCTGCACGGTGAAGCCGTTGCCGCCGGTTGCGTCCTTGCTTCCCGTTTGTCGCAAATTTTGGGCAAAACCCAACAGGCCGATACCGACCGCATTGCCGCTTTAATGAAAGCCGCCTCCCTCCCGTCTGCGCCGCCTGTTTTCTCATTTGAAAAATGGATTGAACACATGAGCCACGACAAAAAAGTCAGCAGCGGCATCATGCGTTTTGTCGGCTTGGAATACTTGGGCAAAGCCAATATCACTGAAATTACCGATATGGAAATCCTCCGCCAAACCTTGCTGCCGTATTTGTGAGGAATGAAGTAGGTTTGCTTTAAAAGATAAAAAGGCCGTCTGAAAGTCATTTTCAGACGGCCTTTGGTTTTAAAGCGTTTTCATTTATCGGCTTAAAGCTAGATAAACCAATTTGAGCGGGTCAATTATTTAAAGCGTCTTTTTATCCAACTCGGCAATGATCAGCAAGCCGCTGTCAAAGCGTCGGCTGTCGGCCAGTTTCAGACGGCCTTGATGGCGTTTGACAATGGTGTCTGCGATGGAAAGCCCCAGACCGGTGCCTTGTTGTTCGGTGCCGAGAATACGGTAGAAAGGGTCGATAACGCGTTGGCGTTCACTTGGGGGAATGCCGGGGCCGTTGTCTTCCACCCAGATGTTGAGGTATTCGGCGGTTTCGTCAAAGCCCAAATCGATGCGGCCGCCTTTGGGAGTATAGCGGATGGCGTTGTCGGTAAAGGTTTTGATAAGGGTGTAGATTTCGGTGTCGTCGGCGTGGATTTGGCAGTCGTTTTCGACGGCGACGCCGATGTCTTGACCTTTGGCCAGCGCCAGCGGCATGAGTTCCTGCAAGACGCGGCGGAACTGGTTTTGCAGGCTGATCAAGGTTTTGGGGCGTTGGGTTTCGGGTGCTTGGGCGCGTGCGAGGGAGAGGAGTTGCTCGAGCAGGTGGCGGTTGCGCTGTATGCTTTGTTGCAACAGGGCGGACTGCTCGCGCGCTTCGGCGGACAGCTGCATATTGTTGAGCCGCTCTGCCTGAAGGGAAAGGGCGGTCATGGGGCTGCGCAATTCGTGTGCGGCATCGGCGATAAAGCGTTGCTGTTGGCGGACGTTTTCGTCGGTACGTTGCAACAGGTTGTTGATGGCGATGACAAAGCCTTGGATTTCGCTGGGAATGTCTTGCGTGTCTATCGGCGAGAGGTCGTTGATTTGGCGCTGTTCCAAATCGTTGGACAGGGTTTTGACGGAACGCATGGTGCGGTGGGTAATCCAGACGGTGAGTAGGATAATCAGGGGCAGGGCGAGGAGCATGGGGAGGATGCTCTGCACGGCGGCCATTTCGGCCAGCTCTTCGCGGTAGTCGCTTTCCTGCATGACGGCAATGCGGCCTTGTTTGGTGGTGCGGGTGTAAACGCGGTAGTAATCGTCGTCGTCGTCGGCCTGAATGGTGTGCAGGCCGTCTGAAATCTTCTCAGGCAGGCTGACAATGGGGTTGGGCGTATTGGGAAATTGAACGGAAATCTTGTTGTCGTTGTCGAGCGAGTGTTTCTCGTCATCGGCATCGCTCGGGTCGAGATAATTAGCGACTTGGCGCAACAGGTCGTCTTGAACCTCTTGGGTCTCGTGATAAGTATCGTAATAAGAAAATATGCCTGCAAGGATGGAGAGGGGCAGGAGCATGCAGATCAGGGCAAGGCTGATTCGGACTTGCAGGGATTGTTTGATGGTGTGGATAAGGCGTTGCATGGTTTGTGTATTGATATAGTTGTGGTTTTTCAGACGGCCTGGTTGTTTTGTGCAACCAGCCAGCCGACCCCGCGGACGTTTTGAATCGCTTCTTTGCCGAGTTTTTTGCGTAAGGCGTGAATCAGGAAGTCAACGGCGTTGCTTTCGACTTCTTCACCCCAGCCGTAGATTTTGTCTTCCAAATCGCTGCGCGACAGAATCATGCCCGGACGCAGCAGCAGGGCTTGGAGGACGGCAAATTCTTTGTTGCTGAGCATGACGGCCTGTTCCTGTCCGACTACTTCCGCCTGATGGGTGGAAGGGTTGAGCGTGATGATGCCGTTGGTCAGCAGCGTTTGCGCCTGTCCGCCGTGTCGGCGCAATACGGCGCGCATACGAGCTTGCAGTTCCGCCATGTCGAAGGGTTTGACGATGTAGTCGTCTGCGCCGCCGTCCAGGCCGTTGAGGCGGCTGTGCAAATCATCGCGCGCGGTTACGATTAAGACGGGAACGGTACAGCCGCCGTTGCGGATTTGCGCCAATACGTCCAAACCGTCTTTGCCGGGCAAACCCAAACCCAAGAGCAGCAAATCGTATGCCTGCGCCGCCACTGCCGCGGCCACTTCCGAACCGCGGCTGACCCAATCGACAGCGTAGCCGGCGTCTTTCAGATTGGCGCTGACGGCTTGGGCAATCATGGCATCGTCTTCAATCAATAATACGCGCATGGAAGTTCTCCAAAGGATGGGCGGACAGTGATTATAACCGCACTCAATTAGTAAAAATTTAGGAAGGGTTGAAAAACTGATTTTTGCAAACGATGAGGCCGTCTGAAATTCGGTTTTCAGACGGCCTGTATGCTTCAATCCCGATTATTTAGGGTTTTTCTCAATCAAGGCAACCAGTTGGTCGATATAGCCTTGAACAAAGCCGCGCGCGGATTCGATGAGTCGGCCGTTGTCGTCAAACAGGGTGGGCGAGTTGCCGAGGAACACTTCCGGCTGGCCGGTCAGCGGCATATCGAAATATGAGAGAGCAAGGCGCAGATTTTTTTGCGCGCTATAACCGCCCATTTTGCCGACGGAATGGCTGATGATGCCGGCCGGTGTTTTTTTCCAGGCAACATCGGCATTGGGTTTGGAGCCGATGTCGATGGCGTTTTTCAGGCAGGCAGGGACGGTACGGTTGTTTTCGGAAGTCACGAACAATACGCCGGCAGAGGCTTTGATGGTTTCGCGGAACTCGGTATAGCTGGGCGGAGTGGGGAAGTCGGTAACGGCAGGATCGTCGTAGTTGAAGTTATACAAAGGTAAATGGCCGATTTCGACGATTTGCGCTTCGTAGCCTTCGGGGAACATGGAAATGACGTTTTGTGCAATTTTTCGTGCGAACGAACCTTTACGCAGGCTGCCGACCAAGATGCTGACTTTTTTTGACATGTTTTTCTCCTGTTTGATAATAAAAATGAAGACTATTCTAGATTTTAGTGTTGTCTATGGATGCGGTCAAGGTTTCAGACGGCCTGTCAAAACAGTTTATGCTAAAATAACAGTTTCGCTGATATTTCAAATTATTATGCACGCTTCTGATTTTCAAGAAAATGATACGGCGCACGAATACCACGCCGACAATCCTGATTTTCCTGCTAAAACCATTGTGGCGACGCTGTTTATCGGTGCATTTTTCGGCTATCTCAACGATACTCTGCTGAATGTCGCGCTTACGCCGATTATGAAGGATTTCGGGGTCGATAAGACGACGGTTCAATGGCTGACGACGGGCTTTTTGCTGGTGATGGGCGCGTTTACGCCGATTACGGCAGGCGTGATTCAATGGTTTGAAACGCGCAAAATGGTGCTGTTTACGCAGGCAACGTTTTTGGCCGGTTCGATGATTTGCGCGTTTGCGCCGACTTTCGGAATTTTGGTTGTGGGGAGGATGGTGCAGGCGGTGTCTGCCGCGTTTTTCGTCCCGCTCCTGTTTAACGGCATTTTGTCGATTTACCCGCCCAACAAGCGCGGAACGGCGATGGGCGTGATTACCATGATGTTCACCGCCGCGCCCGCGATGGGGCCGACGCTGTCGGGCATCATCATCGACCACACGCATTGGCGCGTGCTGTTCGGTTTTACCGCGCCGTTTATGTTGGCGGCGATGCTGTTGGTGGGCAAATATTTGACGGTTAATTTGAGCAACATCAGCCGTCCGAAAATCGATATGTTGTCGGCTGTGCTGTCGATTGCGGGCTTCGGCGGGCTGGTGTATGCGAGCAGTAATTTCGCCCATTTGCCGCTGGTGGAATTCATCCTGCTCTTTGTCGCTTCCGTTTTACTGGTGGGTTGGTTTGCACACCGTCAGTTCCGTTTGGCGACGCCTTTGTTGAACCTTCGTGCGTTTGAATACAAGCAGTTCAGATATTGCGTTGTGATTTTGGCCGGCGCGGTATTCCTGTTTTTGGGATTGGAACTGATGGTGCCGATGTACACGCAGCAAGTGCTGATGCTGACCGGTACGGCAACCGGCCTGATCCTGATGCCCGCCAGCATTGCCCAAGCGGTTGCCGCGCCTTTGTTCGGCAAATTGTTGGACAAAAAGGGCGGACGCTTTGTAGTCTTGCCGGCAACCGTGATGCTGGTGGTGTCATTGGCGGTATTGTGGCTGTTTTTACGGATTGACACGCAAGTGATGATGCTGACAGCGATGTTTACGCTGTTGGCGGTGTCCGTGTCTGCCTGCGTAACCGGTGAAACCCATGGTCTGAATTCATTACCGAAAACGCTCAATCCGCACGGCGCAGCAATTTTGACTACCATCAATCCGATTGCCGGTGCCATCGGCGCGGCGTTTTTTGTCGGTGCAACCAATATCGGCGAGAAGCTCTCCGGTGCAAATATGCCGCAACAGGCAATGTTGGACGGTATCCATTTGGCGATGGGTTGCGCCTTGGTTGTCGGTGTCGTTGTCGTTATGTTTGCTTTGCGTTTGAAAGCGCACCAGAAATAAATAACAGGCCGTCTGAAACGTTCAGACGGCCTCAGTACCTCGTACAGATGTATCAATTTTTCGTAACACAATGAAGTTAAAAAATATTTTATTAATCAGCCTGATGGTGGCGGCGTGTCCGTCATGGGCTTTGGATTTCGGCCGTATTCCTGAAAATGAAATTTCCGTTTATGTGCAGGAACTGGACAGCGGTAAAGTGATTGTGGAACACCGTGCCGATGAGTTGCGCAATCCTGCTTCAACCATGAAGCTGGTAACGGCGTTTACCGCATTTCGTATGCTGGGCGGTGATTATCGTTGGAAAACCGAGTTTAAAACCAACGGCGCAATCAAAGGCGATACGCTGAAAGGCAATGTGTATTGGGTGGGGAGCGGCGATCCTGTGTTTGACCAGCATGATCTGGTGCAAATGCAGCAACAGATGCGCGATAAGGGCATACGCCATATTGACGGACATCTGATACTCGACCGCAGTCTCTGGGGCGATGTGAAGAATCCGGATGATTTTGCTTCCGATTCTGCCGAAAGCTTTATGACGCCGCCCGACCCTAATATGTTGGCGTATAAAACCGTTGAACTTAGCGCCGAAAAAGAAGCAGACGGACGCTTGGTCATCCGTACCAATCCGCCGCTGCCGAATCTGAATATTCAAAATAAATTGACGCTTGAAGATAAGGAAGGGAAGTGCAGCGTTTTAAAAAACCACATGAAGACTTCCTATAAAAACAATACGCTGACCGTATCGGGCAAGCTGCCGGAAAGCTGCTTGGGCAAAGAGCTGTATTTGAATATGTACAGCATGAAAGAATTTGTCGGCAAAAGTTTTGTCAACCAATGGCGTCAACAAGACGGCACGGTTTCAGACGGCCTGACGACAGGTGTCGCGCCTCATGACGCGCATGTGTTGGCGAGCCATCTATCCAAACCGCTTGCCGATATCCTCACCGATATGAACAAGCATTCCAATAATCTGATTGCCCGTTCGGTTTTCCTTAAATTTGCCGGACATATATCTGATTACCAGCAGGCGCAGGCCAAGGCTGCCTCTATCGTAAAAAGCGAGTTGGCGGTTGCCGGTATCAATACGGAAGGGCTGGTGTTGGAAAACGGCTCAGGCCTGTCCCGCGTAGAACGGCTCAATGCGCGAATGATGGCGCAAATGTTGGAAAAAGCCTACTTCAGCCCGTTTAAAAACGAGTTTATCAGTACGCTGCCGATTGCCGGTAAAGACGGCACGCTTAAAACGCGCTTGAAACAGCCCGGTGAAAACCTGCGCCTCAAAACCGGTACGCTCAAAGATGTCCGCGCACTGGCTGGGTATTGGTTGGGCGAAAAACCGTTGTTGGTTGTCGTCATTATCAATAGCCAGAAATCAACCGATTATCTACGCGACTTGGATAAGCTGGTGTCTAAAATCGTTCAGCCGGGCGGAGATCATTGGATTGATGCTAAAGCCTCCTGCATGATTAGGTATCAGGCTTGATAAGCTAAAAAAAGGCCGTCTGAAAATGTATTGACGTTTCAGACGGCCTTTGTGTAAGAGGGGCAAGTATTTATGTCTATTTTGAAGGATGATTCAGGGATTGGATGAATAAGCGTTTGGTGTGAATCAGCTTGAGATGGATGGTTTTATCTTTGGTATTGAAGACGTATGTTTTAAGTTTATTTCCGGCTTCTCTTGTCTAAATAATCAGGCTCTTTACGAAAAGGCATAGGGTACAGACGAAAAAAATACCGGTAAAAACCAGTATTTTTTATTTTTAACTTGATGGCGCGGCGGACGGGGCTCGAACCCGCGAC